>CAYMPU010000067.1:0-20323 GCA_964392375.1 uncultured Ohtaekwangia sp. | reverse complement strand
GTGGGCGCTTCAACCTCCGAAAAGCCACGCCTGCCTTCGCGAGACGCTGCGGCAGGCTGGTTTTGTTTTTCTTGTGCTCGCCGAAATGAGACATTTCGCTCGGCTGGCGGATTAGCTTCGCTGATCCTGGGGGTGGGCGCTTCAACCTCCGAAAAGCCACGCCTGCCTTCGCGAGACGCTGCGGCAGGCTGGTTTTGTTTTTCTTGTGCTCGCCGAAATGAGACATTTCGCTCGCCCATGAAAAACAAAACCGCCACCGACTTCGTCGGGGCGGCTTTTCTCCGGTTGAGGTCTCGAGCGGATTCGAACCGCTGTAGGAGAACAATTATAAAGCAGAGCAAGAGCTCTGCAAAAGCTCCATAATGAGGAAGGGGCTGCAATACATGCAGCCCCTTCGATTCAGAGGTCTCGAGCGGATTCGAACCGCTGTAGGAGCTTTTGCAGAGCTCAGCCTAGCCGCTCGGCCACGAGACCAGACCTTGATTCACTTGATTCTCATGATTAAGCCATGAAAACAGGAGTGAATGGCTGCAAAACTAAGTGTTTGGTCCGATTATGCCAACAAGGGCTGATTTCAATGCGTACTTTCGTCATTATCAGTATTTCATGGACGCCACCAAGCTTATTGGACTTAAGGAAAAGCTCATCGCCTTTTGCTGTGATCACATTGAGGCCCGGATACGTTCTGCCGAAGAAGCCATAAACCTGGCCCAGCAATCCGCCAACCAGGAAACTAAGAGCAGTTCCGGCGACAAATACGAAACCGGCCGGGCGATGGCTCAACTGGAAATTGAGAAGGGAAGCGGGCAACTGGCCGAAGCCAGAAAACTGATGCAGGTCCTGGAGCGCATCCATGCCGGACAAACATCGGACACCGTTCGATTGGGTAGTCTCGTGCACACAGATCAGGGTAATTACTTCATCGCGATTCCAGCCGGGAAGCTGCTCGTCAATGGAATCACGTGGTATGCACTTTCTCTTTCATCACCCATCGGCGTCTCACTGATGGGCCACAAGGCAGGGGAGACGTTGGTGTTCAATGGAAAGGAGATAGTGATTACACAGGTTGCGTAGGGGTTCTCGGTTCTGGGTTCTCGATTCCGGGTTCAGGGTTTCGGGTTCAAGGTTTTGGGTTCAAGGTTCACAGTTGAAGGGTTTAACAGTTCAACAGTTCAGGGGTTCAACAGTTGTCGGCGCGTTCCTGTCTTCCCGGACTGCCTGCCCGACTTGCCCCGGGGTTCCGGGACTGTTCACCGTTCACTGTTTACTGTTTACCGTTCACCCCAGCACCGGGACTGTCATCCCGGACTTGTTCCGGGATCACCGAATCACCTGCACCCTCCCATTCGCCGGATACACCCACTCCACGCCACGCTCTGTAACCACAGCATCATCCTCCAGTGGGATCCGCAGCTTCTTGCCGCCCCATTCGGGCATGGGGGTGTAGGCGAATAGCTCGATCGACAACAGGTTGGTGGGCTTCACGGTGTAGGTGAGTTGAACGGGGTTGAAGAAGGCGATGGATGGACCGGTGCCATGGCCCCAGTCGCCGACGGAATGACAACCAATGACAACATCGGTCTTGTCATTGGCTCCGGGTTTGTTGAATTCGATAGGAGCGAAGCCTGCCTCTTCAAGCGCTTTGTACACGTTGATCTCATTCTGTTTGGCGGTGATGCCCGGTTTGATGGTATGGATGACAATATCCCTTACTTTGACGGCCTGATCAAACGCTCGTTGTATGCTCGAGGGCACTTCCTTTTCACCTTCTTTGAGAACATAGGCCATCCGCTTCATGTCAGTGTAGTAGTTCATGAGTCCTACTCCCCAGTCGAGCATGAGGATATCGCCGCGCTGAATGATGCGAGAGGAGGAGGTGGCCTCGATGCCGTTGGGACCCGTGACGTAAACGGAGGGCATGCCGAACGAAGACTCGAGGTTGTTCTTGAAGAGTTCCTCCTTCATCCACCAGGCTACGTCCTCCAGTGTAGTTACTCCGGGTGTAATCACTTCATTGGAAAGGGCGCGTTCGGCGATGCGGTAGGAGTAGTCGCCAGCCTCGGCGAAGACAGCGATCTCGCTCGCCACATGCCGTGAGCGGAAATCCGACGCCAGCTTTTCGGCGGAGACAAATCGTGCTTCATACTTCTTGCCCAGAATTTCGGCGAGCTCCAACCGACCGGTGTAGGAGAGACCGTCGGTGCGGCCAATGTCTTTGGACATGTTCAGTCCGATCCGCTTAGGATCTCGCTTTTCTACAAAGGCTTTCAACTCTGACTCCGATCCGAAGTAGTCATAAGCTTTCCCTTCTTCCAACAGGTAGCCATCGATGCCGAGCACAGCCCTTTCGATGCGTGGCTTACCGGTGTCGGTGAAGATGTAATAGCCGTTATGACCCACATAGCCTTCGCCGAGGAAGGAATACAGCGGATCAAAATTGCCTTCCCGACACATGATGATCCACATGTCAATCTTGTTTTCCCTCATGACCTCCGGCAGCACAAGGTCAAATTTGTCGATCCGGATCTGGTTGGTCTTCCTCCAGCGTCGGTACGACTCCTGGGCATAAGTACTGGTTAGGATGAGCAACGCACAAAGCGTGAGTGTAATTTTCTTCATAATGCACTATATATAAGGACCAAGTATACTGTTTGCACGGGGGTTTGACAAGTGCCCTGGGACCCCCGAGCAAGCCGTTCACTGTTCACTGTCCACCGTTTACCGTTCACCGCGGCACGGCCGTTTACAGACCGCTGCCTTCGAGAGCCTCAGGCAGCTCCTTCACTGGTTACTGTTCACCCCGGCACGGCGAGGTGCTCGGCCGGGGCAAGCCGTTTACCGCTCACCGCCCACCCCACAACGACCCTTGTCATAACCGCGATTCTTTAATATACTTGAATACCTGAACGCCAACCTGTGATCGCCTATCACGAAACACAAAAGCCGGAATCGCTGAGCCCTGAGGCATTGGATGAGTACCTGGCCAGGGGGTGGTACCGGATGCATCAGACGATCTTCACTACGACGCACCTGCTTCATGAAGAATTGTACCGGGTCCATTGGCTGCGGTTTCCGCTAGTGGAAGTAAGGAGCCACACCTCACACCGGAGAATCAGAAGACTGAATGCATCGTGCAGGGTGGTCATTGAAGATCTGACGGCGATACAACCTAAGCATGAAGAGCTTTACCGGCGGTACCGGGAGTCCATCAACTTTGAAGGCGCTTCCAGTATCCACCATGCATTGTATGGTGAAGAGGGTTCAGGACAAACCATTTTCAATACCAAGTCAATTTCTGTCTTTGACAACGACAAGCTGATCGCAGCAGGGTACTTTGACCTCGGTCAGAAGGCTGGGACATCCATCCTGCATTTCTTTGATCCTGCGTACAAGGGAAGGAGCTTGGGGAAATACCTCGTGCTGCTCACCGTGGATTATCTGCAAACGGCGGGCTATGAATACTATTATCCGGGATATGTGGTCGCGGGCAATAACAAAATGGACTACAATCTGTTTCTGGGTAAGGAGGCTGCTTACTATTTCGACCCGGCTTCACGCGACTGGCTTCCCTTCAGCGAGACCATTTTGAACCCGGAAGTGATGAGTGAGGCTGGTAAGCTGGAGATTGTGTTAGCCTTTCTCGAATAATGGATCAATGTGAATAATCGCATGACAAAAAAACTCCTTAACGCAGCCGCTTTCATTCTGGTGGTTGTTGTCAACTATCTCGCCAACGCGCTCCCGATCAACGGCAAGACGACCGGCATGTTGTCGGATCAATACGCCAATCTCTTCGTGCCGGCGGGAATAACCTTTGCGATCTGGGGGCTGATCTACTTGCTGCTGCTGGCCTTTGTTGTGGCTCAGTTCTTCCGAAAGGATAATGCTGCTCAGTTGGCCATCGGCTGGCTCTTCGCGTTGAGTTGTCTGCTGAATGTATCGTGGATATTCTTGTGGCACTATGAGCAACTGGTCTTATCGTTGATTGTTATGGGGTGGTTACTGCGGACACTGTTTGCAATCAACCAAGAACTGCGACACGTCAACGACAACCTCGCCCGCGTTACGTTTGGGATCTATCTCGGCTGGATTTGTATTGCTACCATCGCCAATGTGACGACTGTACTTGTTTCTATCTCCTGGAATGGCTTTGGTCTTTCGGAGGTTGTTTGGACCATTGTGCTGATCGCCATCGGAGCAGCGCTAACCATTTATCTTATCGGAAGACTTCGCAACCCCTACCTTGCCATGGCGGTCGTCTGGGCATTTTATGGCATCGTCCTCAAGCGGCACGATGACTACCCAATGATTACTTATTCGGCGGCGATAGCGATGGGGCTGGTCGGCGGGACAGCCATCTCGTGGGTGATGAGGCAGCGTAAGGCGATGGCAGCGTAGGGACCCGAACCTCCCGACGAAATCGTTATCTTTGGAGGTATGCCGTCCATTCACCCCGACTTCGAGTACGATATCTTCATCAGCTATCGTCAGAAAGACAACAAGCGCGATGGCTGGGTAACGGAATTTGTCGCCAGCCTGAAGGCAGAGCTCGACGCTACCCTCAAGAACCCTGTATCGATCTACTTCGATGAGAATCCCCACGACGGGCTGCTGGAAACACATCAGGTGGATGCATCGCTGTCGCGGAAGCTGAAGTGCATTGTCTTCATTCCTATCGTCTCTCAGACGTATTGCGACCCCTCAAGCTTTGCCTGGCAGCATGAGTTTTTGCCTTTCATTCGCATGGCTTCTGAGGATACTCTGGGGAGCAACATCACACTGGCCAACGGCAACGTAGCCAGCCGGGTGCTGCCCGTCCAGATCCACGACCTTGACGTCGCTGACCGTTTAGCCATTGAATCGGCATTGTCGGGACCACTTCGTGCTATCCCGTTCATCTACGCCGCCCCGGGTGTGAACCGGCCTCTGCGCGTGAATGAAGAGCACCCCGAGAACAACAAAAACAAAGCGAGCTACCGCGATCAGATCAATAAGGTTGCCAATGCGCTGAAAGAAATCGGTACGGCCGTGCTGCAGCAGGAGAAAACAAAAGGTTTTGAAACTACACCGGGCTCGGAGAAGCAGCATGGCAATCAACCACGGGAAGCATCTTCACCCTGGTGGAAGGTCAATGTAGCAGCGGCCATCTTGTTGCTGATGGTTGTAGCGGGTTACTACATGTTTCGGTCTGGTCCGGTACTAGACCCCTCAAAAGCCAGCATCGCCGTAATCCCTTTCCGCAACAACACCGGCGATGCATCGATGAATCACTATGGGGTGGGCATCGCCTCGGAGGTGAGCACGCAGCTGGGACTAACCAAGCAGTTTGATTTCATCAGTTCGCTGCAGGCCACCATCCAATATCAGCAATCGGACAAGTCGCCCGAGACGATAGGACAGGAGCTTGGCGTCACCCACATTCTTACCGGCATGTATCAAACCGCCGGTGACAACATCCAGGTGCTGGTCGAGCTCGTGGATGTCAGCGGTAAGGTGATCTGGAGTATTCCTTACAAGACGCGGTACAACGACATCTTTGACGTGCAGGCCAGTATTGCGAAACGTGTGATGGATAAGTTCGCCGTGAAGAATGTCGGTGAGACACCCATCGGGACGCCGAACCTGGAAGCGTACGCTCATTACATGAAAGGGCTCGATCTTGCGTTAAAATCAAATCGCCCCGATGACCGGATGAAGGCCATTGCGGAGTATCAGCAAGCCATTGCTCTGGATTCTTCTTTCATTGAGCCCTGGTGGGGCATCGTAGAAGAATATTGTTATTATTATTTCAACCGCGGCGAAGATGTGAAGCTCACGCTGGAAATGATCCAACCGTACATGGATTATGTGAAGGACAATTTTCCAGACAATTGGAAGAAGAAGAGCGTGATGGGTACCTATGAGTATTGGGCACTTGGTCACTATCAAAAGGGCCTTGATCTTTTTTTAGAGGCCATACAAGAAGCTCCGCAAGAAGCGGGGAACCAATCGATGGTGGCTGCCATCTACAGGCGTCAACTAAAACTGGATAAGGCACTGGATCATATTTCAGTATCCCTGAAGCAGAATCCCAGTGGTGTAATCTACTGGAATGAACTGGTAGCATTGACAACGCTCAATGGTGATTATGATAATGCGCTGAAAGCTGCATCGATGATGTACAGCCTAAATGAGTCGCTTGACGGCAACCTTTACCGCTTTCGGTTATGGGGTGGGAGTCTCGATCAGTTACCTGAAGGTGTCAAGAAGAGGAACCGGTTTGAGTTCTCTTGTGACATGTTGTTGCAGAAGCGCGATTTCAAAGGCTTGTTTTCCTTCCTCGAGTTGAATAGGCCCGACAGTGTAGTCACTACACAAATGTGGTTTTACTACGGTGTGGTTGGCAACTACTTGCTAAAACGTGATGATCAGGTTAGAAAATTAGGAGCTGAATATTTGAAATTAGAGGATGGCAACAGTGAACACAGGTTTATTGTGCTAGCTATTCTGGGTAGGGAGCAGGACCATAAGACCCTGCTGGGTATAAGGAAACGGAATTTGGATGAGGACCTTACCGAACAGTGGTACATGGAGTCGGGATTAATCGAGTATTCTATTCTTTCAGGTAACTATCCCGAAGCTGTTGAGAGACTGAAACAGATTAATGCCCACTTCCCTCAGGTGGGTAATTATGGCTGGCTGAACTTGCCGATCTATGACCGCATCAAGAAAGAGCATCCTGCCTTTGTGGAAGCGGTGAGCCAGTTGAAGCTGCCACCGAGGATTATGGACTCGAAGATTATAAAAATGTGAGGAGTGGCTGTTAGCTGTTGGCCATTGGCTGTTGGCTGCCTCTGCCAAGAGCCAATAGCTAAATGCCAACAGCCGATAGCACAGTCAAAGATTAATTTCGTGTAAGTCTACAACCAACGTTACATTTGAACTCGCTGAACCTACAATGACTCGTTCCCTCAATACCCTTGGCCTGCTGGCCCTGATCCTCATCGTGGGAGTAGGCGTACTCTTTTTCTTTCTTCGCGAAGGGCCTCCCAAGTTGGTGATCAATGAGATCATGGCGGATAATATTTCGTGTTGCCCCGATGTCTCCAGTGGCAGTGAAGAACACGACGACTGGATTGAAATTTATAACGCCGGCACTACACCGGTGAACATTGGCGGGATGTATCTCTCGCAGGACAAAGCGCGGCCCACCGATCACAAGATTGATGATTCCCATCCCGAACTGACGACAATACCTCCGGGAGGCTTTCTAATCCTCTGGGCCGACGGAACGCCGGAGCAAGGACCCCTGCACCTCGAGTTCAAGCTCGATCACGATGGTGAATTCATTGGATTCTTTGATCAGCATGCACGCACGATCGACGGCTACACCTTCGCTGAGCATCCGCAAAACATTTCCATTGGCCGGTCGACAGACGGAGGGGGTGAATGGAAGCAGTTTACAACGCCGTCTCCGGGGAAACCCAACCAGTAATCGGTAAATCAATGCCAAATAGTCGTCCCCCTTCAGGGGCAAGGGGCGGGGGAACGCTTGGCTGAAACTTCTCTCTTCGCACTTCTCACATGGAGAAGCCGCTCAGGCAGACGTCAAACTCAACTCCTTTCTCAGGCCCCTGCCCCTAAAGGGGAATGAGTTTGGGTTAATGGAAACAGAAAATTTTATCATCTGATTTTCCTGATGGTATTCGACCGTGGCTTGGTAAGGTCGGTAAGAATTATTCAAACTTGACTATGGAAAAGGAACGCAAGCATTTGGGTGCTTCGGGACGGATTTTTGACCGAGCACAATTGCTCAGAGAAACTGAGACTAAGGCGGAAAAACTCCTGTGGGGGCGTCTGTCAAATAACCGGATGGGAATGAAGTTCCGACGACAGCACCCCATTCTCAATTACATCGTAGATTTCTATTGTCACGCAGTCAAGCTCGCCGTTGAATTGGATGGGGACGTCCATGAAACACTCGAACAGCAGTTTCATGATAGGATGAGGACAGAAGCTTTAGTGGCTTATGGAATTACAGTTATCCGCTTCACTAACGAGGAAGTACTCTCACATGTTGATCAAGTGGTTGAAGCAATAAGGAAGCACATTGACCTGCACAATCAATAGTTGTCCCCCTTTAGGGGCAGGGGCGGGGGAACATTATGTCCCGTGGGCCATCTTGGGAAAGTGAACAGTGACCGCCGACCAGTGACGTGCCCGCAGCGCGATCGGTTGAACTTTTCGCAGTTGCCTCTCGCATAGATTATCTGCAAATTCAACTCCTTCCCCAAGCCCCTTGCCCCTAAAGGGGGATAACTAGATACCAAACTGAAATATGCCTCAACCCTTTAGTGACTTAAACACTGAACAAGAACGGTACGACGAGTCTGGTTTTCAATTCACACAAATCTTCCTCCCCCTTCAGGGGCAAGGGGGCGGGGGAACACATTGCGTAAACTTCTATTTTCGTACTTCTCACCTTGACAACAAACTCAGGCAAGCTAGCAAATTCAACTCCTTCCCCAGGCCCCTTGCCCCTAAAGGGGGATAACGAGTTCCCACATTCAGAAAACTCTCCTAATGTTTAACTTTTGAACTGTTAAACCCTTGAACTGTTGAACCCCGCACCCAAAAACCCGAAACCCGAAACCCAGAACCCGAAACTAGTCCCCAACCCGCTTCGCTCTATACACCTGTCTCGTATACTTGTCCCATTTCTTATTCTTGATAAAATACGTTCCCGAATCCAGCAGTTCCGTCATCTTCACCTTGTCAAATCCCAGGTCGTCGCGGTAGGTCATGGACAAGCCGTATGGCATCGAGTAAATGATGATCGTAAGGTCGCGTTGGCCCGTGCCCGGATCTTTTTCTATGGATACATCGTGCAGTTCCGTAAGCACTTCTCCTGACCATAGATTGTAGAATTCTGTATTGGCATTGTAAACGGCGAGCACGCGCAAGAGGCCGTTGAAATATCCTTTGTTTTGTTTTTTATTGATGTTCCACATCGTATCCAACGCTTGCTGGGAATCGTTCATGACCACCTCGACCGTATCGATGCCATGCTTGATCGCGTAGGTGACTGCGGCGCGCAAGGGTACGATCTCGCGCAACCCGCCGTCAACATACACGCTGTCGCGGATGGTGACGTTCGACATGAAGATGGGCGTGTTGGCAGAGGCCCAGATCCAGTTCACCATTTCCTGGTAGTCGGATATCTGCTCGCTGCTGCGGATATCGCCCCGGCCTGACGTCAGGTTGGTGACGGCAACACATAAAGCCAAGGAGTCTGTCGCGTAAAGGCGTTTTAGCAACGCGAAGTCTTCGGGCGTGAAACAATGCTCAATAAGATCGCGCAGATTTTCTGATTCTCCCAGCGTGGGCTTTCCGGTGATGAGACGCCAGATGGCGTTGAACGACTTGAGCTGTGTCTTCAAGGTATCATGCACCTTCTTAACCTTGAAGGGGTTCTTGTTAAAGATCTTCTTCTGCGTGACGCTGGTGTATTCTGTCTTGAGTTTATCGAACTGCTGCAGCAAGACCATGGGGGCCATGAGACTGCCGGTACTTGTTCCGAACACCGCCCGGTAGGAGCCTCCCTGCTCAACCAATTGCTCGACTACTCCTAACCCCCAGGCTCCTCTGGCGCCGCCGCCACTGACCGCGAGCACTTTGCTTTGCGGTTTCTTGTAGGATTGGGCTTCCGCCGAAAGGCAAAGAAAGATAAGTAAGAGGCTGAACAAAGCCTGGGTGGTGCTATGCATGATGGCGAGGGATGTGACTAGTTTATGTTTTCAATGGGGCCGTCAACGAAATACATGTCCACTTCGCCTTTCCCCTTCACCATGAGTTTTCCCCGGGGTGTGCAGCGAAAGTGGTCCTTGATGAGCGCATAGGTGGCACCGGAGATATTCACACATCCAACTTCACTACCCGATTCCATGCGCGCGGCGGTGTTGACCGCATCGCCCCAGATATCGTAGGCAAATTTGGTTGTGCCCACGATACCTGCCACAACAGGTCCGGAGTGTATGCCGATGCGGGCTTCAAAGAAAGGTTCGTTGTTGGCCTGTCTCGTCACATTGGTCTTTCGCATGAACTCCAGTATATCCAGTGCAGCTCGCACAATGTCAACCGCATGAGAGGCCCGTTCTTTAGGGAGACCAGCGGCACACATGTAGGCATCGCCAATAGTCTTTATTTTCTCTACACCATGACGGGCCACGATGCGATCGAAGTTGCTGAAATAGTGGTCGATCACCGAGACGAGTTTCTCCGGCGACAAGCGTTCGGCGATGGTTGTAAAATTCTTGAAATCGCTAAAGAAGACGGATGCATTGTCGTAATACCTGGCCTGCGCGCCGCCGGTTTCCTTCAGTTCCTCTGCCGTTTCCCTGGGCAGGATATTGAGCAGCAGGTTATCGGATTTCGCTTTTTCTGCGGCAATCACCTCACTACGTTTCTCCAATTGTGTTTCCTGGCGGGTATTCTCGGCCTTAAAGTAGTTGACGACCAGAAAGAGGGCCACAAAGACAATGAAGAGATTGGAGTAATAGAGATTTTCTCCGGCGGGCATAAAGAGGAAGGGCTTGACGACCGTGTAGGCATATTGCACGATAAAGAAAGCGATCAGGTTAAGCAGGAAGAGCAGGGCGACGATCACGAACCGTCTGAAGAATAGCATGGAGCATACGCTAGCGGGGATAAGGATGTATTCGGCTCCGTCGATAGGTCCATGGGAGACGGCAAAAAAGGAGTAGAGCAGGGAACTGTAAATCACAAAGAAGTAGGCCGCTGCATCGTACTTTCTAAAGTGATTGAGTACTACGGGTACACTCAGGAAGATCATCCCCTGCAGGCTCTCCCAGAAGACTACCTCGTGCTCCGGGTCGGTGTAGTAAACGACGTGACCCGCGAAGACGACAACGGGAATGAGGCAGATGCCATTCAGCAGTCGAATCCGTTTGATATCAAAATTACTTAACCCTTCATACACGCCAATATTGATCAGCGTATTCCACCACCGCACCACAAAACCGATGATGGGTTGGATGAAGGTGGGTAGAAGCTGTCGCGCTGGTGTCGTCTCAACCCTGTCCATGGCGACTTACGATATCCCTAGTTGTGTTTTCCAGTAGGAGGTCAGGAAGATGTTATCGGGATCCATCTGCTTACGGAGTGTCATAAAATCGTCCCATTTGGGATATTGATTCCGCAGCAATGCCGGTCCTTCTTTTGACTTTGGTGGCGGCAAGTACTTGCCCCAATGCAGGCGGAAGGGTATGTCTTTTTGCCTGAGCAGATCCCAGAACTGCTGATAATACTGCATGGCTGGCTGCTTGTTGGTCGTCCACCACAGAATACTTATGCGGACACTGTTGCGCCCATATCCGGGACTCATCCAGAAGTCACTTTTCTTTGCACCGTACACTTCGGTGGCGTAAAACCAGGTTGCCGTTAATCCGGCTTTCGCATAGTGATCCTGAAAAGTGTTGATCAGTTTCCCGGTGTGCTTGATATCCACCCAGATTTCTGTGTAGATCATGTTGAACAAGGTATCGCTGAATTCCTGGGCATCAATCATCAACCCGGCGCTCCAGGTGTCCCAGTAATGCTGTACGGGGCGTTGTTTTCGGGCGTCGGTAAGCGGGAAAAAGAAGTCAAGCATCTTTGGGTAAAGCGCCGGAAAAAGTGCGGCCACAATCTGTTCAACTTCTTGTTCCGTGCGATCGAAGGGGATGAGCTTCTTTAACCAGTCGGGCCACATACCCAGCAGGCGGAACCCAATGGCTGCAGCCATCCGTGATGGTAAGGTTGTTCCAAAAAGGGGAGGGAAGGTGGGTTGATAAGGTTGTGGTTTAAATTTTTGCCGTGTCCCGGTTTTACGGTTGTAGTCTTTGGGTTTCATGGTTCGTGCTTGCCACGCAATAACCCGGTTGACGGTGGGAAACGGCCACCACATCAGGCGCGTGAATTCGGAATCGGCCAGGTATTTCTCGAGGGATGGCTTCTTGGACTTGCCCTTCCCAACAAAATCGAAGGGCAACGCATTGGCATGGTGAACCATTAATGTGCCAACAACGTGAAAGTCTTTTACACATTGCAGCGTTACCGAAGTAATGATTCCCATCAGGCCCAGAGAAGCCCCAACGGCAAAGAAAGGATCGTTCAGGTTGGACGAGCGTGTAAATGTCTTTCGGGTGCCCGTTCCATCAATAACGGTAATGGCAACTACGCACGCATCGAACGAGTGGTGTGTTGATCCTGCCGAGGATCCGGTTGACAAGAACCCTGCCACCGTTTGGTGAGCCACTTCGGGAACGTTGGCAAGTGCCCAGCCTTTTTTCGACAGCTGGCCGTAAAGGCTGTTCTTCTCGGTTGACATGGGATCAAATGGGTCGACCGAAAAATTGCAACCGCCACCCACGGTGACTTGCATGTTGGCCTTATCAAATTTTACTGCGCGGAACTGATCAAGCTGCATGTTGATGTTTTGGCTTTTAGGAAATCCAGCTGTAAAGATCGCCTCGTTGACAGACTGTCCTGCGCCCCGCACGCGGACGTGCAATCCGTTTGTCTTTGCGTGCTTGATCAGTTTGATGATATCGTCTTCGCTGGCGGGATGATAAAGACCGTCTTTGCCTGGTTTGATCATGGTGTGGGTGTTGTTTATTGGCTGGGTGATCAGGAATGGAATTGTCCTTTCGTGCTTCTGCGTTTAATCGGTAACCCCAAGGTGCGCCCTCCAATAATCATTGAGGAACAGACCGTGAGGGTCCAGTTGTTTACGAAGTTTCATCCAGTTATTCCATTTTGGATATTGCTTCTTCAGATAGCGCACACCCTGTGCACCTTTCGGGTCGGGGAGAAACTTGCCCCAGTGTGGCCGGAAGCCGAACGGGGCAAGCGCTTTCCAGTATTGCGGGTAAAATGCATCGCCAGGATTCTCTTTGTTGTTTCCAAACCAGAATACATCGAAGCGAACAACGTCGGATCCATAGGATGGGCTGAGCCAGCAGTTACTTTTTTTGGCGGCGTAGATCTCGCAACAGAATGCGCCAGTTTGTTTTGGGCCCTGGGCATAGAATTTCTTCAGCGCCTTCATGACCACTTGGGTTTTCGAGATTGGAATCCACAACTCTGTAAACCAAACGGGCATCACCTTGTCGTTCATTTGGTTGTCCATGGGCAACCCCGACCAGGAGTGATCCTGAAATTTCTGTGGTCCCGACGGCGGGTTTACGGGGACAAGCGTTTCGGTGATCATCGGGAGTATAGCATCGTAGAATTGGCTCTCCACCATGCCCTTGACCTGGGCATACTCAGGAGAATCCGCAGGCATTACGTCCGAAAGCCAATCAGGCCACCTTCCCATGGCGGTAAACAGCATGTCAGCACCGAGGCTGGCTGGCAGGGGCGAGTTCGCGATCCAGGGTACTTCCTGGTAGGGCTTGGGCTTGAATCCTTTCTTGGGTTTTACCGGCGTCGCGCACCAAACCACCATCTTCTGCACGTTCGCTTGTGGCCACAACACGCACCGCGAATACGTGGTGGTCTCAAGAAACTTTCGAAAACTCTTACGGGTCTTTGTTCCACGGCCAAAGATGTCGATCTCACAATCCTTTACGGTGGTGATGGACTCTTGCCCTACAATATTGAAACTCGGCACAGCTTGCAGGGTAACGGAAACAATGATCCCGAAGACACCCAATGAAATCAAGGCGCCATAAAAGGGATCATCCGGGTTGTCGGGATTTGGTCTTTTGAATGTAACTTTTTCCACACCGTTTGCCGTGCAGCAAATCATGTCCAAGGATAGAATGCTGTCATGAAACGAAAAGGCGGTACTGCCTCCCGACGAGCCGGTGGAAATGAATCCACCCAAGGTCTGGTGTGTAATGCCCCCCAGGTCACTGAAGGCCCAGCCTTTCTTGTCCATTTGATACAGCAACGAGTTTTCCAGCGTAGATATGCCCGTGGGATCGGAGGGATCGAGTCCCAAATGAATACCGGCTTCTGCCGTGATGATTCCTTTTTTTGTATCGAAACTCGTGATCTTGTTCATGTTGGATAACATGACATACCTGTACTTCCTTCCAGAGACTCCCTTCTCAAGTGTATTGATCAGTGGAATGGAATGCGCCGCTCCACGAAGGCAGATGATCTCATTATTGGCTCTGGCTGTTTTCACCAGTGCGATCACCTCATCTACATTCTTCGGTAGACTGTACACAGCCTGCCCGCCTGCATCATTGGGCAAAACAACTTGGTCGGGGCGCTGTGTCTTGACATTATTGGAGGATCTCATGGGGTGGAAATTAACCCTATAAATATATGCTTTCTATTCATCTTTGCCAGTGCAGAGGATGTAGGGCACATCGGATTTCACATCCTCATGATTACCTTTGACGTTGGTCTGGTAGAGGTCTAAGCTCTCGAAGACGCAATAGCACGTAATTCTTTTGTTGGTGACCTTATGGTGCAGATGATACGAAGGGTATTTCTTAGTCCCTTGTGGAGGGCTTGGAATGCCATCATTAATATCGGTGTAACGTCTGACACTTCTCCCTTTGATAAGAAGAGAACGCGGCTGATCAACGGCATCGGCACCTGGGCGATTTTGGTTTTCGGCAGTTATGTCATTGCCTATGCCAACTCCGCCGAAGCAAAGTATATTTTTTATGAGAGTGTGATTGGAGTCATTGGATATTCCGTGCCTTTGGTCCTTAACCGGTATGGGAAGCATGCTGCTGCTTGCCATACGTTCAACATATTCAGCATGCTATTGTATTTGTTTTTGGCCATTACCGGTGGCGGAAAGGACGGGGCCGAATACATTTTCTTTGCAAACAGTGCCGCTGCCATGCTCTTCTTCAAAAGCAAGCGTGTGGTTATTGCCTACTTCATTGCCAATTTGGTGTTTTTTGGAATAGGAAAGTGGTCACAGTACATCATGGATCCGATTTTCACCTTCGAAGGCCAGAAGTATGTCTATGTGGCGAACCACATCACGGTGTTTGTTCTTATTTTTTTAATCATCAACTATTTTCGGTCCGAGAATGGTTTGCAAGAAAGGATGCTGGAAGATAGGAACGTGAGTATCTCTGCCGAGAAGCAAAAGTCGGATAATCTGCTCCTGAACATCCTACCACACGAAACAGCGGAGGAATTGAAACACACCGGGACGGCCCAATCCAGGAGTTTCACTCAGGTGACGGTGATGTTCACCGACTTCAAGAACTTCACTACCGCCGCCGAACGATTATCTCCCGAGTTGCTGGTCAGGGAGATTCATGAATACTTCAGCATGTTCGATCAGATTACCACCAAGTATAATATTGAGAAGATCAAGACCATCGGTGATTCATACATGTGTGCGGGAGGTATTCCGCAGGCGAACGAGACGCATCACAAGGATGTCGTACGGGCCGCGCTCGAGATTCAGGCGTTTATGAAGGAAAGAAAGCAGGCCAGGGAGAGCCGGGGCGAGCTGTTCTTCGAGTTGAGATTGGGCATCCATACCGGACCCGTCGTGGCGGGGATTGTGGGTACAAAGAAGTTCGCCTACGATATCTGGGGCGACACGGTCAACGTGGCATCGCGCATGGAGTCCCATGGAATGCCGGGCAAAGTGAATATATCCGGAAGCACCTATGAATGTATCAAGGACGAATTTCATTGTGTGTATCGGGGCAAGATTGAAGCCAAGAACAAAGGCGAAGTGGATATGTATTTTGTGGAGGGTGCCCTGGCCGGGTAGCCAAACCCCCGTCACATGACCATTATCATTGCGCTTTATGTGGACATGACGTAACCTTGGCGAGCAGTTGTTCCTGCATCGCATGGCAAAATTCCTAAAGGCCATCCGCTGGATCGCACGCGTTTCAGGCCTTCTTTTCGGTGGAGGATTTGTGCTCCTATCCATAGTTACCTCGATCGACTCCATGGTAACCGGTAAGCTGGAACCGCCGGGACTAAATGCTTTGGTTCAATTGACGGTCACGATCACCGGAATAGCCGGCCTGTTGCTGGCCTGGCGGTGGGAGCTGGCCGGCGGGATCCTTGCCGTTGTCGCCTTTGCTGCGCTGGGGTTCATCAACCCGGCGACGATCCCCATTCCGCTGATTGGATTTCTAATCCCTTCCGTCTTGTTTCTTTTTGCCGGGTGGTTCGATACCACGCCATCGTCGAAGTCTTCCCCATAAGGGTTTCACGGCAGAGGCGCAGAGACGCGGAGGAAACGGTCAGCCTATACTTACCCAAATTGCATTTCTCTGCGCCTCCGCGCCTCTGCGGTAAAAAAGGCCCCAGCTACGACCTTCACATGACGTAAATCAGCCCCTCCCGTGACCTGTGACAGAGGCATCAGGGGCTAAAAAGGCCACCTTTCAAGTATCAAAGTCATGCCATGAAAAGCCAATACATAAATACCGACGGCAATTCCGCTGTCGCCAATATCGCCTACGGGTACTCTGAAGTCGCTGCCATTTATCCCATCACACCCTCGTCCGATATGGGCGAACGGGCCGATGCCTGGGCGGCTGAAGGCAGGAAAAACATCTTTGGCGAACGGGTCGATGTCGTACAGATGCAGTCGGAGGGCGGAGCTGCCGGTGCTATCCATGGTTCGCTGACTGCCGGAGCGATGTCGACAACATTTACGGCCTCTCAGGGGCTGTTGCTCATGGTGCCCAACATGTTCAAGATCGCCGGCGAGATGCTGCCCGTGGTCTTCCACGTCTCGGCACGGTCACTGGCCTGCCAGGCACTGTCGATTTTTGGCGACCACACCGACGTGATGGCCACACGCGGAACAGGCTTTGCCATGCTGTCGTCGGCCAACGTGCAAGAAGCGCAGGACTTCGCCGCCATCGCCCACCTCACCACCCTCGAGGCCAAGATTCCATTTCTACATTTCTTTGACGGCTTCCGTACATCGCACTCCATCCAGAAGATCATTCCCCTCAGCTACGACGACCTCAAGAGTATGCTGGACATGAAGTTTGTGGAGGAGTTCAGGGCCATGGCCCTCAAACCGGAGTCGCCGGTGTGCAAAGTCGGGGCCCAGAACCCTGACGTTTACTTCCAGGGAAGAGAAACGGTCAATAAGTATTACGACGCGTGCCCCGGACTCGTGAAGAAGTACATGAAGCTATTCGCGGAGAAGACTGGTCGTTCTTACAAACTATTTGAATATGTGGGCGCACCCGATGCCGACCGCATCATCATCGCTATGGGCTCTGGTGTAGAGACCATTGAAGAAACCATCAACTACTTGTCGAAGAAAGGTGAGAAGGTCGGCCTCCTGAAAGTAAGGCTGTACCGTCCCTTCGATTTGACAGACTTCATCGCCGAGATCCCCAAGTCGGTGAAGAAGATCGCCGTACTCGACCGCACCAAAGAGCCTGGCTCAATCGGAGAACCGCTTTATTTGGATGTCGTAGCAGCTTTAGCCCCCGAACGGCGCGATATCCGCATCATCGGAGGTCGCTATGGTTTGTCCTCGAAAGAATTTACGCCTTCCATGGTGAAGGCCGTGTATGATCATTTGAAGAATGACGGCTGGCACGGTTTCACGGTGGGCATCAACGACGATGTCACGAACAAGTCCATTAAAGTCGGGGAAGAAATTGACACTGAACAAGAAGGCATCGTCCGTTGCAAGTTCTGGGGCTACGGCTCCGATGGCACGGTGAGCGCCAACAAGAACGCCATCAAGATCATTGGCGACAATACCGACCGGTTTGTGCAGGGCTACTTCCAGTATGATTCAAATAAGTCCGGCGGCTGGACCATTTCCCATTTGCGCTTTGGCAAGAAGCCGATTCACTCCGAGTACTTATTGAATAAGGTCGACTTTGTCGCGCTGCACCGCTCGCAATACATCGGGCAGTACGATATCCTGGAAGGCATCACGGAGGGAGGGACATTCCTGATCAACTCCAGCCAGAAGCCGGAGAATATCTTCCGACTGTTCACGAAGGATATGCAGGAGACCATCCGCAAGAAGAAGATTAAAGTATACGCTATCGATGCATCGAAGATTGCGAAGGGAGTAGGTCTTGGCGGACGCATCAGTTCCGTCATGCAGACCGCCTTCTTTAAAGTATCGGGCGTGCTACCGCAGGAGGAGGCCATCGAACTCATCAAGAAGTTTGTGGCTAAGCAGTTTGCGCGGAAAGGGCAGGAGATTGTGGAGATGAACTGGAAAGCCATCGATGCTTCGGCTGCCGCCGTGATGGAGATTCCGATCCCTGCTGAGAGTGATAAGTTCGCCGAGATTACACAGGTTGTGCCACCCAATTCAGGATGGTTCGCCGATCACATCATCGATCCGATCCTCAGACTCAAAGGTGATGCCATACCGGTGTCGGCCATGCCATTGAACGGCGCCGTGCCCACGGGTACCAAGCGACTTGAATACCGCGGCGTTCCCGGTAACCCGGCGACGTGGATTGAGAAGCTGCCCTTTGTGGAGAACCCCTATGTGGCAGAGCCCTATCTCGAATACCCGCCGAGCTGTTCCGGTTGCGGCGAGGTACCCTACATTCACCTCGTCACACAACTTTATGGCGATCGCATGGTCATTGCCAACGCAACGGGATGCACATCGATCTACGGAGGCACGTTCCCGCTGACTCCTTATACAAAAGACAAGAACGGTCGCGGTCCCGCCTGGGCCAACTCACTCTTTGAAGACAACGCCGAGTTTGGCATGGGCATGCGCCTGGCCATCGACGCCAACCGCCGCCAGTTGAAAACGAACCTGGAGGCATTCATACCCACGCTCTCCGCAGGTCCGCTGAAGACCGCGCTGGAGAATACCATGCGTTTGTTCGACGAGGTGAACAAGGAAGCGAAAGAGCATGCCGACCAGGTGAAGAAGTTGTTGGCGGAAGAGAAGAAAAAGAATGAGAGCCCTGTACTGAGCAAGATCATCGAACTGGAAGACTACTTCGTTGATAAGAGTGTATGGATCTTTGGTGGTGACGGCTGGGCCTATGACATTGGGTTCGGTGGACTGGATCACATCATGGCATCCAATCGCAATGTGAACGTCCTGGTCATGGATACGGAGGTTTACTCCAACACCGGCGGCCAGGCTTCAAAAGCAACTCCTCGCGGTGCTGTGGCCAAGTTTGCCTCTGATGGCAAGAAACTCGGTAAGAAGAACCTTGGGCTCATGATGTCATCCTATGGCAGCGCCTACGTAGCTTCGGTGAATATGGGCACGGACCGTGAAAAAACGGCTCTGGCGTTTGTCGAAGCTGAGAAGCACAAAGGTCCCTCCATCATCATTGCATACTCGCCCTGCATCGCCCACGGTTACAACATGGTGCTGGCGAAGAAGCAGTCGGAGAAAGCCGCCAAGAGCGGGTATTGGCCGATGTATCGTTTCAACCCGGATCTTCGCGCCCAGGGTCAGAATCCCTTCACCTGGGATGGCGCAGAGGTAGATACCAAGTTCGATGCCTATCTCGACGAAGAAATCCGTTACAAGACGCTCAACCTTTCGAACCCAGAAGAGGCGAAGCGCTTGGTCGAGCTGGCAGAGAAAGACAACGAACAGCGTTTCAAAGACATTAAACATTTGTCGGAAGCATAAACCCCAACACTATGGCAATTGATCTCACCACCGATTATGGCGGACTGACGCTGAAGAACCCGATCGTCATGGGCGCCAGCAACATCGTCACGGATGTCGACAACCTGGTAAAACTGGAGCAGGCCGGAGTAGGGGCGATTGTGTATAAGTCGCTGTTTGAGGAACAGATCCAGTTGGAATCGTACCAGTTGGATCAGGTTCAGGAGACTTACAGCGACTGGGATGCCGAGCACGTCTCCTTTTTTCCTTCCGCGCGCCATGCCGGCCCCGCCGAGCACCTGCGTCAGTTGAAAGAAGCGAAGAGTCGCCTGACCATTCCATTGATTGGAAGTCTGAATTGTGTGAACGACGAATCGTGGCTGGAGTATGCCTTGAAGATGCTGGAGACCGGCATTGACGGTTTGGAACTGAATTTCTATAATAACAATGTCGACTTCACGCTGAAGGCCGCCACGATTGAAGAAAAGCAATTGAAAACACTTGAGCTCGTACGCGCCGGAGCACGGCAGATACCGTTGTTCGTGAAGCTTAGTCCGTTCTACTCCAACCCGTTGTCGATGATTTCGAGGATGGACAAGATTGGAGCCGATGGATTTGTATTGTTCAACCGGTTATTTCAACCGGATATTGATATCGATCTCGAAGAGCATCACTTCCCCTACAACTTCAGCAGTGACACCGACAACCGGCTGGCGTTGCGTTATGCGGGGTTACTGCACAAGAAGATCAAAGCAG
>CAYMPU010000066.1:0-6527 GCA_964392375.1 uncultured Ohtaekwangia sp. | reverse complement strand
GAGGGAACCACCGTGGGTGCGGCTACAGATATTGATGGGAAATTTCAGATATCGAATATCAAGCCAGGGACCTATACGATTATTGTCTCTTTCGTCACCTACAAGACACAGACCCTTACGTCCGTAGTCGTTGAGAGTGGAAAAATTACCTCCTTGGAAATACCCCTCCCCGAAGAAGTGTCGGAATTGTCAGAAGTAGTGGTCACGGCCAAACGAGAGATCAACACCGACGCATCGTTGATCAAGAGCATACGTGAGGCCAAGCTTGTCGTTAGCGGCATCTCCTCCGAACAGATTACCCGCCTTCCTGATCGCGATGCGGCCCAGGTGATGCAGCGGGTGCCCGGTGTTACCATCGTAGACAACCGCTTTGTGATTGTCCGCGGCGTTCCAGAGCGTTACAATCAGGTGATGATCAATGGAGCAATCGCTCCCAGCACAGAGATCGATCGTCGTTCGTTTTCCTTTGATCTTATTGGTGCCGGTGCAATTGATCAGATGTTGATCTACAAGAGTGCCACCCCGGAGATGGCTGGAGACTTTGCCGGCGGGCTTATCCAAGTGGTTACCAAGCAGCCAACCAATGATGACTTTACAAATGTGGGACTGAGTTTTGGTTACCGAACCAACACAACGGGTGAAAATTTTGTCTCATCCAACGGAAGCAGTACCGATTATCTGGGTTTTGACAATGGCTTTCGGGCTCTTCCCCAAGACTTCCCGTCTTCCAACAGCTTGCGTGCTTCCCAGAAGAACTCCAGTCTTCGGGAGCGGGCCGGCAAGTCGCTGACCAACAACTTTGCCCCCAACACAAAACAGGCCCCTTTAGACATGGGGTTCAATTTCAGTATGTCGCGGAGTTTCAATACAGGCAAAGTGAAATTCAGCAACCTTACTTCGTTGATGTATTCCAATTCCTATGTTCACGCTGAGGCTGATTTTTTTCGGTACAATGACTTTACAGCTACTACAGCAGAGAAGCGTTTTGAGTACACGGACAACTTCTATAGCAATGATGTTCGATTCAATATTGTTCACAACTGGAACATCGCCCTCAATTCCCGCAATCGCATTGAATTTAAGAACCTCTTCGTTCAGGTGGGCGAGCATGAGTCGACGGTGCGGACAGGTGATGACAAGATTCAGAACCCGAACTTTGATAGACTCAACTATGCGTATCACTACCTGAGCCGCTCCATTTACTCCGGTCAGCTGATGGGATCCCATGAGCTCGGCGATGGATCGTCGAAAGTGAACTGGCTGGTGGGAATGAATTGGGTTAATCGCAACGAACCGGATTATCGCCGCTTTAGAACGTATCGTGACAAGACCTTCGCGGGGACAGAAGAGCCGTACACAATGCAATTGCCTGCGGCGGGCAATGTGTTTGAAACCGGAAGATTCTGGTCCAAATTGCAAGACAAGGGATTTTCGAACGCTGTTGATTTTGAGAAGAAATTCGGCGAATCTGAAAAGCGGAGGCCCACACTCAAGGCCGGCTACTACGCAGAATACAAAACCCGCACATTTGATGCTCGCTACATCAACTACTTATACCCAAACACAGCCGATTTTGACCAGGCCATTGGTCAGGAACTCGCGCGCCTTCCTTTGACTACTGTTTTTGCGCCGGAGAACATCAAAAAGAAGGATGGCTTCGTCATTGAAGAGGGTACGCAATTGCAGGACGCTTATACGGGAAGCAACCTTCTTACAGCAGGTTATGTGAGTGGAGCATTGCCGCTGGGTAAGTTCGACATCACCGTGGGATTCCGTGGCGAATACAACGTTCAGAAATTCAACGCTAGAACAAACGCCGGACCTGTCGCGGTAAATAACCCAATCTTTTCGCCGCTACCATCTGTTAATATAGCCTACAACATTACTGACCGTTCACTGGTACGCGCTGCCTACAGCAAGACAGTAAATCGTCCTGAATTCCGCGAGTTAGCTCCTTTTCTCTACTACCAGTTTGAGTATGAAGCCGCCCTGTATGGGAATACACAATTGAAGACGGCCACCATTGACAACATTGATCTCCGCTGGGAAATGTACCCCAACCCGGGAGAGATTATCAGCGTGGGTGGCTTCTACAAGAACTTTAAGGACCCCATCGAGACGTACCTTCAGATCACAACGGAAAACCCTCAGCTCACGTATGGCAATGCACCAAGTGCAACCTCCTATGGCGTTGAGTTTGAATTCAGAAAATCATTGGCAAGTCTGGGCATGTCGAAGTTTCTTCGCAATACTTCTATAAACATTAATGCTGCCTGGATTGAAAGTACGGTGGATATCGGTACGGCCGCAGCCAATCAAAACCAAATCCAGAACCGTCCGCTTCAGGGACAATCACCGTATATCATCAACACAGGAGTTTATTATTTGGATGAGACCTCAGGCTTGTCGGTGAACGTTGCCTACAATGTTTTTGGCCCGCGAATCTTCAGCGTTGGCGACAAGATATTCCCCTCTTGGTGGGAAATGCCCCGAAACTCGCTGGATTTTCAGATATCAAAGACGTGGGCCAAACGATTTGAGACCAAACTCAATATCCGTAACCTGCTGGATGCCGCATACAGTTTCTACCAGGATAACAACAATGATAACACCATCCGTACGGATGAGGAGGCCATCATTCGCAAATACCAGGTCGGCACCACATATACGCTTGGCTTTACCTGGAAGTTTGGTCCGCGATCATAGCCGTTGAAGGTTATTGCAATGTTATGATATCAGTCTGTTCGGGTAACAGACAAGTAAAGAAACCTTAACTGGCCATTCACGGGTCCGTGGCAGCGACAGTCTACTTTTGATGCGAAATTAAAATTTTATGAACAAGAAAATCAGCCTATTCCTGGTTGCTTTGATGGCAACCTTCCTGATGATGTGCAGCGAAGACAATAAAGTTCAGCCCGCCGCCAACCTTACACTTGATCCATCTTCAGATTCCGGCAAGCCCGGCGAGGTGGTCACTGTCACCATCAACTTCGATGCTCCCAATGGCGCTAAGGAGTTGTACGTGTATGTCAATGGCGTTGAAGAAGACCTCATTTCCCTTTCTGGCGTGACTTCGCCAACCACCTACGAATACACCATTCCTGCAGATGCCGCCATCGGTTCAACCATTGCCTTGGCTTTCCAACTGCTGGACAACGCAGGATATCCTTCCACCATCGCCAATTTTCTTATTACAGTAGGGGAAACGCTCTCAGGCACACTAACAACACGAACGCTGGATGCTACACAACAATACTTCCTCAAAGGACAGACGTTTATACCGAGCGGTGTTACGGTGACCATTCCAGCAGGTACCATCATCAAGGGTGATAAGGCTTCCAAAGCGACACTGGTTGTGCAGCCCGGCGGTAGGCTGATTGCGAATGGTGAACCCAATAACCCGGTAGTATTCACATCGGCACAGGCCGTCGGTGCCAGAGACCGGGGTGACTGGGGCGGTATTGTGATGCTGGGTAACGCATTCGTAAACCAGACCGCCAAGCCATCAATCGAAGGGATCAACCCTCCGGTGACGTTTGGAAGCACCATAGCAGAGGGCGCAACCCCTGCCACCAATGCAACCGAAGATTCAGGTACACTGAAGCATGTGCGGATTGAATATGCCGGTATTGAACTGACTCCAAACAATGAGACGAACAGCCTTACCATGGGAGGTATTGGCAGTGGTACGACTGTAGAGTATGTTCAAGTATCCTATGGCGGTGATGATGGCTTTGAGTGGTTTGGAGGAACCGTCAATGGAAAATATCTCATCTCGATGTCTACCTGGGATGACGACTTTGATACTGACTTTGGCTGGGGAGGTAATGTGCAGTTTGGTCTCATTGTGCGCAACACGTTCTTTGCTGACCAGTCTGGATCCAACGCTTTTGAAAGCGATAACCAGGCCAACGGAACGGCCATCACAAATTGCGATGGCACCAACAACACAGGTTGTACCCGTGGCGTGTTCTCGAACATCACAGTACTGGGCCCCCGCGATCAGCAGTCGCGGCCTATCTCCGGTAACTACCAGAATGTAGCTCACATCCGCAGAAGGACCGCCATTTCGATCTTTAATTCTTTCTTCGCAGGCTACCGCGTGGGCATCCGCGTAGATGATCAGGGCACGCTGGATAACCTCAACAGCGGCGCGGGCAAGCATGCCTATAACGTTCTGTCCGTCCCGGGCACCACATTAATAGGCACATCCACATCGGCATCCGATGCAGCCTTTGCGACTGGCCTGACGATCGCACCAAACCCGGCCGGAAATGCAACAGCAATCTCTGACTATTGGACAGCCAACAATAACACGGTATTCAATAACGTGACCAATAACACCGTATTCAATGACCATGGTGTTGCAGTAGCACTGTTCTGGGGTAGCCAGACATCGTCTACGTACCCTTCGAATCCTAACTTTGCATTGATTGCAGGAGTTGCAGGACCTAATAACCTAAATACTGGAGGCAACTTCACGGATCCCAAACTGGCTACCTTCTTCTCAGCCACAACCTATCGCGGAGCGTTCTCTGCCACGGCTGATTGGACCGATGGTTGGTCAGAGTTCCAACCGCTCAACAAGGTATACTAGCATTCCATAGCTCACGCATATAGGAAGTCCCGCCAGCAATGGCGGGCTTCTTTTTTATATCGTAACTTTAATTCCATGCGCTCCACGATAATCCTGCTTGTTCTTTTCCCTATTCTCATTCAATCCTGCAGCTTCGAAAAGGATTACAACCCAACGTCTCACTTATCAGTGCCAAGGCAGGACGAAATGATGGACAAGATCATTCGGTACATGGCAAAGCCCCCGGAAGGAGTTTCCTTTGAAGAGCGATTCTACAAAGCTTACGACAACCATTACCAGGATCAGAAACGGATTCACCGGCTCGACGCTTATTACATCGATGACCATACGCATTACTTTATGGTAAGCCGGGTAGCCCCTAGTCTCACGGAGAAACGCGTGGCAATCGCTGGCAAGTTGAAGCTTGACGATAACGACAATCTTTCCTATTATGAGGAAGTATTCAGAACCTGGAAAATGCAACCGGACACGCTTAGCATTCGGAGTGCGCTCCTTTTTGATAAGATGGTGCGGGCCGAGGACCTGACACGATACTACACCAGTCATACCGGAAACACAGACTACATCGAGTTTCCGGATGAACGAACTTACTTTGATGTTGAAAAGCGGATGTGGCGAACGAAGTGATCAGTTGACTTTGCGCAACCGCTCCTGATGCAACTCGACGACCCGCTTGATGGGTATTGTTGCAGCGGCCACAGAATCCTGTGCTTTCTTGTTGTTGACGATCTTTTGCTGCAGCACCAGGTATTCCAGTTTGTTTGCTTCGAGCGATTTCTCGAGTTGAATCTTCTGTTGCTCGTTGGATGTCAGTTTTGTATTCAGTGATTTATTTTCGTTCAGAAGTCGCTGCTGCTGACGTACGACAATATTGAGAGCCTCCTGAGCCTCGTTGATTTGGGCCTGAATCTTGTCCTTGTAAAACGTAATCCCGAATTGATAAACAATCTTTTCCACTTGCTCCTCAACTAACTTGATATCATTGACTGTCCATTCGTCGGCCCTGATGCCCATCCAGACAGAACCCGATTCACTGCTCCCCTGGGCTCGTGCGTATAGAATGCCCGTGGTGTATACCGTTCCCCCCATGGCGGGCCCTTCGATGAATTGATAGTCACTACCAGATTTTATTTTGCCAAAGGACTTTAGGTATTTTGACCAGGCAGCTGCGACTTCTTCCTTTTTGGCCTCCAGCGTTGTGCCGTAGCCCTCGGCCGACTCACCCTTCACACGTTCACTTTTCTTGCTCACTGTTACTTTCTGCGCATTGGCCATGCCGCTGTAGAAAAGAGCAAGAATGATCACCAACTTTTTCATACCTGAATGGTTAACTTGTATGTAAAGATCATTCAAATTTTGATGTTTTGACAAATTCAGTTTTAATCACTGGCGCCACGGGACTCATCGGCCGCAGGCTTACAGCACTATTGCTTCAAAAGGGATGCCGCGTTTCGCACATTGGGCGTTCGATCCGTAAGGGTTCGGTGCCATCATTCCAATGGGATCCTCAAAAGGGCACGATGGATGTGAAGGCTTTGGATGGGATAGATACGGTTATCCATCTGGCGGGTGCCGGCATTGCCGATAAGCGCTGGAACTCAGTGCGGAAAAAGGAGATTATGGACAGCCGCATCCAATCGACAACATTGTTGTATGATTTTCTTGCGTCCAACCAGCACCAAGTTCGAACCGTTGTATGTGCCTCAGCTATTGGCTATTACGGATTCAGTCTTGGGAATACCTTGCTTCACGAAAACAGTCCTGCGGGCAGGGATTTTCTTTCCACCGTTGTACTGAAATGGGAGGAGGCGATGGATAGGATGGATGCCTTGGGTATTCGATTGGTGAAGATTCGCATCGGGATCGTACTCAGCGAGGAGGGAGGCGCTTTAAGGGAACTGGCTCGACCTGTACGCCTGGGTGTTGGTGC
>CAYMPU010000065.1:0-27038 GCA_964392375.1 uncultured Ohtaekwangia sp. | reverse complement strand
CAATAGCAAGTTTGTGCGTATACGTGAGAATGTTTTGTTGAGAACCATCGGCGCCCGCACCCGGCAGATTACACAGATCACACTGATCGAGTATGGCTACCTAGGCTTATTCTCTGCGCTTACAGGAATGATCCTCTCACTCGTCGGTGGCTGGGCACTATGCAAATTCTTCTTTGAAGTAGAACTCGGCGTTTCCTGGATCGACCTGCTGGGCGTAGGAGCGGCGGTTACGCTGCTCACCGTGGTCATCGGCTGGTACAACTCGCGTGAAGTAATCAGCACACCACCGCTGCAGGTGTTGCGTAGAGAATAGTTTGGATGCCAGAACCCAGTACCCACAACCTAGAACCTAGATATACCCCACCATCCAATACGACACATACCCCGTCCATTCTTTCAGCATCGTCTGCCACCAGATGATGGCTTCCAGCTTCGGAATGACGAGCACGTCAAACGTGAACTTCCGTGTATGACCATGGAAGTCGGTGCTGAAGGGTGTGCAGGGCCAGCCAGCCTTGTTGAAGCAGGCAACAGAGCGGCGCATGTGGGAGGCTGAGGTGATCAGCAGGCAGTCGGAGGGACGGGTCTCGCTTTGAAGCATTTTGCTCACCTCGACAGCCGATTCATGCGTATTGCGGGAAACATTCTCGACCAGGATGTCCTCTGTGGGCACACCCATCAGCCGCAGGAGTGAGGCCAGATCATCAGCCTCTTTTTCACCGATGTCAATCAGCCTTCCACTTCCGCCGGAAATGATGATCTTCTTGATGTACCCGCCCTTGTAGAGTTGTAAGGTATGGTTCACACGATCCGCTGCTGAGCCAATGTACACCCGGTCGTCGGGGCCAACTTCCTTTTTCGCGGCACCGCACAAAAGAATACCATAGGTGTAGGTGCGGTCCATCGCCTCAAAAGGTGTGGCCTTGATCTCCCAGACGTTCATCACTTCATTGGCAATGAACTCGTTGGAAAAGAAGAACAGCAGCGCAAGACCGGAGATGAGAAAGAACTTCTTGCGCCCCTTCTTTTTCGCAATCCAGGCCGCCAGGAACAAGCCGCACACAATGACCAGCGGCCTTACGAGATATCCCAGCGTTTTGGACAGGAAGAAGAACATCGATGGCTAGGATATGTTTTCCAGTCGGTTCAGGAACCTACGCAATACATCAAAGTACAATAGCACGTAGAGGATGATGGACATACCCCAGATCACGGCCAGGTTGAAGTAGAACGTATCGATGCTGTTGCGCAGGAAATGTTTTTCCGGCAGGTAAAACTGCGCGTCGAAGTCTATGAGGTGATCGGGCTCCGGCTCCTTGTAGATCGGGTAGATCTTCTGGATAAGGCGCCCACGGGATTCAATAATCCGCTGCGGCTCATCCTGGTTTTTTACAAGCACCGTGATGGCCTCGTTCTGATACGACTGACGAAACTGCTCATACTCCTTCTCGCCGCCCAGAAGATCCCGCAAGGCGTGCATCTTTTTCTCCCTTTCTTTCACCGCTGCAGTAGCCTGGTTGGTATAGAACTGCTTGAGCTGCATCAAGAATGTCCTCGTTTTGTTATACACAGCCGAGTCAAACGTAGCAGGCTGCAGAAGGGCCACCTCCAGGAACTGATGCTTGCCAATGATCTGGAGTACCTGGTTTATTTCATGCTGGAGAATATTCAAACTCTCTTCCACCTTGGCCTTATCAGCTTCCGGCCGGAGATAATTCTGTTTTGCGTAATCCAGCTTCGACTGCAGGGTGGGGATGTAATACACCTTCTTGTAATCAGCCTCAGCCACCGCTTTTTCCAGTTCGTAGAACTCCTTCTCGAAGCGGTTGTCCTTGAACTGCGCCACCATCGAAGCTTCAAAGGCCCAACGCGACGCCATGAGGTCGCCGACCAGCGGCACGGTCTCCTGGTTGCCGATCAGCGGGTTGAGCTTGTCGAACTTCACCACGACACCGCTGAGGATGAGCTGGGGTATGAGAAGAATAGGAATGAGGATGTAAATGGTTACGGCAGAATTGAAGGCTGACGAGATGTTGAGACCTACCATATTGGCAAAGCACGACACGGTAAACAAGATGGCCCAGTGAATGAGAATCATCCCCTCGATGTGCAGTACGGCATTACCCACCAGCACAAAGAGGAGGGTCTGTATGGCGGACAGCGTAAACAGGATGGCCATCTTTGACGACAGGTAGCTACCACGACTCAGATGAAGGAAGGCTTCCCGTTTGAGGATCTTCCGGTCGCGTATGATCTCTTCTGCGCTTACGGTAAGGCCCATGAAGAGGGCAACGATGACGCTCATGAAGAAATAGGCAGGGAGGTTCAGGTTCTTCATGAAGACGTACCCGCTGTTGGTGGGGTCTTCCGTATTGTAGTAGTAGGTGATGAAGGCCAGGATGAGCGCCAGCAGTGGAGCTTCCAGCAGGTTGATGGCGAGATATTGCTTGTTACCAAGCTTCGACAGCAGGTCGCGCAGTCCGAACAGGCGCATCTGCTTCAGCCGGCTCGGGCGGTGCAGACTGGAAACCGGAGCTTCGATCGATGGTGTGAAATTTCCTGCCTTGATCCTGGCTTTGTAGAAGCCATTCCACTGCTCGGGTGATATCTTGCGTTCGTTGGTGAAGTTGCCGAACTCATCAAGAACTTTGGTCTCGATGATATTGAAAATCTGCTCGGGGTTCACGTTCCCGCACTCGGGGCATTCGCCCTGATCACTGTTGATCAGGTTGATATTCTGCTTGAAGAAGGTAATGGCATCGACGGGATTGCCATAGTAAATTTGGTACCCACCGGTATCCAGAATGACAAGCCGGTCAAACATCTTGAAAATATCAGAGCTTGGCTGGTGGATGACGGCAAAGACAAGCTTTCCTTTCAGCGCAAGTTCCTTGAGGAGTTCGATGATGTTTTCCGAGTCTCGTGACGAGAGACCGGACGTGGGCTCGTCGAGAAATAGGATGGAGGGTTCACGCAATAGTTCGAGGCCGATGTTGAGTCGTTTGCGCTGCCCGCCGCTGATGGTCTTGTGGAGTGGAGATCCCACCTTGAGGTCCTTGATTTCTGTCAGACCGAGGTCACTGATTGTCTTGAGGATGAGTTCATTCAACTCGCTCTCGCTGAGGTTGTCAAAACAGAGCTTTCCAGCAAAGTACAGATTCTGGTAGACCGTGAGGTCTTCCATGAGGAGGTCATCCTGTGGCACAAACCCGAAGATACCTTCGATCTTTTCGGGGTGAGCGTGGATGTCGATGGAATTGATGAGCACATTACCGGAAAAGGGGCGCTCACTGCCGTTGAGTACATGCAGTAGGGTAGACTTGCCGGCTCCGCTGGCGCCCATGAGGGCGATGAGATTGCCGGATTCTTCCGAGATGGACACTTCCCGAAGGCCAAGGCGGCCATTCTTGAACTGGTACGAGATGTTCTTGGCTTCGAAGGTTGTCCGTCCCGTCGTGCCCGGTGTTTTGAACTGCCCCAGGATCTCTCCGAAGTAAACAGGTTCGGTGCCCTCAAAGCGCATGTTCGTTCCTTCCCAGCGTATGCTGCTGCCTCGGGCCAGCGGACTGATGTTGGTTGACTTCTGGGGCACGCCATTGAGATAGACGTCTTCGGTACCGATGTACTTGAAGAAGTACATGTCGCCTTGTGAGAGGTGGAGTATGGCGATGAGTCCTTTGAGTTTTTCGCGGTAGATGTGCTTGCAGCGCGAAGGCTTTTCCCGGATAGCATCGATGATCAGAATGGTGTTGGAGTTGTAGTCGTCCCTGGACTGCCCAAGAATGTAGCGCGTCATCAGGTCGATTTCCTCGCCGCTGACGTTCAGTGCCGCGCCGATGGTTTTGACGTACTGTCTTTCCTTTTCTGAAATGACACCGTCGGCGAGCACCACGCTCATGAGTTCCAGGAGGATGACCGCTTTCTGTTTCTGGGTGACGTCCAGATTGATCTCCTGGCAGAGGGCTTGAACATTTTTCTCCTGGTCGGGACCAAGGTCCTTGCTGTAGGCATCGAAATACGCCATGCTTTCGATCACCGACTTGCGGCCGAGGTGGTCGTGGAGGAAGGCGAGCACGTGGTCGCGTTCCTGCTGGGTCACATCGCCTTCTTTTGCAACAATGGCAAAGAGGCGAAGTATGGCTTTGAGGACCGGTTCACTCATAGAGCGGGGTGATTAGGCGTAGGGTAGGTATTCGTTAAGGACCGAAAATAAAAAAGGGACTGGTTATTTGCCAATCCCTTTTCCTGATTTGAAGTACCGTTATTTCACGATATCGGTACGAATTTTTTCGATGGTCTTGGTGACGCCGGCGAGAGTTTCATCGGTGAACGTCAGGTTGGGGTCACCTTTCTTGATTTGTGCCTCGAGGGTAGCAAGACCGCTGTAGCTGGTCTCCAGTTCGCTGAAATCTTTCAGGATGGCAGTAACTGATTCGGTCTGGTCAACCTTCTTGAGCATGTTGGTTACCTCGGAGACAGATCCACGCTGATTCAGAATAATTTGAACCAGGGGAGTCAGCACCTGCATGCGCTGCTTGGCATCTGTGAAAGCAGACTTAGGGTAGGTCTTGATGAGGCCGGTGGCGAGGTAGAGGCTTTCTACAAAACTTCCCGTGATGATCATCGCACCCAGTTTGCTTTGGCTGCTGTTGTTCATGTACTTGGAGGCTTCACCTACCGCCTTGTCCAGTATCTTGGTCAACGAATCGCGGTTGCCGATTTGATCCTCAACCTGTTTCACCATTTCCGGGCTGAATGCGTTCATGATACCGAGTTCGTCGGCAAGGCGCTTGCAAGCATTGAAATAGTCGATCGATTCTTGTGTCTTTTCGTAGGAAGCGAGGTAGCCCATGTCAGCGGCATAAACGCCAAGGTTGAGGGCAGCTTTGTCGGGTTGTGCAATGTAGCTCTCAATATTGTCGCGCGTGTTGATCAGGCTCTGGTTGTACTCCGCGCCAGTCTGCATCACCAGGAAGGGAATCTCAGAGGGCTTCGGGAAGTCTTCCGAGATCAGGTCGGAGATCTGCTGGTCCAGTGACTTTGCCTTGTCGAATTCAGCCGATTTGTCCTTGTTGCCCCCGGATCCGCAAGATGCCAGGATAAACAGGGTGACCATGGAAAGCACTAACGCATTCAGTTTCAATTTCATAAAGATGTAATTAAGGGTCTTAAGGTTCAGGTTACCTCCTCCAATCAACCCTCGTACGTCGAAGGTCCTTGGAAAGGCCTCCAATTTTAGCACATTTTTCCTAACCGGCGAAAATCAGGGGTCTATAATTTTCCCGGTAGCGCGAGGCTTCTGTGGGCGGTAAGCCGGCGGTCTGGCATTTGACGGACTTTTCTGCCCAAACCATACGCCATAAGCCCGGTATTGCGTGGAAATCCGTAAACTTGCGTTCTTTTTGGGCCCTTAGCTCAGTCGGTTAGAGCAGCAGACTCATAATCTGCGGGTCGTTGGTTCGAACCCAACAGGGCCCACAACCATTCCCCCGTTTAGGGTTGCTGGAAGTCGGCTGCCGACGGATCAGTAAACAGCTTCATCATCTCCTCATCTGCGCGCGTACGTTAAACTATGGAACTGACTTCCCGGAAGATCGCCCTTCACCTTGGTCTCTTTGTGCTCACGTTCATCACCACCACTCTGGCGGGGGCGGAGTGGGTCTATGGTAAGTCCGTCTTCATGGAAGGGTTCGCGTGGTCAGACTTTCTCAGCGGGATGCATTACTCGGTGCCGTTCCTCTTCATCCTGTCCGTCCATGAGTTTGGACACTACTTCACTGCGATCCATTACAGGATCATGACCACGCTTCCGTACTACATCCCGCTGCCGCCGTTCCCATTCATGTTTGGAACACTCGGCGCTGTCATACGTCTCAAGAGCCGCGTGCCGAGCAAGCAACAGAACTTCGATGTCGGCATCGCTGGCCCGCTGGCTGGATTCGTTGCCACCATCGCTGTCCTGTGGTACGGCTTTGCCACACTACCGCCGCCGGAGTATGTCTTCCAATTTCATCCCAACTACGAGCAGTACGGCCTGGCCTATGCTGACCATGTGTATACGGAAGCCTACCTCTCGAAAGGTGTCACTGATGTGATCATCGGAAAAAACCTGGTCTTCCTGTTCTTCGAGAAGTTTGTCGGTGCTGCAGACCGGATACCCAACGTGCACGAGATCATGCACTACCCTTACCTCTTTGCAGGATTTCTTGCGCTGGTATTCACGAGCATCAATCTGTTACCCATCGGCCAGCTGGACGGCGGTCATGTGCTCTACGGCTTGCTGGGTTACAAAGGTCATAGGCGAGTGGCATCGGTGATATTCATGGCCTTCCTATTTTATGCAGGCCTGGGTTCAATCGTCTTCTTCGGTCCAACGCCAGATCCTCTCTGGTATTTGCCTCTCTATCTCATGTTTCTTTATCTGAGCCTACTTGGCTTGCGCAGGTCATGGCAGGACACGCTCATGTATGCGACGATCATTTTTGCCGGACAGTTTCTGTTGTCATGGTTGATACCGGGCATCCGCGGGTACCCCGGCTGGCTGGTGTTTGCTTTCATCATCGGCAGATTCATCGGCGTCACAACTCCGCGGTCCGAGATCGAGGAGCCGCTGGATACAAACCGCCAAATCCTTGGTTGGCTGGCGCTGCTCGTCTTCGTAGTGAGCTTCGCGCCTGCACCGATTGATGTGATCGTCTATGCGCCGCCTATAACGGAGTGAATGCAGTACCACGGAGGGCACGGAGAACACACGGAGCTGCACGGAGAAAATTGCAATACAGGTAAGGTACACCCGAAACGCTAAGCATTAAAATTGTATTCTCCGTGTCCCTCCGCGCTACCTCCGTGTACCTCCGTGCAACAACTGCATTCTTCACCTCACCATCACCTTCTGCGTATACCCCTTCCCCCCAATTACATACCGCACAAGCACAAGTCCGTGCGTGTCAGATGAAAAAGTGATTTGGGTATCTGGACCAATGGTTTCTACGGCCAGGCTCTGCGCTCTGCCGGTAATATCATAAGCCACAAGGCTCTCGGCATGACCAGGTAGTGTACATGTCCCCGAGGTGGGGTTGGGATAGATGGGCTTTTGGACTTGTGCTGACTCCAATCCAGTGATAACACTGCCGTCGCCTCGCCCGAAACCGGGACGTACCATGATGCTCCCCTTGACCAGTGTGTTTTGGATCCAGTCACCGCTGATGCTATAGTATATCTTGTTCCCGTTGTCGGTGTTCTTGTCAAGGCCAACCGGTATCGGTACGTTGGTAAGCTGTTTCCATCCAATATAGAAAGGCCCCGTTACCGGCACGGGCTTGTAAAGCGGGTAGCGCGCAAACTTGTTCATCGTTTTCCGTTCCACCACAATGTTCTGTTCAAACAGCGGTATCGCTGTAATATCATTCAGGATGGTGCGTATCTGAAGGAGAAGAGACTGGCTGGTGTTGTCGCCAAATTCCGGGAAGTAGATATCCACGTAAGTGAGCGTGTCCGGGTTCAGGGTCTTCATGTCAAAGAGAAAGGCCAGATAGCTTCCCGCCTGATTTAATCCGGCCGCGTACTCCGCGGTGCCATCGTCGTAGGCGTAGTACGAGGCCAGCGTAAATTTTGTCGTAAGGCTGTCGCTGTAGCGGAAGTCGATGGGATAATACTTGGCAGAGTCATAATCACCAAGCAGCGCTGGTGGCTTGTTATCGCTGGTGGTCATTCCATACCTGAGCGTGATGTGAATAGAATCAGCCGCTGGATCAAAATCGGTTGGTTGCGGAATCGTATTCAGAGTTACAGGCATGAAGGTGAGTCCGGGCAGGTCATTAGGCGTAGGAAAGGTCGTATCGAGGCCTACCGTGGATGTGCCGACAACACCATTGACCCGCGAATCGATGCGGGCAGATGTTGTGTAGTTGATGGGCTGCACGTGCGGGCCCAAATCCGCGTTGAATAGTTTCAGGTTATAAAGTTCGAGGGTGGGGTGGACAAGGTTGCCGGATATATCTTCCAGGAAATGACGCACAGGCATGGCGTAGTAATCCTTGAGCAGTGACGACATGGCTGAAGAGATGGTTCGGTCCGGGTAGTAGATGTCTGTGGTCGAGCGACCGCTGTTGAGATAAATATAGTCCACGTTCCAGGTGTCATAGGGCCCGGAGAGACGCGCATAGTTGGTAAAGCGAAACTGGAAGTTGTCGTGGAAATACTTGTCGTCAGTGATCGGCAGGATCACTTGCGTGAATGTATCCGTAGCCATCGAAGCATTGGTCTCTACGACATAGAAGCTCGTCCAAGTGCCTGCATTATCTTTTAAAGAGAGGATGAGCTGATCACCCGGATCGGGAGGCTCACCATGACCCTGAAGCTGGTAGAAGAAACTGATGTAGACGGTATTCCGAATCCCCGGGCTCACGAGGTCCATACGGATGGGCTGCGAGGTAAGCTTGTCAGCAAATCCTTTTGCCAATACATCATTGACGTCGTAAGGTTTCCCCAGCGAGTCGACACCATCGAATGAGACTACATTCCTGGAGGGGGGGCGTATGCCCATACCATTGTTGAGCAGTACGGAGTTGCCATACAGCCAGAGGCTATCGCGAAGAAGGGTGTCGCTGGCCGAGAAATCATCCCAAAACGGAAGGAAAGTTGGATCGATAACCTGTGTACGTGAGGCTGATGCGGTCTTTGTGGATCGCGGGTGGTAGGAAGGGAGAGGGTATTCTACGAGTTGCCCCATAGCCGATGCGGATACCAGCAGTCCAAGGAATACGGCAAATGGTTTCACGCAACTCGCGGGTTCATGATCAATTATCCTCCGGGTCCTTGAATTGGTAACCCTTGGGCCCAATCCACAGGTCGATAGGGTCGCCAATGCTTACGGAATCCCCGGGCATAGGAAGCTGTTTTATAACGTAGCTGACGATGCCCGTGGTATCCACATCCTCCGGTATTTGGACGGAACCGAGGTGCAGGCTGAGGTTGCCCAACAGCAACAAAACGTTCTCATAGGGCATTCCAACAAAGTTGCTCACAACAAAATGTCGTGGCCCGGCGCCGTCACCAACAACGAGGTCGATGGTCGAGCCTTTAGGCACGCGTGTCCCCGGTGCAATGACACGGCCTTCATAGCGCATTTCCATAATCAGGTGGTAGTTGGGACTCCGCCGATAGATGATTCTCCCGCGTACCAACTCTGCACTCTTCAGTACCGCTTCCGCGTTCTCCAGCGAGCCGGCGCCACCTTCGCCAAACAAATTCGGCAACGGCAGGGTAGGTGGAGACTTCCGGTTTACGGTGACGTAGATCTTTCGATTCTCCTTGACAAAGTGACCTGCCTTGGGTACCTGCGCAAGTACCGTTAGGGGCGGCTGCTCGGCAGAATAGGATGAGTCGCCGACTTCATAGCGTAGGGTTAAAGGCGTAAGCAACTGGTCGATTTCGAAGATACTCTTCCCAAGCAGTTCAGGTACCTGCACCTCCTGCCCGTGGTTGGTGTTGCTTGGGAGATACACATAGAAGTACATGACCGCGATGAAGAATATAATGCCCAATGCGATGCCCGCGTTGGCCAAAACAGCACCGAGGGTGTTGGATCGCAGGAACGGTATGATCTTCTTGATGTCCATCAGAAATTGAGTGATGAGTTGAACTGGTGTTCAATCCGACTTGCCGCCTGATAGCGCTTTTGCGCCAGCGTGATGAGCTTTGAAATGAGTTCGGTAAACGATATTCCCCGCTCACGCCACATCATCGGGTACATGCTGGAGTTGGTGAACCCCGGGATGGTATTGATTTCGTTGACGAATACTTCGTCAGCTTCCGTTAGAAACAAATCCACGCGGGAGTAATCTTCACATTTCAATGCCTGGAAGGCGCGCACCGAGAGGTCGCGGATCTTTTCTGCCTGTACTTTGGTAAGTTTTGCCGGCACCTCGATGGTTACCGCCTTGCTGTCGACATACTTGGCGTCGAAGGTGTAAAAGTCGTACTTCTTGCTGATGATGATCTCGCCGGGCATCGAGGCTTTCGGGGGGTCGTTGCCCAGAATGGCGCACTCAATCTCACGGCCTTTTACATAGCGTTCAAAGAGCAACTCGGTATCGTACGTGAAGGCTTCTTTAACGGCCTTTGCAAATTCTGCTTTGGCACTCACTTTGGTGACGCCTACGGAAGAGCCCAGACTTGCAGCCTTCACCATGAAGGGCAACCCCAACGCACTCTTGACAGCCTCAAAGGTGGGCTTGGGTGTGTCGGCGAAGTGAAGCGGAATGAAATCGGTAACAGGCAGTCCAGCTTCGCGCAGCAAGCGCTTGGCAACGATCTTGTTCATAGAGAGTGCAGACCCCAGCACACCGGTTCCCACCAGAGGTACCGACAGGCTCTTGAAGAAACCTTGAATGCTGCCGTCTTCTCCGTCGGTGCCGTGAAGTACAGGGAAGACGATATCGAAGGTGATCTTTTTGGTGCCATCGAATAGCCACGGCCGCAAGGGGTCTAGGTTGGCGGAAAGCCGCTTTCCCGCTCGTATGTTGCGTGTCACGGTCGATGTCAAATGCCACGTACCCTGTTGGGTAATGCCGATGGGAACGACGGAATACTTGCTGGAGTCGATGTATTCAGCAATGTTCCTTGCTGAGTTGATGGAGACACCGTGCTCCACGGAACGTCCGCCATAGAGGATGGCTACCCTGGTTTTTTTCTTCATACGAAATGCTTCCAAAGATAGAAATTCCTGCTAATGCCCGATGAATACTTTCGTCACGGAGGGTTCATTGTCGATGAGCAGCCGGAAAAGGTAGATTCCGGCTGTCTGTCCGCTCATGTCATAGTAGTAGGTCTGATTGAGCGTCTCGGGCAGGACATAATCGCCGACCAGAGCGCCCTGCATGGAATAGACCTGCAACACTACATCCTGACGCGCGGGCAGATTAAAAGTGACAGCTACATCCGATTGGTTGTTGGCGGTTGTATAATAAAACTGGTATGTGGCCGACGTGGTGGGTGGATTGGCGTCGGTGCCCTCAAAGAGCTCGATGTTGTCGATAAACAGGTTGTTGCCGTTGTCATTAAGGACGACGAAGGCGAGGCGCACATTGTCTTGCCCGGCCACAGCAGATATATTCACATACTCTCGGCGCCAGTCGTCGTTGGACCCCGGATACCATTCATTCGATGAGCTTGCCGAAGTAAAGGAGCTGGCCGCCCGGTCCATGATCACCTGGTCGTAGTTTACACCGCAGTCGGTAGACGCGAGGATGAGCAGCCGGTCGTCGGCAGGCATATTCTGCGCATAGCTCACATCGAAGAACATACTAAAGGTTGACTGCGTGAGATCCAGGCTCGGACTCACCAACCAGGACTCCTGACCTACAGCAGTGTTGGTGAACGACCGGTAAGCCAGCGACTGATCCTTATTGGTGGATATCGACTCCCAGTCCAAGGTTCCTGCCGGACTGGCTACCCGCCACGACTTTTCCCTCGGATTATCAAACGTCATGCGCAACGGCCCGCGGTCAACCGACTGATCAAGCACAGAAGTCAGCGTAAAGACATTGTTGGAAAGAATGTCAGGTATGCCGTTGGGCAGGGAAACAGTGAGGACGATCTGATTGGCTCCCGGTTGAAGGGATACGGCGTTCAAGGAGAACGTCTCGATTTCACCGACATCCAACTGCACGCTTTGGAAGAGCTGTGTTTGTTGAGCACCGCCATTTACCGTGTATCCCATGGTGAAACTGTTGACGGCGCTGGTTCCCAGGTTGGCGATTTGGAATTTAATGATCGGATTGGAAAGACAATGAACGATGCCGGGACTGACAACGCCGACGAGCACGACGTCGCTGATCTCGTCTTCTGTAAGCACGACGTTGTCGAGGTAGAGGTTGTTGCCGTACCCATTGCGGCTGACAAAAGCAAGTTGCCACGGCACAGCATTGCTGAGCGACGCCAGCGTCAGTACCTCCGATTTTCTCCACTGCGCGTCACTGGTAGGGGTGAAGGGATTGCTGGTCGGGGATGTTGTAGCCAACGCTGCATCACCTTTGTCATAAAGGAGAATGGCTTGCGAAAGGTCTGGATTGCAGCCTGGAAGTGCGTAAACCCTGAGTGCATCACCGGGTTGACCGCTGTACTGCGCATAGGCGAGATCAAACCGAAGCTGGGATGTTGATGGCGATGGCAATGTGAAGGCTGGTGTAACAAGCCAATCCAACAGGCCTTCATTTTCGTAGAAGTAGAACTCCATCTTCATGGCTCGGTTGGTCGGCGAATTGTCCGGAGCAAGTTCATTCGTCCAGCCAATCTGATTGTCGGGGTTTACAATACTCCATCCCGCGGGTACGTTGGCAAATGTTTCGACCATGGGGAGCGCCGTAGTATTGGGGATGGCCACTGTAATACCAACATCATTGTTATCGGCCTTTCCATCCGCGACACCATTGGTTTGGGTTATCGTGAAATCGAATTGATGGGAAGTCCCTGCCGGGAGGGAAAGGGGGTCAAAGGTGACCGTGGTGATCTGATCGGGGGCCAGGCTAAGTACAACGTTCTTCGTCTGCGTCGGCGCGCCGTCGAGTGCCAGCTCTATTTGCGCGGAGGTGATGGTGTTGGATCCGTAGTTGCGTACTTCCAGTTGAGGTGAGACGGAGCTCAGGCATGAAGTGGCAGCCGGCGAAAGGATGCTGCGTATGCCGAGATCATTGCTGGCCACGACTACAGGCGTTGCGCCAAGCGATGTGGTTAAGCTCAGCCGCCGCGGACTCTCTGACAGGACGACCAGCATCCGCGCGACCTGGCCTGCGGTGAAGATGTTCATGCACCGGTCATCGGTGTAGTCCATGTAGTTCATGAACATCTTGTTGCTGGAACACGATGCCTGTGGATGAACTGGACAAAATGAACTTGGGCCTGTCTGTGGCGGTGTATCCGAGACGAAATCGTTGTCCCCGCAAGTGGATGTATCACCCCAGATATGGCGAAGGCCGAAGAAGTGCCCGATCTCATGCGTTGCCGTGCGCCCCTTGTCAAATCGCGCCATCAAGGGGAAGACACCGGCGTCGGAAGTGCCAAAAGCACGGTAGTCGACGACCACTCCGTCGGTGAGCCGGTCTTCAGAGGCCATCTCAAGTCCACTCAGATTGTTGGTCACAGGAAACTGCGCAAAGCCGATGTCTTGACCGGTGCCGAAGTTGATGACCCAGATGTTCAGGTAGTCTTCCGCAGGCCAATAGCTCAGCGCCTTGAACTCCGATTGATCGTCAAGTGTCCATTGTGTCTTGGTGCTCTGGGTGTAGATGATACCGTTGGTGGCAAGACCTTCCGGTGTCCGTGTGGCGAGAGCAAACTCGATGTCGAGGCTGCCGGCTACGGGTTGAAATTCAGGGGGAGTATTGCCGGCATCAAGGTTGAGGCGCTTGAAATCTTTATTAAGGACATCGATTTGCGAAAGCACCTGGGCGGTACTGATGTGGGTGACATCGCCAACGCCATTGTGGATGACATGGACAACGACAGGGATGGTGTAAACGGCGGCCATCCGGGGTGGATTGCTGGTAACCTTTCCCACTTTTGACTGCATCCACTGTTCGAATTGGGCCGGCGACTCCCGGTTGGGCTTTCTAGCCTTGCGCTCGAGTTCGTATTGTGTAGTGGAGCAACGGTCTTGCGCCTGGACTTGATCCAGGACCAACATCAGGGTGAGGATACTCAACAGAAGACGTGTGATCGTGCCTGACATGCGTGGTCTTTTCCTGCTGTGTTGGATACCCTTTGGCGCCCCCGGTTTAACGGAAAACCATCAAATTTATTATAAATCCCAATAAAACAGGGTGCGGTAACCTGTGGCCTGCCTATACAACGGCGAGGTTGATCACCTCGATACCCTTGATCTCTGGCACCGACTTCCGAATAGCCTCTTCAACACCGGCTTTGAAGGTCATGCTGGACATGGGGCAATTCCCGCAGTTGCCGACAAACTCGAGCCTGACGACCATCTCTCGGGAGAGTTCAATGACGCGCACGTTGCCTCCATCAGCGATCAGGTAAGGACGGATATTGTCCAGCGCGCTTTCAATGCGCTGGATCAGTTCTTCCTTTTGGGTTTCAAAATCGGTGATCATGCGATGAATTCTACCTTTCGGGTACCCGCAAAGTTAGCATTACGAATGGCAATCTGGCGCGCCAAGGCTTCGGCCAGGTCTACGAAGGCCGTCGCGGTCACACCATCTTTCATCACCGCCGGCAGTCCGCTGTCACCGCTTTCGCGGATGCTCTGCACGAGAGGGATCTGCCCGAGGAACGGGACGCTGTATTTCTCAGCGAGGTTCTTGCCACCGTCTTTGCCAAATATAAAGTACTTGTTTTCGGGAAGTTCAGCAGGCGTGAAGTAGGCCATGTTCTCGACAACGCCCAAAATGGGAACATTGATCTGCGGCTGCTGAAACATGACGAGTCCTTTGGTGGCATCAGCAAGCGCCACTTTCTGAGGCGTTGTTACAATGACGACACCGGTAACCGGAACGGTTTGTACGAGGGTAAGATGGATATCACTGGTTCCGGGTGGCAAGTCGATGAAGAGATAATCGAGCTCTCCCCATTGGGTGTCCATAATAAACTGCTTGAGTGCCGAGCTTGCCATGGGCCCGCGCCACACCACCGCGCTGTCGGGAGGGGCAAGGAATCCAATGGACATCAGCTTCACACCGTAATGTTCCAGGGGCATGATCACGTTCTTGCCGTTGACCACGTTGACTTCCGGCTGTTCACGCTCACAGTTGAACATGGTAGGAATCGATGGTCCGAAGATGTCGGCGTCGATCAATCCTACCTTGGCGCCTGTGCGGGCCAGAGCTACCGCCAGGTTGGTGGTGACCGTAGACTTTCCAACACCACCTTTTCCGGAAGCGATGGCAATGATGTTTTTTACACCGTTGAGCGTAGCCGCATTCTCGCGCACCGAAGTCACAGCCGACGTCATGTGGATGAGAATCTTGGCTTCGGCAGGGGCAATCTTGCGGACGGCTTTTTCACAGTCCTTACGGATCATTTCTTTTAAAGGACAGGCCGGCGTTGTCAGCACAACGGCGAAACTGATGGTATCGCCTTCGATCGACACGTCTTTCACCATGTTGAGGGTAACCAGATCCTTTTTCAGGTCGGGGTCTTGCACGGTGGCAAGGGCTTTCAGGACGTCTTCGGCGGTCATTCTATGGGTATTAAAAAGGCGAATTTAGGGGTTACGGTCACGGCAATTATCACCCGGAATGCTCTTTTTCCATTTATTTTTAGACTTTCCGGAAACACCTGCGATGCCTCCTGAATAACTATCTTTGGTCCCTCAAAGTTTACGTGATTTCGCCTTTCTCTTGATTAGCCGGGAAACCATTGATGAAGTAAAAAACCGCATCGATATCGTCGATGTGATCAGCGATTTCATATCCCTGAAGAAGTCGGGGCTAAACTATAAGGCCCTGAGCCCCTTCAACAACGAGAAAACGGCTTCCTTCTTCGTCGTTCCCGGAAAGGGGATATTCAAAGACTTCAGCAGCGGCAAAGGCGGAGATGCCATCACCTTTGTTATGGAACACGAGGGGATGAGCTATATGGAGGCTATCCGCTTCCTCGCCAAAAAGTACGGCGTCGAGATCAAGGAGGATGCCCAATCGGCCGAAGCCCGCGAACAGCAGAGCGAACGTGAGGGTCTGTACATCCTCATGAACTTCGCCAAGGACTACTACAAGGAAAACCTGTTCAATACCGACGAGGGAAAGGGTATTGGCCTCAGCTATTTCCATGAGCGTGGTTTCAACGACCGCACCATACAGAAGTTTGAACTGGGCTACGCCCTCGAAGGATGGTCGCACCTTATGGACGAGGCGATCAAAAAGAACTACAACAAAGACCTGCTCGAAAAGACCGGACTCGTCGTGAAGAATGAGGAGGGAAGGATTTACGACCGGTTCCGCGGTCGCGTGATCTTCCCCGTCCATAACATGTCGGGCAAGGTCATCGCCTTTGGCGCACGGATGATGGGCAAGCAACCCAACCAACCGAAATACATCAACTCACCGGAGACGGAGATCTATCATAAGAGCAACGTACTCTACGGACTGTTCCAGGGCAAGAATGCCATCCGTCAGAAGGACACATGCTATCTTGTGGAAGGGTATACCGACGTCCTCTCTATGCACCAGGCTGATGTGGAGAACGTCGTCGCTTCATCGGGCACCGCCCTCACCGAAGAACAGATCAAGCTGATTCGCCGGTTCACGGAAAACATCACCGTACTCTTCGATGGCGACTCTGCGGGGATCAAGGCAGCACTGCGCGGCATCGACATGATCCTCAAAGGTGGACTCAACGTGCGCGTGGTCTTGTTGCCGGATGGTGAAGACCCGGACAGCTACTCGCGCAAGGTAGGCACGACGGAATTTCAAAAATACCTCGCGACGAGCACGCAGGACTTCATCTCGTTCAAGTCGGGATTGTTCGCGCGCGAAGCCGGGAGTGACCCGATACGAAAGGCAGAATCCATTAAAGAGATCGTTGGCAGCATCGCGTTGATTCCCGACCCGGTGAAGCGGTCGGTGTATCTGCAAGAGACCAGCCACCAGCTGAAGATCGGCGAACCGGTCTTGCTGGCCGAACTCAATAAACTTCTTGTATCGGAGCGCCGCAAACGGGAGAGGGACCAGCACACGATGCCACCGCCACCGACGGAGTACGACCCGTATTTGGAGCAAGTCCAGGAAACGGAGGTACAGGCCGTCGACCCCCGCGACATGGTGTACTACCAGGAGCAGGAGACTGTACGACTGCTGCTCAACTATGCCGAGCGGGGACTGGAAGACCAACGCCTGGCGGATTTTCTCCTGCATGAACTGGAGGATGTAGAATTCAGCAACGCCGTCTTCCGCGAGATACACGATGAATTTGCGAAAGAACTGAAGAAAGGCCGGGTGCCCGACAGCAAGCATTTCCTGGAACACGGAAGCGCCGAGGTCAGCAAAGTGGTGACGGAATTAATCACCTCACGATATGAGATAAGTCCTCATTGGAAGGAGAAATTTCACATTATCTTTCCACACGAAGAGGAAATTCTTCACAGCATGGCGTTCACCAACGTGCTTCGCCTAAAATTCAGGGTCGTCCAAAAAATGATGGAGGAAAACCTGGGGCAACTCAAGATATGGGAAGAAAAGGGCAACTGGGATGAGGTTGAGAAGTGCCTCGGCCAGCAGGAAGGTTTGAAAGTGGCGGAACGCGACCTGGCCAAAATCCTGGGCATCGTGGTAGCCCGGTAGGAACAAGAAAGAGCAATACATTGTTAGGAAATCGAAGCGAGATAAATCATGACGGAAGAGAGCAAATTGGACAGTATTGAAGATGCCATCGAGGCCATCCGCAATGGCAAACTGATCATCGTAGTCGATGACGAAGACCGCGAAAACGAAGGGGACTTCATCTGCGCGGCGGAAACGATCACGCCGGAGATTGTGAATTTTATGGCCAAGGAGGGCAGGGGACTTATCTGCGTTCCGCTGGTTCAGGACCGCTGCGAAGAACTCGGACTTGAATTGATGGTAGGCAACAATACGGCCGTCTACGAGACACCGTTTACCGTGTCCGTCGATCTGATCGGCCACGGCTGCACGACGGGCATCTCGGCCCACGATCGTTTTCGTACCATCAAGGCGTTGGCCGATCCGGAAACCAAACCCGAAGAACTCGGCCGCCCCGGTCATATCTTCCCCCTGAAGGCCAAGCGTGAAGGCGTACTCCGCCGCTCCGGACATACCGAAGCTGCCATCGACTTTGCCCGTCTGGCGGGATTCCGCCCTGCCGGTGTGCTGGTGGAAATCATGAACGAAGATGGGTCCATGGCCCGCCTGCCGGAGTTGCAGATCGTCGCCAAAAAATTCAATCTGAAACTGGTCTCTATCAAGGATCTCATCGCTTATCGTTTAAAGAAAGAATCGCAGGTGCGCCGCCGCGTCGATGTTGACTTGCCGACGAACTATGGTGACTTCAAACTGGCAGCCTACGAGCAGATCAACACCGGTGAGCTACACCTGGCGCTGATCAAAGGCGAATGGAAGAAGAATGAGCCTGTGCTGGTACGCGTTCACTCTTCGTGCGTTACTGGAGATATCTTCGGCTCATGTCGCTGCGATTGCGGTACCCAACTCCACGATGCCATGCGCATGGTGGATAAAGCCGGTGTGGGTGTCGTGCTCTATATGAAGCAAGAAGGACGCGGCATCGGCTTGCTGAACAAGCTGAAGGCGTACAAACTTCAAGAGGAAGGACTGGATACCGTGGAAGCCAATTTGCAGTTGGGCTTCGATATGGACAACCGCGACTATGGCATCGGCGCCCAAATCCTGAGTGACCTGGGAATCTCCAAACTCCGGCTCATCACCAACAATCCCAAAAAACGGGTAGGGCTGATGGGTTATGGCCTGGAAATTGTTGAGAATGTGCCCATCGAGACGGTCCCCAACAAGCACAACGAAAAGTACCTGACCACCAAACGCGACAAGCTCGGACACACGATCCTGAAGCAGCTATGAAAGGTCTCCTGATCCTGATAGGTTGTTTTATGAGTCTGCTGGTATATGGCCAGCAGTTTCCGTTTGAATATTGGCACGATGGAAAGATTGTTCTTGAAACCGGCGACACACTGAAGGGCAGTATCAAGTACGATCTGCAGAGCGACCTGGTTCAGTTTTCAAAAGGAGGGAAGCTGGAGTCATATACCGCGCGCAAGCTGACCTACTTCGAGATCTTTGATCAGACTTCGCGCCATTACCGGCATTTTTATTCAATACCGTATACAACATCGGGTGCCTATAAGGCTCCGGTTATTTTCGAACTGCTCACCGAGGGAAAGATGACCCTGTTGTGCCGCGAAAGCGTAGAGTATCGCAGCTACTCCAACTCCTTCTATAGCTACGGAACATCCACCCGTCTGGTGCTGATTTATAATTACTTCATGCTCCAGGAGAACGGCAACATCGAACCCTTCATTGGGAAACGCAATGACTTACTCCGTTTGATGGGCAACGAGTCAACCAAAGTGGAGAAGTACATCAAAGCCAACAAACTGGACATCACCGACCGGAATGAATTCACACAAATCGTGCAATATTATAATTCACTATAGTTCATGAGCAAACCCTTGATTTTGGTTACTAACGATGATGGTATTACAGCGCCTGGAATCGGAAATTTGGTACGTGTGATGAGAGACCTTGGCGAAGTGCTGGTCGTGGCCCCCAACAGGCCGCAATCCGGCATGGGACATGCAATCACAGTAGGTGATACCCTCAGGCTCAAGGAAACAAAAATCTTTGATGAGATACAGGCATTCGAATGTTCGGGAACTCCGGCCGACTGTGTGAAGATGGCGCGACACTATGTCCTCAAAGACAAACGCCAACCGGATGTTGTTGTTAGTGGGATCAATCACGGCAGCAATACCTCCATCAGCGTGCTGTATTCAGGTACCATGTCGGCAGCGATTGAAGCAGCCATCGAAGGTACACCGGCCATCGGCTTCTCGCTGTGTGACTACAGTCAGGAGGCGGACTTTTCACACGCGCTGGAATATGTGAAGAAGATTACCGAGCAGGTGTTGAACAAGGATATGCCAAAAGGTGTAGCGCTGAATGTGAATTTCCCTCCGCGCCGCAACGAACCCATCAAAGGGATACGCGTCTGCCGGCAGGCCAATGCCAAGTGGGTGGAGGATTTCGACGAACGCCGAGACCCCAACGGCCGCAAATACTTCTGGATGACAGGCAACTTCGTCAACTTCGACAAAGGCGAAGACAACGACGAGTGGGCGATTGCAAACAACTATGTGTCGGTGGTGCCCTGTCAGTTTGACCTCACCGCCCATCATGCCATTCCGGCGCTGAACGAATGGGATATTCTCAATTAGACTAATCAGACAGGATCTACATCGAAGACTACTTTCACCCCTCGATACGTTTTGTCTTCGTGCAGCTGATCAGCAATTCCAAGCAACGCTGATTTGATCGCCCCGAGCTTTCCCTGATTGCGGGGAATCTTGATGAGGATTGTATGGAGGTACTCATTGCGTATCCTCGAAATGACCGGCTCACCAGGCCCCATCATGCGTATCCCCGTGATCTTCTCCCGCACCTTGGCGGCCATGGCCATCGCTGCGCGCGTATTCACCGCCTTGTCGGTATGTTTCAAAGTAATCTCGATCAAGCGCGTGAACGGGGGATAGTGATGCTGCTCACGGTCGGCAAGCTCCCCATCAAGAAAGTCGATGACCCGGTGCTCGGTAACATAAGCGAACAGGGGATGGTCCGGGTTGCCGGTCTGTATCACCACCCTTCCGGCCTCGCCACGTCGTCCCGCACGGCCACTGACCTGAACAATCAACTGAAACGCACGCTCATACGACCGAAAGTCCGGGAAGTGCATCATCCGGTCGGCGTCAAACACGCCAACCAAACGCACACGGTCAAAGTCAAGACCCTTGGTCACCATCTGCGTGCCCACGAGAATATCGGTGTCACCTTTCTCGAAGTCGCCGAGAATGGTCTCATAGCCGGTCTTGCTGCGTGTGGTGTCCAGGTCCATGCGGCTGATGCGGGCATCGGGAAAATGTATGGATAGTTCCTCTTCCATCTTCTCGGTGCCGTAACCCAGGGTGAGAATACGCTTTGAACTGCATGTCGGGCACTGCGAGGGCAACTCTTCACGATATCCACAGTAATGACAGATCAGCGCGTGACGGTATTGATGGTAGGTGAGGCTCACAGCGCAGTTGATGCATTTCGGAACCCACGCACAATCTTCACACTGCACCAGCGGTGAGTGTCCGCGGCGGTTCTGGAACAGGATCACCTGCCCTTTCTTTTCGACGGTGCTCTTGATCTCCCTGAGCAGTGTGGTGGTGAACTCGCCCTTCGTGGTCTTCTGCCTGCGCTCCATGGCGACGTTGGCAAACGTAATCTCCGGTAGCTGCGCCTCTCCAAACCGTTCCTTCAATTCCACAAAGCCAATCTTATCCACCTTGGCCTGGTAGTACGTTTCGCATGAAGGCGTCGCCGTACCCATGAGAACCTTGGCATGGTGCAACTGTGCCATCATTCGCGCCACATCACGCGCCACGTAACGGGGCGCAGGATCCTGCTGCTTGTACGAAGGGTCATGCTCTTCGTCAATGATGATTAACCCGAGATTGTCGAAGGGGAGGAATACGGCCGAGCGAACCCCAACCACAAACTTGAACTTACCCGTGAGCACCCCATTCCAGACTTCTACGCGTTCGTTGTCGGAGAACTTGGAGTGATAGACACCCATGGTAGTGCCGAATATCTTCTGGAGTCGGTGTACGATCTGTGTGGTCAGTGCAATCTCCGGAAGGAGGTAAAGCACCTGCGTCCCGCCTTCCAGAGCCCTCCGTATGAGGTCCACATAGATCTCCGTCTTCCCACTGCCCGTCACCCCAAAGAGTAGGGCAGCACCCTGATGTTCGAAGGCCTCGAGTATCTTGTTCCTGGCACGCTCTTGTGCTTCACTCAGCAGCACCGGGTGGTCTGAGGCGGGGACTTCTGCGCCAAAGCGTGGCACCACACGTTCAAATTCCTCCAACACGTTGTTCTTGACCAGCGTGTGCAACGATGATTCGGAGATCTCTGCGTCAAGCAGGTCAGCTTTGGCCATGCCGCGCACGTTGAGCTCCCCATCCTGAAAAACAGGTATTACCTGTAAGTATTTGAGGACGACAGCCTCCTGCTTGGGTTTGGATGCGAGCGTTTCGAAGAGTTGCTCCAGCTTCTTCTTGTGGGTGTATTCCGGCTGAAGACGGATGCGCTTCTCCGTCTTGGGCTTGTACTTCTCCTTTACCTTTTCAAAGAGAATAATGGCCTCTTTGCCGGTCAGCGATTTCAGGATGCTGTAGATCGACTTGGCATCGAGGAGCTTCGCTACTTCGGTGTACGTCATCGACTCGCTTCGGAGATGATGGAGGAGCATCTGCTCTTTCTCGGAAAAGTCGAAGGGCGTTTCTTCGGCATTGAAGGCGGGATGCAGCTGCACCATCGATTCGCTCGATAACTTCAAACCTGCCGGCAATGCCGCATTCAACACTTCTCCGAGCGAGCACATGTAGTATTCGGCCATCCATGCAAACAACTGGAACTGCATCGGGGTGATGCTCTCGTTTTCGTCCAGAATCTCGAGCAGGTATCGTGCTTCGTAATCGGCTGGCGGCTGATGGTGAAGCTTGGCAATGACACCCGTAAGAATCTTGCGCCCACCGAAAGGGACGATCACCCGCTGTCCAATCCGCACAATCTCGTTCCAGTCGGCGGGAACCCTGTAGGTAAACAGCTTTCGTATAGGTACGGGAATGATGAGCTCGGCAAAAATCGTCTGATCCCGCTGCAGCTGGGATTCATGAGTGGATTCGGGTGGTGTGGAAGGGGTGTTCACGACGTCGCTCGAAGCGAAGATAACATCTCCAGCGCTTCCGGCACGGTCGCCACGGGCATCCGGCATGTTTTCTCGACGCAGACATGAATCATGGTCTTGTCACTGCGCTTATCACTGACCAGCGGCAAAGTGGCCGATCCTGTCGCACCCATGATCATGCAAAACGGTTCATAGGTCTTTACCAGTTCGCTGCGGAGCTCGAGGGCCTTTGGTCCGCTGATGACAATCTCGAAATAGGGAGAGCTGATTTCGAGGGCGAGCATCCCCCAATGCGACATATACGATGGCTCCTGCAGGATGAGCTTGCGCAGCGAAGTTGCCATCTCAATAGCATCCTGCTTCCACTCCTCACGGTCGAGAAGGATACCCAGCCGGTAGAGATTCCGCGCCATCACGGAGTTGGGCGAGGGGATCACATTGTCAAACAACTCCTTCTTGCGGGCAATGAGCGGCTCAGCGGTAGCGGGTGAGAAGTAGAAAAAGCTGTCAGTGTCGTCGCGGAACTGCTCGATGGTATATGTACACGCGGCTTCTGCTTTTCGAGCCCATGTTTCATCGAAAGTACATTCATACAAAGCGATGTAGGCCGAAATACGATGAGCATAATCTTCGAGAAACCCTTCGATGTTGCTGCGCCGGTCTTTGAATGAGCGAAAACAACGAAGGTCCTCGGTTAAGTTTTTATCCAGGAAGCGTGCTACTCCGAGGGCGTCCTCAAGAAACGAGGCATCACCAAAGGTATTATAGGCGTCGACCAACCCCTGGATCAACATAGTATTCCACCCGGTGAGAATCTTGTCGTCAAGGCCGGGATGAATACGGCGGTCTCGTTGCTCAAGCAAATGCTGTCGGGCTGACTTCAGCATGGCTTGCTGGTCGGTGGATAAAGCAATCTGTGGCGCTCCAGTGCGGTAGAGGATGTTACGACCATGCTCCCAGTTACCGGAAGGGGTGACCTGATAATATTGCTTGATCAAGGCAGCCTTTTCTCCAAGTGCTTCATCAAGTTCATCCACGGTCCAGGTGTAGAATTTTCCTTCCACACCTTCCGAGTCAGCATCCAGCGCGGAATAAAATCCGCCTTCGGGATGCTTCATCTCGCGGCGCAGCCAACCGATGGTTTCGGTGACAACTTCTTTGAACACCACCTCGGGCGACAACCGATACGCCTCTGCGTAAAGCGAGAGGAGCTGCGCATTGTCGTAAAGCATTTTCTCAAAATGAGGTGCAAACCACTTGCCGTCGACAGAATACCGCGAGAACCCGCCTCCCAGCTGATCATAGATCCCACCCGCGGCGAGCTGTCGCAGGGTGAGCAATACCATGTCAAGGGCACGCGTGTTATGGTTCTGATGATGATAGCGCAACAGCCAGAGCCATAGGGTTGGCATCACAAACTTGGGGGCGCGTTCGAGGCCTCCGTAAACGGTATCGAACTTTGACTCGAGGATTCCAAAGGTGGAGTGAAAGTCAGCGGGGTTAAATGGTCCGGGGTCAACCGTAAACTTGCCGACTTCATTTGCATTCAGGTGCTGCGCCAGATCTTCGGCCGATTGATTGATCTCCGTTCGGCGTTGCTGAAATGCTTTGGAGAGCTGAACAATCAGCTGTGACCAATTCTTGGGAGGGAAGTACGTTCCACCGTAGAACGGCTTTTGTTCCGGCGTAAGAAAGACATTCAACGGCCAGCCGCCATTAAGCCCCATAGCCTGCACGGCATCCATGTACACCTGGTCGATGTCGGGGCGTTCTTCGCGGTCAACCTTGATGCACACAAGATGCTCATTCATGAGTGCGGCGATGTCATCATCTTCGAAACTCTCGCGCTCCATGACATGGCACCAATGACAGGAGGAATACCCGATGCTGACTAGGATGGGTTTGTTTTCGCGGGCTGCACGACCCAGTGCCTCCGGACCCCACTCGTACCAATCCACGGGATTATAGGCGTGCTGCAACAAGTAAGGACTTGTCGCCCCGGCCAGTCGGTTGGGCTTCTTATTTTCGCCAGGCGGGTGCATCATGAGATCTTTTTTTGACGGATAATCTGCCCAGTGAGCAACGTGATCTCTTCATCAACAGAAACTACATGCCGAAGCTTCTGCAACTGGGCGATGGTCTTCTGAATAAACTGCTGATGCGCCTCACTGCCTTCATAGAACGGCCGATGAAGCATCGCCTGCCGGATGGATTGCCACTCGTTCGTGAAGGCCCTGGTGTCATCAGAAAAATAGGCTTCTGAGAACTTTTCCCAGATGTAGTCTTCCGCCATCTCCGTCGGGTGAATGAGATCTTCTTTGTAGAAACGATAGTCGCGCAAATCATCCATCAGCATTTCATAGGCGGGGAAGTAATCGACTTGAGAAAACTGTTCCGCCAGCTGATGACATGCCAATCGAAGCGTGGCCTTGCTAACGCTGTTCAACGTCAGGGTATCTTTCACATGCCGCACCGGGCTCACCGTGAGGATGAAATGGATTTCTGGGTTTAGCGCTTGCAACCCTTGTAGAACGTTCTGAAATGAATCGACAATCTCATCAACAGTTGATAACCGACGCTTGAAGTTCACCGCGGGCATCCGATGACAGTTGGCGACCGCTTCACCTGTATCAACACGCTCATACACCAGGGCCGTTCCGTAGGTAAGCATCACGGTCCGGCAGCGTTTCAGGTACTCATGCACAGCGTCAATCTGTTGCTTTATCCGCAGGCCAAGATCGTCGACGGTTGGTGCCGACAGCGACGAATGCATGTCATAGTTCAGCACAATGCCTTGCCGTGTCAGGTATGTCGATGGTTCGGGATATTTCTGATGGGTAGCGTAGTGAAGTAGCCTGTGGATGGCGGCGGGATGGTATGTGGTGCCAAAGGGGTTTACCAGCGCCTGGAACTTGTTATCGAGGAATCGCTGGCCCATCGTCTGGGCAAAGCATGAGCCCAGGGTGAGCACCGGCTCTCCGACGCCGAAGGTCCGGCGTGCCTTCGGAACGATCAGCTCGGTGCGGAAATCCATGGGCTAAAGTTATGGTGATTTTATTCAGAACAATGGTGGGAAAAACTAATTTTACACAACCCAAAATAGTACTATGGTATTGGATGCCTCTGTTGAACGAATGCCGACAAAAATCTTCGCAACGTCGGATGAAGCTTCTGCCTTTGTTGCACAGGAGATAGCCACACTGATCCGCCAAAGACAACGTGATAAGAAGAATGTGGTCCTGGGCCTTGCAACAGGTTCGACGCCCACACGCCTTTACGCCGAGTTGGTAGCCCTGCACAAGAAAGGACTCAGCTTCGCCAATGTGATCACGTTCAACCTCGACGAGTATTACCCCATGCAGCCGGGCTCGCTGCAGAGCTATGTGCGGTTCATGCGCGAACACCTGTTCGACCTGATCGACATACCGGCCAAGAACATCAACATTCCCAATGGGACGCTGCCAAAAGATAAGGTAGCTGCCTTCTGCAAGGCATACGACAAGAAGATCCAGGATTGCGGCGGTATCGATATCCAGATATTGGGGATCGGCCGCACCGGCCACATCGGCTTCAACGAGCCGGGATCTTCCGAGCGGTCAGGCACGCGCATGATCACGCTCGACCAGGTCACGCGCATGGATGCGGCCAGTGACTTCTTTGGCGAAGAAAATGTTCCGCAACGTGCCATCACGATGGGCGTAGGCACGATCCTGAAAGCAAAGCGAACCATCATGATGGCCTGGGGTGAGGGTAAGGCGCCAATCGTACAGCGCGCCGTAGAAGGTCCGGTCACCGACCAGGTTCCATCCACCTATCTCCAAAAGCACCCCGATGTGCTCGTGGTCCTCGACGACGCCGCAGCCTCCCAGCTCACGCGGCGCAGAACACCGTGGCTGCTCGACCAGTGCACATGGGATGATAAGCTAATCCGTAAGGCGGTCGTGTGGCTTTGCCAAACAGTCAAGAAACCCATCCTCAAACTGACGAACCATGACTACATGGAGCACGGCATGGGGGACATCCTCACAGAATTTGGTTCTGCCTACAAGGCCAACATCAAAGTCTTCAACGAACTGCAACATACCATCACCGGATGGCCGGGAGGGAAACCAAAAGCAGACGACACGAACAGGCCAGAACGGGCCAAGCCTTTTCCAAAGCGCGTCGTCATCTTCAGCCCACACCCCGATGATGATGTGATCTCCATGGGCGGCACGTTCATCCGGCTCGTCGACCAGGGTCATACCGTGCACGTCGCCTATCAAACCTCGGGCAACATCGCTGTGTTCGACGATGATGCGGTCCGGCTGGCCGACTTCGTTCGCGATTTCAACGACGCATTCGGTTTAAAGAAATCGGACGGGGAGAAGTTCTACAAGAAGATCGTGGCCTCCATCAAAGGCAAGAAGCCCGGCGAGGTTGACAGTCCGGAAGTGTTGACGATTAAGGGACTTATCCGCAGGGGAGAGGCCAAGGCGGGTTGTCGCTATACCGGTATTCCCGATTCGCAGGCACACTTCCTCGATATGCCTTTCTACGAGACGGGCAAAGTGAAGAAGAAGCCGCTCAGCGAAAAGGATATCCAGATC
>CAYMPU010000064.1:0-21460 GCA_964392375.1 uncultured Ohtaekwangia sp. | reverse complement strand
CATGACCACTTCCTTCGGCAATCCCAGCACGGGAATCTTTTCCCGAATGATCTTCTCGATGTTCGCGATATGAAACTCTTCGGGTTTTGTGACAAACGTAATGGCCTCTCCGGGATGATGGGCACGTCCAGTTCTTCCAATGCGGTGAACGTAATCGTCATACTTCAATGGAACATCAAAGTTGATGACATGCGATACGTTGGAGACATCAATACCCCTGGAAGATACGTCTGTAGAAACCAGCACCCGTAGGCCGCCTTCACGGAATTCATTCATGGCATTGATGCGCGTGTTCTGCCCCTTGTTCGAATGAATAGCGCGGACAGGGCCGAGTTGCTTCCGTTCAATGTATTTGAAGACATCATCGGCAGACTGTTTCGTGCGCGCGAAAATCATCACACGATTGAATTTCTTCTGGTCGTTTAGAAAATACTCCAGCAGGTTGATCTTCGTCTTGAGGTTGGGTACATGCACCTGGCACTGCGCGACCTCTTTTGCCGGCGTGGCCTGTGGGGTAACCTCAACCTTCGTAGGAAAGAGCAGAAACTCTTCCGCCAGCTTCTCCACCTTGGGGGGAAACGTCGCCGAGAACAGCAGATTTTGTCGCTTCTGAGGAATCACTTCGAAAATTTTACGCAGCTGTTGCATAAACCCCATGTCCAGCATGCGATCGGCTTCATCGAGTACCAGGATCCGGATCTGCCGGGCGGGTATTTGATTCTTGAGGTACAGCTCCGTAAACCGCCCCGGCGTTGAAATGACCACATCGACGCCGTTCTCCAAAGTCTCTATCTGGGTCTTTGGGCCAACGCCGCCATAGAGAGCCACCAGCCGGAGGTCTGTATGCCGGGCTAGTCGGGAAGCATGTTCTGCGATTTGAATGACCAACTCTTTGGTGGGGGCCAGTATCAGGGCACGAGGGTCTTTTCCCTGCGCGTAGGTGAGCATTTTCAGGATGGGCAGCAGGTATGCGGCTGTTTTACCTGTCCCCGTTTGCGCGATCCCAATCACGGCCTGACCACCCAAGGCCAATGGAATAACCCGTTGTTGAATTTCCGTGGGTACCTCAAAACCCTCTTCCGCAACAGCCTTCAGCAACTGCGGGTTAAGCTTGAGGTTCGTCCAGACTGGGCCTTTGAGAACTTCCATGTTTGTTTTTTGGTTTACCTTTGTGCCGATGAATACACTCATCGTAAACGCGAAGATAGTAAACGAAGGCAAGGTCATGGAGGGTGACGTTTTGATTCGTCACGACCGAATCGAGAAGATTGGAACCTCCCTTTCAGCGAATGGGCGCATCATTGATGCGAAAGGCAACTATTTACTTCCCGGTGCCATTGATGATCAGGTTCACTTTCGCGAGCCGGGGCTAACCCACAAGGCCACCATCTTTACCGAATCACGAGCGGCTGTTGCCGGCGGCGTGACGTCGTTTATGGAGATGCCCAACACGGTGCCACCGACATTTACTCAGGAACTTCTAGAACAAAAGTACCAGATTGCCAGCCGGGATTCCCTCGCCAACTACTCATTCTACATCGGCGCTTCCAACAACAACCTGGAGGAGGTGCTGAAGACGAATCTGGATGATGTCTGTGGCTTGAAAATATTCATGGGTGCCTCAACCGGTAACTTGCTGGTCGACGATCCAAAAACATTGGAAGGATTCTTCTCGCGGTTCCCGGGACTTATTGCAACGCATTGCGAGGATGAACCCACCATCCGCAATAACTCTGCATCGTTCCGGGAGCGGTTTGGCGAAAATATCCCCGCCGCCTATCATCCCCTCATCCGCAGTGAGGAAGGCTGCTTTCTCTCCTCTTCGCTGGCCGTTGAACTTGCAAAGCGTCATGACACGCGCCTGCATGTACTTCATATATCAACAGCGAAAGAGACGGCCCTCTTCTCCAATGAGGTGCCGCTGAGCAAGAAGCGCATTACGGCCGAGGCCTGCATACACCACCTTTGGTTTAACGACACAAACTACGATCGCCTGGGGATGTTCATCAAATGGAACCCCGCCATCAAAACGGTCGCTGACCAGGCTGCCATACTGAAGGCTGTGCTTGATGATCGCATCGATGTCATTGCCACCGATCATGCACCGCACACGCTGGAAGAAAAGAAGAACACCTACTTCAAGGCCCCTGCAGGCGGTCCGTTGGTTCAGCACAGCGTCGTGGCCATGATGGCTTTTGTTCAGCAAGGCAAAATTTCCATTGAGCGGATGGTCGAAAAAATGAGCCACAATCCGGCTATTCTTTTCCGGATTCGCGAACGTGGCTACATCCGTGAAGGCTATTTCGCCGATCTCGTCATCGTTGATCCCCAGAGTCCATGGACAGTAGACAGATCCAATATCCTTGCCAAGGTGGGTTGGTCACCCTTTGAGGGTCAAGTCTTTGGCTCCAGAGTAACTCACACGTTTGTTTCCGGCCAGCTGGCCTATGAAAACGGTAAACTGAACGAGGGTAAACCGGGCATGCGATTGGCTTTTGCGGCCGATTGATCATCCCGTGTTTTTGTATTTATACCCCCTTCCCCTACCTTTGCAGACCCTAAACGGTGAATGTAGTTCAGTTGGTTAGAACGCCAGATTGTGATTCTGGAGGTCGCGGGTTCGAGTCCCGTCTTTCACCCAAAACCCTCTTGATGGAAATCGGGAGGGTTTTTTTGTGCTCATCCGCAGAAAATAATTTTCTGGCTTCTTTCCTGATGATCACGTAAATAGCCTAATAAACAACCTGCCATGGATCAGCGCATCATCAACCTGTTTGACGAATACACACACAAGCCCCTTCGACGCGAAGAATTTATGGCGCGGCTTACGCGTATCACCGGTAGCACTGCGGCTGCACTGGCCATGCTCCCTCTCCTTGAAGTCAATTATGCCAAGGCAGAAACCATCACGCAGCAAGACGACCGGCTGATGACAGAGTCAGTTGTATATCCCGGTGACGGCTCGGATATGAAGGCCTATGTTGCCCGGCCCAAAGCAGAAGGAAAATATCCTGCGGTCATTGTGATCCATGAAAACCGCGGCCTGAACCCCCACATTGAAGATGTCGCACGCCGCGTAGCGCTGGCCGGATTTCTGGCCATTGCCCCGGATGCACTTTCGCCACAAGGTGGAACTCCGACCGATGCTGATAAGGCACGCGAAATGTTCCAAAAGCTGGATGCCGCCAAGAATCTGAATAATTTTCTCAAATCCATTGACTACGCAAAATCACGTAAAGATTGTTCTGGTAAATTCGGAACCGTAGGCTTTTGCTGGGGCGGCCGGATGGCTAATCAAATGGCCGTAAATGCTCCCGAACTGAACGCCGCCGTTGCCTACTATGGAAGTCAGCCAGACGCTGCCGATGTACCAAAAATCAAGGCGGCCGTCCAACTCCATTATGCGGGCATGGATGAGCGAATCAACGCAGGGATTTCTGCTTATGAGGAGGCACTAAAAAAATCCAACATTACCTACGAGGTGTACACCTATGAGGGCGCTCAACATGCCTTCAACAACGATACGGCGCCTACACGATACAATGAAGCAGCCGCCAAACTGGCCTGGGACCGTACACTGGCCTTCTTCCGCAAGAACCTGATGTAGCCTTGCCGATCACCATTACTAACTTCATTGTATGATCACGTTTCAGGACTTCCAGGGTCAGAGTTTCGACGATCAAATTAGCCTGCTCTTTGAGCATGGATCCTGCGTAATGAGTATCCGGTACTATGGGTATAAGGTGAACCTGTATCTCCTGGGAAATTTCTACCTCGAGGTATTTTACAATCACAAGAAAGACTTGATTGAAAAAATTGTTCCGCTGGATATTCAGCACAGCCGTATCAATTTTTACACAGACCAGATCCAGCTTCCGGCGGCGCTTTAAAATAAGAAAGGCCTCCTTGTCGGGAGGCCTTTCCTTGATGTTGATTTGCTTATGCTGTTGCAGCCGTGGCGGGTGTCTTCACCTGCGCCTTCAGTACAACATTCTTCTTGGCCTTATATCCACAATAGCTGCACTGGTAGTGCTTGATCAATTCGCCTTCTTCGGTATCGGTGGGCGCCTTGACAATCTCTTCGCGGTTGACTTTGAATGTCTGGTAATTGCACTCCGGGCACTGGATAGCGTGAAGGTGACCCGCATACTTTTCAATCTTGATAAATCCGGTCTCCTCATCTTTCCACACATCGTAATCAACGGAGAATACGTTTTCTTCAGCCTGCATGCCTTCGTCGAGGTGAGAATCTTCTTCTTCCTCGCTCAGCAACTTCATCGGCTTACCGGTTTTAGGAGAAATCCGCGGCTTGTAGCGCAGCACCTTGAGGCGCTTCTCCATAAAGAAGGGATAATAGAATTTCAGCAGGTTCTGCACAATCAGAGCGGCGATGGTACCCATCATAACGGTCAGGAACACCCGAACAAAAGTCATAATGGTCGTTAGCGGCTTGGCAATATTGCCATTGAAGAAGGCACAAGCTCCCACAATGATGATCAGGGAAGCGTACCACAGGAACTTCACTTCGCTCCGGTTAATGAAATCATACTTGTCTTTGTTGTCCGGAATGGAAGACAATCTGACGATGTAACCAATTACAACCAAAAGGCCCAATGCCCACAGCCCAAAGGCTATGTTTTGAGCCATACTATTCCAGGATGCGTAAGGACTTTCAACCATGGTCTTTTTGTGTTTTCAGTGGTTAGATCAAATATAAAGAGGATCCAAATTCTCAGCTATAATTATTGAATCACCAATTTAGCGTGATTGAAGCATAAATTCCAATGCCAGCGGAAAATTATATCCCTTTATTTGGCCATAGGTGAGCGGCAAAATGCAAAATGATCGTCTGGCACTGATTTTTCGCTTCAAAAATGCCCATGTGTGCTACGCCCTCCAGTCTGTGAAACTCGCTTTTTGGGCTGTTTTGGGCTATGTTAATTAGGCCCTCAATGGGTATTAGCGAATCGTTCGCGCCACCAATCAGTAAGGCCGGCAATGGGGTGCGAGAAAAGGTTTCTGACCGATCAGGCCTGTCGCGCATTGCTTCTGCATAAGCCAGAAGTGAAGCCTTTGGTGTGGACAAAGCACGGCGCCGGGTTGCTTCAATTTCGGGGTTGCTTTTGTCCAGAAATAAACCTGGTACAAATGTCTCAATGAATGGAGCTACACCCTTTTCCTGAACAAACCGGATCACTTTGTTCCTGACGTCTTTCCGTTCGGTTGAATCCGGACTGGGTGTGGAATGAAACAGACAAACCCCAGCCATCAAGGCACTATGTCTGGCCAGTAAGGACATGGCTACATAACCGCCCAACGAATGGCCCACCACCAACGGCCGTTCAACACCTTGTTCCAGAAGCCATGCGGCCATAGCGTCGCCAACCTGATCAAGTGTAAACGGTGTCTGCAACAGGGGGGACTTTCCAAAACCCGGGAGGTCAGGCGTTAGCACCCGGTAGTTACCGGTGAACGGCCGGATGAATTCTTTCCATAGCTCATGAGAATCACAGAAACCATGCAGAAAGACCAGCGGTGGTCCACTGCCTTCTTCATGAAAATAGATGGATGACATTGCTCAGCTCGGGCGCGATACTTTCTCGAGCATCGCAAGTACGGCGTCTTCAATACCGTCAGGGCCAAAACCACACTCATCATGCAATTCCAGCTGCTCGCCATGCTCAATAATCCTGTCGGGTATTCCAAGACGCTTCACTTCGGCAGTATAGTGGTTGTCTGCCATAAACTCCAGCACCGCACTTCCGAACCCACCCTGAACGCAACCATCTTCGACCGTGATGACTTTTCTATACGCAGAGAAAATCTCATGAAGCATTTTCTCATCGAGCGGCTTCACAAAACGCATGTCGTAATGAGCAATCCGGATGCCATGCTTTTCGAGTCTCTCGCAAACATCAACAGCATAGTTCCCGATATGTCCGATGGTCAGAATGGCCAGATCCTCACCATCCTTCAGTCTTCTACCTGTTCCGATCTCAATTTTTTCAAAAGGAGTTCGCCACTCTGGCATTACCCCTTGACCTCGGGGATACCGGATCGAGAATGCGTTTTCGGAGCGGGGAAGCTGCGCGGTATACATCAGGTTGCGCAGTTCAGATTCATTCATCGGAGCCGCAACAATCATATTGGGGATGCAGCGGAAGAAGGCAAGGTCATAGGCGCCATGGTGGGTAGGTCCGTCAGAACCAGCAAATCCAGCCCGGTCAAGACAAAAATTGACAGGCAGACCCTGAATACACACATCATGGATCACCTGGTCATAGGCTCGTTGCATGAACGAACTATAGATGTTGCAGAAGGGAATAAGCCCCTGCGTAGCAAGTCCTGCCGAAAAGGTAACGGCGTGCTGCTCTGCGATACCTACGTCAAATGCGCGGTCCGGCATTTCGTTCATCATGATATTCATCGAAGACCCAGAAGGCATGGCTGGCGTAATGCCAACAATCTTGTCGTTCTGTTTCGCGAGCTCTACCAACGTGTGCCCAAAGACATCCTGGTACTTGGGCGCTTGCGGTTTCTCGTGCACCTTCTTGTGAATCTCCCCGGTGATCTTGTCGAATGTACCTGGAGAGTGCCATGTGGTTTTGTTTCCAGACTCAGACGGACCATAGCCTTTGCCCTTCACGGTAACACAATGGAGAATCTTTGGGCCCTTGATGTGCTTAAGGTCATTGAGCACTGCCACCAGGTGGTCCACATCATGCCCATCGACCGGACCGAAGTACCGGAGGTTTAGCGATTCGAACAGGTTGCTCTGACTGAGCAGGGCCGACTTAAGTGCAGTATCAATCTTGGATACAACTTCCTGTGCATTCTTGCCAACCTTGGAAAGTTTGCCCAGAAGATTCCAAACATCATCCTTGAAGCGGTTATACGTCTGCGAAGTTGTGATGTCGGTGAGGTAATCCTTGAGCGCGCCAACGTTGGGATCGATGGACATGCAATTGTCGTTGAGGACAATAAGCAGGTTGCTGTTGGAAACTCCGGCGTTGTTCAATCCCTCAAAAGCGATACCACCGGTAAGGGCTCCGTCACCAATAACAGCAACATGCTGCTTGTCTTCCAGGCCTTTATAGTGCGAAGCCACGGCCATGCCGAGGGCTGCTGAAACCGATGTTGAAGAATGGCCCACGCCAAAGGCATCATATTCACTTTCCTTGCGTTTTGGAAAGCCCGAAATTCCCTTGTACAGCCTGTTCGTATGAAAGACTTCGCGGCGACCCGTTAGGATCTTGTGGCCATAGGCCTGATGACCCACGTCCCATACGATCTGGTCATAGGGGGCATTAAAAACGTAGTGAAGGGCAACCGTGAGCTCCGTGACCCCGAGACTGGCACCGAAATGGCCACCATAAATGGAAACGTTATCAATAATGAATTGTCGCAACTCCTGGCACAATTGTACCAGCTGAGCCTGGTCGAGCTTTTTGAGGTCGGCCGGACCGTTAATTTTGGAAAGGAGGTGCCCAGGGGTAATCAACATAATCGAGCCTATTGTTACTAAACAACGAATTAAGGTAACTGTTTTACCGTAACAGGGAGCCTTTAAAACAGGGCAAATCTACACATTTAGCGTGTCTGCGGTTTTGTCTGGCTATTTGAATAATTTTGCCGCCCTATGACCGCCGAGAATTTCGAGATCAAACTCCCCCTTTTTGAAGGCCCTTTTGACTTGCTGCTGTTCTTCATCGAACGGGATGAATTGGATATCTACGACATTCCGATCGCAAAGATCACTAAAGACTTTCTCGACTATTTGCACCACCTGGAAACCCTGAATGTGGAGTTGGCCAGTGAGTTCATCCTGGTTGCCGCCACCTTGATGCGAATCAAGTCGAAGATGCTGCTGCCACGACCCCAACTCGATGAGCAAGGCAACGAAATCGACCCACGCGAAGAGCTTGTCAAGCACCTGCTGGAGTACAAGAAGTACAAGTCGGTCATCGACGTTTTTCAAAAGATGGAAGAGTCAGAACTTCAGAAAGAAAAACGCGGCAATATCCTACGCGAACTGAAATCGCTCGCGGCAGCTGTCAATGTGGAGGCCGAATTGCAGACTGTCGATTTGTATAAATTGATGCAGGTATTTGAAAAAGTCTGCAAACGGCATGACGAAGAGAAGAACCGTCCTGTTCATCAGGTGGTTCAGTATCCATACACGGTGGAGGGTCAGAAGGAATACATCCTTAACGAACTTACCCGCAAGCGGACGATTTCATTTAACGAGATGGTTGAACAAAATCCAACCCGCGTAGCGCTGATTTTTAATTTCCTCGCCATTCTGGAAATGCTCGCGATTGGCGGGCTGGACATTCAGATGGGTGAGGGCTATAATAACTTCTGGATCACCCTGAAAGAGCCTGTGGAAACGGCTTCCTAACCTTACATCAAAAAATCGCCTCTTGCAAAACTTCCGGTCGTCCGGTGGCGTTCAAGACATATTTTTGAATAACCATGAGAAAGCTGTTCGCCTGTTTGCTCCTCTTCCTGCCGGCCATTGTTTGGGCACAGGAGCCCCTAACCCTGGAGGAGGTGATCAAACGAGGACTCAAGAACAACTTTGATATACAGATTCAGCAGTCGCTGGTAGAAATCTCGAAAAACAACAATTCATTGGGGCAGGCCGGACGCTTTCCCTCTATCAACCTGCTGCTCAACAGTACCAACTCCATCGTAAACCGTGTTCCGGCCAACCCCTTTGCTGTTCCGGGTACCAGCATCTCCAACAGTTTACCCGGTCAGATTGATATTGGATGGGTAATTTTTAATGGCTTCACGGTGAGCATCACCAAGAGCCAATTGGAGCGGCTGCAGCAACAATCCGAAGGAAATGCCTCCATCGTCGTGCAAAACACATTGCAAAGTATCATCCTGGGATACAGTCTTGTTCTTCTTGAAAAAGAACGCCTTGAGGTACGCAAGAAACTTCTGGAATTGTCGAAGACCCGATACGAGCAGGTCAAGTTGAAGAAGAATGTGGGGAGCGCAATCACATTCGATGTGCTTCAGGAAGAGAGCAATTTCCTGACCGACTCTGGCAACTACGTCTTGCAGAGCCTGAACTATCGCAATGCTGTCCGCAACCTGAACGTGCTCATCAACGAAAAAGTTGAAAAGACATATTCGTTTCCTCAACCCCTTCGGTTTAATGCACCAACTTTCGTGTACGCCGACCTGGAAACAAAAATGACGAGCAACAACTTTACCTTGAAGAACCAGTACATCACCCAGTCCATCCTTCACGGCAGCACACAGCTCGCCAGTGCGGGTCTCTATCCTTCATTCAATGTCAACCTTGGCGCATCAGGCAGTCTTGATTGGCTCAACGCCAGATTTCGCCCAACGGAAAATGGTATCCCCGTTAAAAGTACGGTCGGCTACCTGCTGGATGACCCGGCACAACCCGTTATCAATACCCAGTTTGCTCCGGAAGCCAGAACCGTTACCGGGAATTCGTACGGTGCTTACGCCAATTTCTCTCTCCGATGGACGCTCTTCAACGGCGGCCAGATCAAACGCAGCATACAGAATGCAAAGACCCGTGAACTTATTGGTCAGCAAACCACCGATCAGCTAAAGCTTTCATTGCAGCGTGACCTTCAAATTGCCTATGATTTGTTTGAGCAACGGAAGCAGATTGTAGAAATCACCAAGACCAACCAAAGAGCTACCGAGCTCAACATCGTTCTGGCAGAGGAGCGCTATCGGGTAGGCTACATCAATGCTATCGATCTTCGTCTGGTGCAGTTGAACTACCTCAACGCGACACTCGCAAACCTGGAGGCCATGTACAACCTCATTGATGTGTACACTGACCTCATGAGCCTCACGGGAAGCATCATTGAGCAGGCCGAGAATTTCGGCAATTGATGATCGTACGCACTTTCAAGAAACTCCAGAATTATTTTGGTAATTTCAATGTCCGCACCACGGACGGAAGAATACTTTGTAACCACGATTCCCAAAAAAATCATGAAGACCCTTTTCTCCATTGCCCTCTTATTCGTTCTGCAACTTTCCATTGCTCAGCCAAAAGCCTCGTACATCCTCCAGCCCGACCGCGTCTTTGACGGCACCGATATGCATGAAGGCTGGGTCGTAGTCGTTGAAGGCGACAAAATCAGTGCCGCAGGCCCAAAGGCAACGGTGAAAGCACCGAAAGAAGCTCAAGTGATCGCTATGCCGGGCACAACATTGCTCCCCGGCCTTATTGAAGGACACTCCCACTTGCTGCTTTACCCTTACAACATCACCGACTGGGATACGCAGGTACTTAAAGAGTCGGATGCTTATCGAACAGCACGGGCTACTGTTCATGCGAGGAACACATTGATGGCTGGCTTCACAACCGTGCGCGATCTGGGGACGGAGGGTGCCGGATATTCCGATGTGGCGTTGAAGCGAGCCATTCAGGAAGGCATCATCCCTGGTCCGCGTATGATTGTTGCAGGGCGCGCCATCGTCTCAACGGGGTCGTATGGCCCTAAAGGATACGACACCGATCAAACCATCATGCTGGGAGCTGAAGCCGCGGATGGTGATGATCTGATCCGCGTGGTGCGCGACCAGATCGGCAAGGGTGCTGACTTCATCAAAGTGTATGCTGACTACCGGTGGGGAACCCAAGGCGAGGACCAGCCCTCTTTTACCCTCGACGAACTGAAATTGATCAATGAAGTTACCCGTAGCAGTGGGCGGTACCTCGTCTGTCATGCCAAGAGCAAAGAGGCCATGCGCAGAGCCATCCTTGCTGGCGCGGAGACTATTGAACATGGTGACTTCATCGACGAAGAAATCGCCCAACTCATGAAAGAGCATAAGGTTACCTACTTCCCCACTATTGCTGCTATTGATGCCATCAACCAATATCGCGGATGGAAAAAAGGTAAAGATGAAGAGCCTGCCGCTGTAAAAAATAAAAGGAAAAGCTTTACCATCGCTGTCAAAGCCGGTGTGACCATTGGCGTGGGGGGAGATGTGGGCGTTTTCCCACATGGAGAGAATGTGTATGAAATGGAGCTCATGGCTGAATATGGCGGTATGAAGCCGATGGACCTCCTTCGTGCTGCGACAACGGTGAATGCCAGTGCCATGCACCTACAAAATGAAATTGGTTCTGTGAAGGCTGGTATGAAAGCGGATTTGATGGGTGTGCGCGGCGATCCTTCGAAGAATATTTCCGAGTTGCGCAAGGTTATGTTTGTTATGAAAGACGGCTCGATCTACCGCCAGGAGAAATAAGATTTGCAGGCATGGACAGAAAACACGCGCTACGATCCCTGGCCGCTGGTCTTGCCGGATCGGCGCTTCTCCCGAAAACTGCAACCGCTATGGATTCACCGACGCCCCTCAAGAAGAACATCAATCATTCCGTCTGCCAATGGTGCTACGATGATATGCCACTTGAAAAACTCTGTGAAGCGGCCAAAGACATCGGCATTACCTCCATTGACCTGTTGAATGCAGAGCAATGGGCCACAGCAGCAAAATATGGTCTCACTTGCGCGATGGCTTACGCATCGCCCATCGGACTCACCCGTGGGTTCAATGATGTGAGCCTGCACGAGACATTGTTGAAAGACTATACCCTGAACATCCCTAAGGCTGCCGATGCGGGCTTAAAAAATGTTATTTGCTTCAGTGGAAATGCGAGTGGATTAACCAAGGAGCAAGGTCTTGAAAACTGTGCACGCGGATTGACACCGGTGTTGAAGATCGCAGAGCGTTATGGGATCATCGTATGTATGGAACTGCTCAACAGCAAGGTCGATCACAACGACTATCAATGCGATCATACGGCCTGGGGTGTGTCGTTGTGCGAAAAAACAGGTTCGCCGAATTTCAAGCTACTCTACGACATCTACCACATGCAAATCATGGAGGGTGACGTGATTCATACCATCCGGGACAACGCAAAGTACATCGCCCACTATCACACGGGCGGCGTGCCCGGAAGAAATGAAATTGATGAGCGGCAGGAACTGCACTATCCGGCCATCATGCGGGCGATTGTTGAAACGGGTTTTAAGGGATACGTGGCTCAGGAGTTTATCCCGAGTAATCCCGATAAGATCGCCTCGCTGCGGCAAGGGATCCAAATCTGTGACGTCTAGCGATTATCGCTTCACCAATCGTACGCGACCATCATCGGCACGAATATCTACCCGGGCGCTGCCCGATGCCAGCACCAGACTTGTGCGATTATCCGAACGATCAATTTGAGTGAAGTTACCCTCTGTGGTTACGCGGGAATCGCCATGACGAACATCAAATTTTCCACCGCCTTTCGTAATGGTCAACGCCACCAATCCATCTTGTGCATTGATCACGTAGTCGCCGTTATCGGCCAGTGAGGTTTCAATCTGCAGGTCACCGTCATCCACATCGGCTACAATCGATGTGAAGCTGGCGTTGGTGATGTGAACGTCGGCATCGTCGGCATCAACATCGAGTTTGCCTTTGCCTTCATCCATGACGATGTCTCCATCATCGAGACGAAATCTGAAATCATCACCTGAACAGGCCGAGAGTTCTACATCAGCATCATCAAGGTCGAGAGCAATGTTTCCATCCACATTGCGGATGCGGTAATCGCCGTCATCACCCCGGACGTTAAGGCTTACGCCTTCAGGTACTTCGAGTGTGATTTCATACTTCTCATAATGGTATCCGATCATGCCCACCGCCGTGGAGTTGGAATGCTCCCGAATGATGAGGTTACCACCTTCTTCGTAGACATCCACGGCAAATTCCTCCTGGCCGAATACCACGCCCCTGGTCGTCACCTGACGGTAAATCTTCACATGTGCGGTGGCACGCGTTGAGCCCGTGATGTACACTTTGGCATCTGATGAGTTCAGCTTGATGGTGCCTTTTGGGCTCATGGCATAGTCCCGGTCAATTTGAAAAATACCATCCTTGGTTTGAGCAAGGGTGGTTACGGTGACCATGCAAAAGAGTGCGGCGATAATGGATTTCATGGACTGATGGGTTGATCTAAAGCGTTAGACGCATGCCTATTGGCAAAGGTTGCAAACGATAGCATTTCCGGACTTAAATCTTTGAAATCAACTCAATATAGAGCTCTGTGAGCTTTTTCTCTGACTTCCCGGCCATCTCTACAATCTCCCTTAGGTTGGTGGGTTCGAGATTGTCGGGATCGCAATCATCGGTTAACACAGAGATCGCACAACAGGGTATTCCCATGTGGTTGGCAACGATGACTTCCGGTACTGTGCTCATGCCCACGGCATCTGCGCCGATCCGGTGCAGGAAGCGGTACTCAGCTCTGGTCTCCAGGTTAGGACCTATGACCGCTACATACACCCCAACATTCAATCGGATGCCTCGCTTCTTGGCGATGGCCACCAACTTCTTGTTCAATTTCGGAGAATACGGGTGGCTCATGTCAGGAAACCGCGGTCCGAATATCTCAACATTGTGTCCGCGCAACGGGTTGTCATGCTGCAGATTGATGTGATCATCGATGAGCATAAGTTGGCCCTTCTTCCACTTCATGTTCATATTGCCCGCAGCATTGGAGATGAGGAGGCACTCTATGCCAAGAATTTTCATCACGCGGACCGGTAGCGTGATCTGCTGCATACTGTACCCTTCGTAATAGTGAAACCGGCCTTGCATAGCCAGCACTTTCCTGCCTTTCACCGTTCCGTAAATCAGCCTACCCTTGTGAACCTCAACGGTGGAGATCGGAAAGTGTGGAATGGAATTGTAATTGATCACAATCGGGTTTCGGATTTCTTTTACGAACTGGTTGCCAAGTCCTGTTCCGAGAATGATACCGACTTCCGGGGCATCGACACCGTGATCGCGAATGAATTTGCTGGCTTCCTGAATATGGTCAAGCATCGTCTTGTACGTTACCTGACCAAACATACTACTTTCACCTGACCAGAATCCCAAGAATTTCTCCTTTCCTCACCTGCAGCGTCTTCCCGTCCTATTTCCTAGTGAACAATTGATCCCTCCGTGCCTATATTTGAAATACCCTAAACCTGTTTCCCCATGAAGACCATTCAAATCCTGATGCTTTTCACGTTGTCCGCTGCAGTGACCTTCGGACAGGAATTCAACAATCTTCCCGTGACCACGCAAAAACCGCCGCTTCATGGCAAGCATTGGATGGCCATCACTGGGAAGCCACTGGCAGCATCCGCAGGAGCACAGATTTTTACCAAAGGTGGCAATGCCGTTGATGCCGCCTGCGCCATGCTCGCCGCGACGTGCACCATGTGGGACGTTCTCAGTTGGGGTGGAGAGACTCAGGCGCTTATTTACAATCCAAAAACAAAGAAGGTCATCGCCATCAACGCACTTGGTGTTGCTCCAACGGGGGCCACTCCGGAATTCTATAAAGGGAAAGGTTATAAATATCCCCCGGAGTTTGGGCCACTGGCCGCCGTCACCCCTGGCACACCGGGTGGATTGATGACCATCCTCGCTGAATATGGGACGATGAGTCTGAAAGAAGTCCTTTCGCCTGCGATGCAGATGGCGGAGGGCTATCCGATCGAAGCACAAACAGCCAATTCCATCGAACGCGGAAAAGAGCAAATCAAAAAGTGGCCATACTCCGCCAAAGTATTCCTCACTCATCCCGGAGAAAAGCGTGAAGCCCCGGATGCTGGGGAGATTTTTGTTCAAAAAGATTTGCTGGCCACGCTACAAAAGATGGTCGATGCTGAGCAACAGGCGTTGAAGAAAGGCAAAAACCGAAAGGAAGCAATCTATGCTGCCTACGACCGGTTCTATAAAGGCGACATCGCCAAAGAAATTGCCCGCGGGTGTCAGGAGCAGGGCGGTTTGATAACCGAACAAGACCTGGCCAACTGGAAGGTGAAGATCGAGGAGCCCATGATGACCAATTACCGTGGTATTGAGGTGTACAAACTTCAACAGTGGACGCAGGGTCCTGTCATGCTTCAGACATTAAACATCTTAGAGAATTTTGATCTCAAGAGCATGGGTTACAATTCGGCGCGCTACATCCACACCCTGTACCAGGCGATGAATCTCGCCTTCGCCGATCGGGACTTCTACTATGGAGATCCAGCCTTCGCCCCCGAGGAACCCATGAAGGGACTTCTTTCAAAAGACTACGCCCGAGAGAGGAGCAAGTTGATCAATTTTGAAAAGAATGATCCTAAAGCAGGGCCTGGTGACCCGTATCCGTTTGAAGGGAAGCAAAATCCTTACACCGAGTTGCTCAAGAAATGGGGCAACACACAGGCAACAAATTTCCCCGGCATGAATCCGCTGGACGAGAAGTTTGTGGAATCCTTTACGGCCGGAACGACGTCGGTAGAAACTACAGACAAAGAAGGTTGGGTGGTCTCCATTACACCCAGTGGTGGATGGGTCCCTGCCTGCATTGCTGGAAATACCGGTGTCGGCATGAGCCAGCGCATGCAGTCATTCGTATTGGATGCCAATGAGAATCCATTCAACGTCGTTGAGCCCGGCAAGCGTCCACGCGTAACGCTGACACCCAGTATGGCATTGAAAGACGGTAAGCCCTTTTTGTCCTTTGCCAAGCAGGCAGGTGATGAGCAGGATCAATTACTCATTCAGTTTTTCCTCAACATGGTTGAGTTTGGAATGACCGTTCAGGAATCCACGGAAGCCCCCAGCTTCAAGACGTACCAAATGTTTTCATCCTTCGGTGATCACGAAAAAAGACTGGGTGCCTTGACGCTGAACAGTGCTATGCCTCCTTGGGTAAGCAAGGAACTATCACGCATGGGCTATCGAATAACCTATCAGGACCGCACCAGTGGACCGATCAATGCGATCTGGTTTGACTGGAAGCACAACTCATTCTGGGGAGGCTCCAGTAATCATGGTGAGGATTATGGCATTGGATGGTAAGGATCAGTATCCTTTGCGTTTCTCTGCCCACTCCTTTTTGACCCGATCAAAATCCTTGACGAACGCTTCATTCTGAAATAGTTTGTTCACAAACTGCCTGGCAAATGCCCGGGATGCCTCGGAGTCGCTGGGAAAGTGAACGCCGATAATCTCTCGCGAATGGGCCATATCATAGGCGTCCTTCGTGAAGAAGTCCGTGAACTCGGGGGCCAGTTCAGAAAACAGGAATGCATTCACGTAGGAATTGGCGGCATGCCCGCTCGGATAAGCCTCCCAATCCGTCTGTTCCAGATTGTTGATTTTTGCGTCGAGGGTATGGGGACGAACCCGCGCGTACTTGTATTTGAGTTGCCAAATAAAGTAAGAAGCATCACGCCATACGTTAGCCATAACATTCGCTGTCACCGGAAGACTGTCAGGATGAAACCATGTCCCAATGGATCTGCCGATCTGAAACAAATTCCTCCGGTAACGGGTATATGCGGTGTCTCCGGGCTGAATTCTGTTGTTATAGTAAACCTTAGCCATGTGCAGGCTGGTGCGTACATCTTCGCCTGTTCGCTGACCCTGGAGGGAGAGCAAATAGTTGATTTCCGCGCGCGTTTGCCTCGAGCTGTTTGCCGGCGGATCGGGGATGACAAATGAATCGAGCATAACGGTCTTCAGATACACCGGAGTGAGGCTAAGGCGCCTTTCAGCCTTTGCCCGGTCAAATGGGAATCGCAACGTATCAAGTCCATTCTTGCCGCGCGCTGATTTATCGATGGACCCAAGTTGTTTATAGTGTCCGCGTGGTGGTGCAAGTGCGCGTTTGGGGTCCTGAACTTGTGAATGGACATGAGATATCACGGCCAAAAGAAACACGAAAGTAATACCAGTCTTCATGATTGAGCATTTTATAGGATGACGGGATGTACCAGAAAAAGACGCAAAAAAACATTTGCGTCTTTTTACTCCTCGCGACGTCATGCCTGTGCGATGAGTATCGCAAACTGGAATAAACCAAAAACATAACACGTATGGACTCTTGTATTGATCCGGGTTGTTGCGGCGGAGCCTGCTAGTTCCCAAAGCGAGGGGAAACCCTCGCTTTTTCAAACCCGCTATTCGCAGTGAGATCCAGGACGGTTCTCGCACGTTACTACATTCCCATATCGATCGGCCTCAATGTGATACTTTCGGTCCATACGCTCTTTGAGCAGGGTTCGGGCCCTTTGAACGCGTGACTTTACACCCGAGTAGGAAAGGTTCAATTTGTTTGTCAGCTCGACCTGAGGTAGGCTATGCATTTCAGCGAGCACCAGGGCCTGCTGATAATGGTCCGGCAGGTTTTTCATTTCATCCTGCAGGCAACTTGCAACACATCGATTGAAATCTGCATTGAGCGGGTCCCTATCCTCTTCCACATCCAGAATACTATCCAATGGTTGCACTTTGCGGCTGCGGAAGTAGTCCATTACCGCATTTCGGGCAATGCCGAATATCCATGGTTCAAGCGCAGCGTGATCCCTGAGTTGATTCCCCTTGTCGTACGCTTTCAAGTATACTTCGTGGGCAATATCTTCTGCAACTTCCCGGTCTCTGATGCGCGCTTTAATAAAAGAAACCAGCTTTTTCCTTAGGTCGAGCCAGCTCAAATCTACCCCGTGTCCATTCATATGCGATCGGATAAGATTGTTGATGAATGCTTCATGCGGTCTATGTAGTTCTTCACTTCTTCTACAGTTCTTCGCGCACTTCGGCCAACACCAATGAGTGTTGCCGACGCAAATCCCGTCCAATTCCCATATCCGACCAGCCAAAGGCCTTCAATATCCTGTGACCGCGTCTCTATGGTTGTGGGTTTTCCGCTGCGGTGAGTGATTGAATGAAGGTGCTCCAGAGACGGTTTGAATCCTGTACAGAAGATAACGGCATCAACCCTTTTCTCGTCACCATTCTCCCAGCCGATACCGCTTTCTGAAAAATGATGAAATGACGGAAAGCTGTGCAGAACGCCTCTCTCCCGTGCATCTTTAACTGAGGGGACCATCACAATGTTGCTCAGACTGGGTGGCTCATAACTTTTCCCAGCAAGTTTAGCCTCATACATTTTGGTTGCAGCATCAAAGAGGTAACGGCCATCTATGTGATCGGGGAGAAAGCGCGGCGGATTGCGCGTAATCCAAACAACATCAGCGACAAGGGACAATTCAGCAAGAAGCTGTGCGCCTGAATTTCCCTCTCCGACCACAGCGACTGACTTCCCCGCAAAGGCAGCGGGCGAATGATAATCAGAAGAATGCAAGACCCGACCCCGGAATACATCTCGTCCAGGAATATCAGGGATGTACGGGTGGTAATATGATCCTGTAGCACTTACTACCGCACGCGCATAGTAAGGTCCCTCCGAGGTCTTTAGCAAAAATCCGTCGTCATCTTTTGCGACCTCCAGAACACGGAGCGGTCGTTTTAGGGGAAGCGCGTACCGTTTCTCATAGGCAGCCAGATAATCGATAACTTCTGAACGGGTCGGATAATAATCGGTTCCTCCAGGCATGATGAACCCCGGGAGTGAGCTCCAATGAGCAGGAGAAAATAGTCGAAGCGAGTCCCAGGCATGAAGCCAGGCCCCACCGGGTGCCGGTTCTTGATCAAGTATAATAAAGGAGAGTCCACTCCTGCGAAGATAATAGCCAACAGCCAGTCCACTTTGACCTCCTCCTACAACGATGACATCAAAGGTGTTCATGGAACTTCTGTTGTTAGAAGTGCTCGGTGACAAATTTCCTGCAATACGTACGGATCAAATCTCTGGTTGATGCGAACGCAGAACGAATTTCAGTCTCCGAACCTACGGCCTTCGCCGGATCAGGAAAATTCTGATGAAATCGCTGTGCATTCCCTGGAAAAATCGGACACCGCTCTTTTGCATGGTCACACACCGTGATCAGATAATCAAAATCAATATGCAGATACTCGTCCACGAGATTGGACGTGTGGTGGGAGATATCGACACCATCTTCCTTCATGGAAGCAATCGCGCGAGGATTAACACCATGGGTTTCGACGCCAGCACTGTAGATCTCGGCACGATCACCGGCAAAAAGCCGTAGGTATCCCTCGGCCATCTGGCTTCGACAACTGTTGCCGGTGCAGAGCACAAGAATTTTCTTCATACGTGATTTAGTTTCCGCAGCAACCGGGTGCACAACACGCTTCCGGTTTTCCGGCATATACGGTAATGCTGAATATTCCTGTCTCGCCTGTTTTGAACTCCTCCATCTCCGCTGGGCTCAGATATTCCTTCAGAATTTCATCGGGAAGATTGATCCGCTTCTCCTTCTGAATGATAATATTCTTAAACCCTGCTTCTTTGATGATGGAAAGATATTCTTCCTTCTGAATGGCCCCGGAAACGCAGCCCGCGTACATTTCTGCCGATTTCTGCAATCCTTCCGGCAAATTACCTGACAGAACGATATCCGATACACTGAAATGTCCTTTCACCTTGAGAATCCGAAATGTCTCGGCAAACGCCTGTGCCTTGTTGGGCACGAGATTCAGAACGCAGTTACTCACCGCTACGTTAGCAATGCCACTCGCCAGGGGAAGGGTTTCAATATCACCTTGCCGAAATTCAACATTGGAATAACCGAGCTTGGTGGCATTGGCTCTTGCTTTTTCAATCATTCGTTCGGTAAAGTCAACGCCGATTACGCGACCCTTTTCGCCCGTAAGTGAACGAGCCACAAAGCAATCATTACCAGCACCGGAACCCAGATCAACGACGGTATCACCCGGCTTTATCAGTGCGTGTTCGGTGGGTAGACCACAGCCCAACCCAAGATCAGCGTCCGCAACGTAACCCTCGAGCTTGGTGTAGTCATCCGCCATAATGGAGTAGTCAATGGTAGCGCAACCACCGACACCGCAACAACTGGCCTCATTGTCCGTTTTGCTTTGGTCTGCAATCTGACCGTACTTTTCCTTTACCAATTCTTTTAGTTGTGTTGCGTGCGTGTTCAAGGTGGATGGGTTTATGTCTATTAACAGCAAGATGGATCTTCGTAACTATCCATCAGGCCTATAAGATTCTCCTTCATTCGCTTCCAGGCTTTTGCATCAATGCAATAGCAAACTTTGGGGCCTTCAATATCCCCTTTGATGATGCCCACCTTTTTAAGTTCGCTCAAGTGCTGCGACACCGTCGATTGGGAGAGCGGAAGTTCTTCAACGATCGCTCCGCATACGCAGGATTTCTGCTTGATCAGGAATTGCAAAATGGCGACGCGCGCAGGATGACCCAACGCTTTGGCCAACGCAGCCAGATCGTTTTGCTCGGTGGTGAACTCCTCCGTTTTTGCTAAGCCCATACTACTTAATCGTAATATTACGATTAAGGTTCGGCTTTTTGAGAAAATTGCGGAAGGAACCGCAAAAAGAGGCCAAAATGGCCGTTTTCGGGGTTAGAAGTTAGGCGAAAGCAAGTACTTGGCATAGAAATCGTCAATTACTTTCACAGCTTCTTCGGGGGTGTCTACCAAATTAAACAGCGCGAGATCTTCTTCATGGATCATGGCTTCTGTAACAAGCACTTTCTTGAACCAATCGATCATACCACCCCAGAATTTCTTACCAACCAGTACAATAGGGAAGCGGCCAATTTTTTTGGTCTGAATCAACGTCAACGCTTCCGACAATTCATCCATGGTGCCAAATCCTCCGGGCATCACGATGAACCCTTGCGAATACTTGACGAACATCACTTTGCGAACGAAGAAGTAATCAAACGTGATCAGCTTGTCAGGATCGATATAGGGATTGCCTTTTTGTTCGAAGGGAAGAAATATATTGAGGCCAACCGATTTTCCGCCAGCCCGATGCGCCCCCTTATTACCAGCCTCCATGATGCCCGGGCCACCACCCGTAACAACACCAAAGCCATGTTGGACGAGCCGGAACGCAGTTTCTTCTGCCATCTTGTAGTAAGGATGTCCGGCCTTCACACGGGCTGAACCAAAGATGGTTACACAGGGACCGATCTTGGCGAGTTTCTCAAAGCCCTCCACAAACTCACTCATCACCTTGAAGATTACCCACGAGTCAGAGCTCTTAATCTCCGCCCAATCCTTGTCTTTAAAAGCCTTCCGGATCCTGTGCTCATCTTCGAGCGCCTGCTTCATCAGCTCATCGCCGTTCTTCTTTTTCTTAGCCATTTTTATGATTTCAAAGCGTCCAAGTTAGAAAAATTCCCTAACGGTATGTCATGGCAGGATCGATGACTTATTCTGTCAGAAGATGTTTTACGGCTTCCGGCAATTCGCGATACTTGAATGCGAACCCGGCTTGCTGGACTTTCTGGCTTGAAACGTTGCTACCAAAGAGTACCAAATCCGCCATTTCACCAACAATCATTCGCATGACGAGGGGTGGAATTGGCGGCAGAAGAATGTGGCGGCCCAAAGCTTTGGCAATAGACGCTGTGAACTCCTTGTTTGAAACAGGATTCGGAGCTGTAGCGTTATATGCGCCACGCATTTGTTCATCCTGAATTCCCTTGATAAAAATC
>CAYMPU010000063.1:0-61675 GCA_964392375.1 uncultured Ohtaekwangia sp. | reverse complement strand
TTACCGTTCACCGCTCACCGATTTTAAGGTGACTATTGCGGTGGGGACCACCTCTTCCCATTCCGAACAGAGTCGTTAAGACCACCCGCGCCAATGGTACTGGGATAAAACCTGGGAGAGTAGGTCGTCGCCTGACTTTATCAAAAAAGCCTCGTAGCAATACGAGGCTTTTTTGTTTTATAGCTCCTCACAGACCTTGTGAGTCGTGCCTGAGTGTTTGAGTGTCGCCGTACCTTCAGCGAAGGAGGGGCCTTTAAGCCCCGTGGCAATACAAGGCTTTTCTTGTTTTAAGCATCACAAGGAAATGTAAAATGCAGAACGCTGAATGTAAAATGTAAAATCAATGACCTGTTGGGGCGGGGCAAGCGCTTTAATCATTATGCCTCTGGGTTATCAAGATCACACTCTCATATTCCCTAGCTCCGAGGTTCTTGATTGCCTTATCGTCTTCAATTATTTCAATGTACCCAATTTCCTCATCGCGGAGCGACCTCACCTCTTCAATTGTTACGTTGATCCCATTAATTTTGAACAAAACATTACTTTCAGTTGTAGCAATCACTGTCTTTAATCTGTTCAGTCGAGTTGTTATCAAAACGATACCATCCTGGCCATATTGCCCAAATAGATTTGCTCCTTTACCACTATCAAGAAAACCAAGAGTATAAATCTGCTCTTCATTGATTGGGATTTCATTTTCTTGGAACGAATTGTAAGGAATAGGGCTGCCGTCGATAACTAGTAGCGGATTCTTGCCTATTTTCCCCTCTTTCAGTAAACCCGCCATATAATTTTTGACGTACTGATCTTGATGCGGCATTGCGCAACTTTGCCATAGTATAAATGTGCAGAGGATGTACCGTTTCATGCTTGGATTGATGATGAATTTATCGGTTGAGAAATACAAAATGTTAACTCCGATTGTCATCGGAACAGGAAACCTGGAATTTGAAATCTACTTCCTCATCTTCTCCAACTGATCCCACGTCTCCGGCTTAAGATCCTCCAGATAACTAAACTCCCCTCCATTCCTCAGCCACTCACCACCATCAATTGTCACCACCTCACCCGTTATGTAGGCTGAATAGTCCGACAGAAGATAAGCGGCAAGATTCGCCAACTCCTGGTGCTCACCCACACGCTTCAACGGAATCCTCGCCGCAGGATCAAACTTCTTCACCAATTCCCCTGGCATCAACCGACTCCACGCACCTTCTGTCGGGAACGGCCCCGGAGCAATGGCGTTGCTGCGAATCTTGTATTTCGCCCACTCCACAGCGAGGGAACGGGTTAGCGCCAACACGCCGGCCTTTCCGCATGCTGAAGGAACCACATAGCCTGATCCGGTCCAGGCATAGGTAGTAACAATATTCAGGAACGATCCCTGCTGACCTTTTGCAATCCAGTTCTTGCCGGCAGCCAGCGTAACGTAATATGTTCCACGAAGAACAATGTCGACCACGATATCAAACGCCCGGTGAGAGAGGCGCTCCGTCGGACTGATAAAATTGCCAGCCGCATTATTCAGTACACCGTGAAGCTCACCGAATTCCGCCTCGGCCGCCTTGATCACCTTCTCCACTTCATCATATTTCCGGATGTCGCACGCTACAGCCAAGACCTTGCCGCCAGTCTCTTTCATCATTTCCTCGGCCGCCTTGTCGATGACGTCCTTCTTGCGGCTGCTGATGACCACATTGGCACCCAGCTCCAGAAGATACGTACCCATGGACCGGCCTAAACCGGTACCGCCGCCGGTAATGAGAATGGTTTTTCCTTTGAATGCGCCGGGTTTGAACATGCCTTCGGTGTGATTCATGCGTTTGTGGATTGAGGTTTTAAGGTTATCCGAATGTTGGAATTCAAATCTAAGGAGTTTGAGCTATTATTCTCCTGTTGGACAAACCCAACCAAACCCCTACTTTCGTAGAAGATTTTTTAAACTCCATGCTTTATGAAGCTATTTTTTAAGCTATTCATCATTACCGTCCTCCTCACCGCACAATCCTGTATCGTCAGCAAGCAGAAATTTGACGATATGCTGGCTCAAAAAGTCAAGGCCGAAGGTGAACTCGCCGAGAAAGCCGAACAACTCGACAAGGCGGAAGCACGCCTGAAGGAGCTCGAAGAGGCAAGGACCAAATTGGCAGCGGATACAACAGCCTTGGGCGAACAAAAGCGCCTGACGCAGCGCCAGCTTGCCGAACTGACGTTGGAGCACGACAAACTCAATGCGTATTACAAAAACTTGATGACCAGCAGTGGGAAGATGAACCGCGACCTGATCGAACAGCGGGATCAACTCTTTGCCATCCAGGAAAACCTCGATAACACCCGTAAGCTCAACGACTCACTCAGCACGAGTTTGCTGGAGCGAGAGCGAAAGGTCAAGGAACTGGAAACGATCCTGGCCAATAAGGACAAGGCCGTCCAAGACCTGAAAAAGAAAATATCCGAAGCATTGCTCGGGTTCAAAGAGAGCGACCTGACAGTGAATGTGAAGAATGGTAAAGTGTATGTTTCCCTGGCGGAGCAGCTCTTGTTCAAGTCGGGTAGCATTGAAGTTGATGCGAAGGGTGTTTCGGCTTTGCAGCAGTTAGCCAAAGCCCTTAAGGACCACAAAGACGTACAGGTGACAGTGGAAGGTCATACCGACAACGTACCTATCGGTAAGAAGTCGCAGTACATGCAGGACAACTGGGACCTGAGCGTTATGCGCGCAACAAGCATCACGCGCATCCTGACCAACGCAGGCGTAAAGACTACACAGATTACGGCATCGGGTAAAGGAGAATATTCACCACTCACCCCAAACACCTCAGACCCCAACCGTCAGAAGAACCGCCGGACGGAGATTATTGTGACGCCGCACCTCGATGAGCTTTTCAAGATCCTTGGAACAAACTAACCACATAAACCATGGGAGCACTCCTGTACATTGCCATTATCGTAATCGATGTCATTGTTATTCTGGACATCCTGCGGGGACCCAAAGACAATGAGAAGAAGATTCTTTGGACGCTGGCCGTCATCTTCCTTCCCGTCCTTGGGCCGGTACTCTACTACGTGATCGGCAAGAAATAAAAATGGGCCGCCTGAAGAGGGCGACCCATTTTTATTTGGACCTGGTTTTTTTAGAACACCTCCGGAATGGTCACCGGGTTTACTTGCTTTTGCTTTACCAGCTCGTTGAACTTGGGAATACGGTCGGTAAAGACCTTGTTGAGCATCTGGAGTTGCTCGTCAATCTTGCCTGTAATCTCACCGTAAACTGCCTTTACTTGCATCGTCGGTTTGTAGTCACTTCCGTCGGCTTCACCGCCGAGCGCAGCAAGTTTGTTATTCAGACGTACCGGGTAGTTCAGGGGATCCTGACCACTGCGGTTCTTGGTCTGGTACAGTGCTTCTTCGATCTTCTTCATATCATCCTGGATCGATTTGGCCATATCCGTAACATCCTTCAAATCTTCCTTCCCTCGCATGGGTTCCGTCACCCGATTGATCTGGTCGCGGGTGGTACGGATCTTCTTGACGGCGAGGTTTGTTTCTGAAAGTTTATCACGCACCTGAGTCAGGAAGGCGAACTGTTCCTTGATATCGGCCAACGTACCTGTCGTGCGGGGATCTTTCACAATTTCAAACTCCACTTCCTGGGATTTACCATTCAGTGTCAGTCTTGCCTTGTAGATGCCGGGAGGAGCTTTGGGACCGTTGAGGGAACCAGCCCACATGATCAGGCCGTCAAATCCTTCGGCATTCTTATAGCGGGTGTTCCACACAAACCGGTTGCCGCCGGGCTTGATGCGCATTTGTTCGTCATTGGCCTTCTTGTCGGGCTTGGTGGCGAACTTCTTGATGAGCGTACCATTGGACTCCATGATCTCGAGGGAAGCAACGGCCTTCGCGGTGTCCTTGATGTAGTAATGGAACATCACACCACCTGGATGGTTCTTGCCTTCTGTTTTCGAAGCCCGTCCGAAGGAGAAGCCAGGACCCATACGGTAACTGGGCATCGGCTTGAAAAGCGTGAAGTCAGAACTGGCCATCGCAGCATTGAGCTGATGGAGCGGCGTGAGGTCGTCGATGAGCCAAAGGCTTCGTCCCTGTGTTGCCACGATCAGGTTGTCATTCTTCACGGTCAGGTCGGTGATCGGAACCATCGGAAGATTGAGTTGAAAAGGTTTCCAGCTGGCACCATCATCGAAGGAGATGTACATCCCGCTTTCGGTACCCGCGTAAAGGAGACCCGCCCGTTTAGGATCGGCGCGTACTACACGGGTAAAATGTCCCGGGTCAATGCCGTCCGTAATCTTGGTCCATGTTTTTCCGTAGTCTTTGGTCTTGTAGAGATAGGGCTGGTAATCGCCTGATTTATATCGTGTTCCAGCAACATAAGCGCCTCCCTTGACGAAAGGGTCAAAGTCGATACTGTTGAACATCACCCATTCGGGCATACCTGCAATCGTAAGTTTAGTCCAGTTCTTTCCGCCATCACGGGTGATATGGAGCAGGCCATCATCAGAACCTGCCATGATGAGGTCCTTTTCGAATGGCGATTCAGCGGCGGTGAAGATGGTGCAGTAGTACTCAACAGAAGTGTTGTCCTTGGTAATAGGTCCACCGGAAGGACCCATCTTCGAGGCATCATTCCGGGTTAAGTCCGGGCTGATGATCTCCCACTTTTCGCCGCCGTTGTGAGTAACGTGCAGCACGTTGGATGCAGCATAAAGTTTGGTCGCATCGTGAGGTGAGAAGAAAATGGGGAAGTTCCACTGGAAGCGGTACTTCGCACCTTCAGCGCCATGCCCCATTGGGTTGTCTGGCCACGCGTTGATGCCGCGGCTTTCGCCGGTTGCGTGATTTTTGCGCTCGAGAAGACCATCATAGCTTCCTCCGTAGACGATGTCATTGTTGGTAGGGTCAACGGCAATCCAGCCACTTTCGCCTCCAGCAGTTGTTTCCCAATCACCTTCGCCAATGGAAAATCCATCGGTACGATGAGGAATGCGCAGCGTGCTGTTGTCCTGCTGGGCAACGTAGATGCGATAAGGAAAGGAATTGTCCGTAGTGACACGATAGTATTGAGCTGTTGGCTGGTTGAAGTACGTCGACCAGTTTTCGCCTGCATCGAAAGAAACTTGCCCTCCGCCATCATCCGCAATGATCATGCGCTGGTTGTCTTCAGGAGCAATCCACAGATCGTGGTGATCGCCATGCTGGGCATTGTAGTTTTGAAAAGTTCTGCCCCCGTCTTTCGACTTGTGATAGGCTACATTGAGTACATACACGCCGTCAACGTCTTTGGTATCGGCGTAGATTTTGGAATAGTACCACGCCCGCTGACGCAGGTTGCGGTCTTCATTCATTTTTCTCCAGGTAGTGCCGCCGTCATCGGAGCGAAACACACCGCCGTTGTCATTTTCAATAATCGCGTAGATGCGGTTGGAGTTCACCGGTGACACGGAAACTCCGGAAATGCCCCAGGTGCCTTTGGGCAGTCCTTCGTTCTTGGTAATGTTGGTCCAGGTATCACCTCCGTCTTTGGTCATCCAGAGTCCGCTACCCTCACCGCCACTTTCGAGGCTGTAGGGTGTGCGCCGGATACGCCAGGTAGAGGCGAAGAGAATGCGCGGGTTATTTGGATCCATGCACAGTTCTACGGCGCCCGCATCGGCATTGGCAAAGAGCACTCGCTTCCAGTTCTTGCCGCCATCTTCTGAGCGGTATACACCGCGTTCCTCTGATGATTTGTACAGATCACCCATCACCGCTGCATACACGAGATCAGGGTTCTTCGGATGGATGCGGATGCGAGGTATGTGACGTGAATTCTTTAGTCCAATGGAAGACCAGGTTTTGCCAGCGTCGGTAGACTTGAACATGCCATATCCGTAGGATACGTTTCCGCGTACGGTCACTTCGCCGCCACCGACGTAGATGACGTTGTTGTCCCACGTACTCACTTCGACGGAGCCAATGGAGCCTCCGAAAAATCCATCCGAGATGTTTTCCCAGGAATTGCCGGCATCCGTGGTACGCCACACGCCGCCGCCCGTGGCTCCCATATAGAAGAGGTTGGGCTTACCGGGAACGCCGGTTACGGCTGCCGAGCGGCCACCGCGGAAGGGGCCGATGCTCCGGTACTCGAGGCCTGTATAGAGTTTCTCGTCAAAGCCGAGGGTCTCTTTGGCGGGCGCGGCCTTCTTTTGACCAAAGGTGGTCAGGCCAACGAGCATCACCAGGAAGAGTAAGGTGTTTCTGAATCGCATAGACAATGGGTTTATTACAATACGAGATTAGCAATTTTTGGCGTACTTGCTTCTGACTTTTCTATAAGTGGCAGTCCAAAACTTGCTCAGGGTGCTTGGGAATGAGCATTTATTCCTATTTTGCTGATTCATGACTCAGGAAAATTCCAAAGGACTCTTTAGCATCCCGGTCATCGTCGCTGCCCTGGGGTACTTTGTGGACATCTACGACCTGCTGCTCTTCAGTATTGTTAGAAAACCCAGCCTTATTTCATTGGGTGTCGCCGATGATCAGTTGTTTGTTCAGGGTGAATTTCTCCTGCAAGTGCAAATGGCCGGCTTGCTTCTCGGTGGCCTCATCTGGGGCATTATGGGCGACAAGCGTGGCCGGCTCTCGGTTCTGTTTGGATCCATCCTTCTGTACTCCGTTGCCAACATCGCCAATGGTTTTGTAACCACCGTTGATCAGTACGCGGTGCTGCGTTTCATCGCCGGTATTGGACTTGCGGGTGAACTGGGTGCGGGGATTACGTTAGTGGCAGAAGTGTTGCCCACAAGGCTTAGAGGTTATGGAACCACGCTGGTCGCCACGGTAGGCTTGATGGGTGCGGTATTGGCCAATTTTGTAGCCAAGGAATATGATTGGCAGGTTGCCTACTGGATTGGGGGCGGCTTGGGCTTGGTGCTCCTGATGGCGAGAGTGAGTATTTTTGAATCGGGCATCTTCCTAAAAATTAAGGAGAAGACCGTACAACGGGGGAATTTCTTCCAGTTGTTCAACAGCAAAGTGCGATTCAATAAATTTATGGGCAGCATCTTCATAGGGTTGCCCATTTGGTTTGCGATCGGTATTCTCATTACGTTTTCACCGGAGTTCGCAAAGGCGCTCCATATTGAAGGCACCGTTGTGGCCGGCGACGCGGTGATGTTCAGCTACATCGGGTTGGCCATCGGCGATCTCTCCAGCGGACTTATCAGCCAATGGCTGGAATCCAGAAAGAAGGTAGTCAGACTATTTATTTTTCTGACGTTAGGGACCATCTTGCTTTACTTGTTTACACCGGGTCGTTCGGCAGAAGGATTTTATGTCACCTGTTTCCTTCTCGGTGTGGGTATTGGATACTGGGCTTTATTTGTCACCATTGCTGCCGAGCAATTTGGAACCAACCTGCGTTCGACTGTGGCCACTTCGGTTCCCAACTTCATTCGAGGCACCGTAATTCTTCTTGTTCCGGCCTTCCGGTTTCTTCGCGAGGAACTGGGGGGCGATGATCAGGCCGTTATTTATGGGGCCTTGATTGTTGGTGTCGGTACGATCGTTATTGCGCTCATTGCATTGCGCTATATTCACGAGACCTTTGGTCAGGACATGAACTTCGTAGAGGAGTAGCATACAAAATGAATACCGTTTCTCCATGACGGCATTTACGGTTTCAAGGGATCGCTTTTGTAAGCCTCCTTCGGGGTTCGGTGTTCTATTCCTCATGGTGCTGTTGACTGCCGTCGTCAACCTGTCGGCACAGAATCTTGATGTGATTGACAGTATTCGGGCGGAGCTTCGTCAGGCTCCCGAGGAAAAGCAATTTGATTTGCTGAATGCCTTGGGTTTTGAATACAGGCTCTCGTTTCCCGACAGTACCATTTATTACTGCAACAAAGCCTATGCTCTCGGCCAACGCAATCAGATTGCCCGCGGTCTTGCCCGGCCTTTGAGTTTTATTGGATTAGCTAAGGCAAATCAGGGAGACTACGCAGCGGCACTGGAGGCTCACAACAGGTCATTGGCCATTGCGGCTCAGCAAGAGGACACACTGCAATTGGCCCATGGCCACAATAACATAGGAAGGATATTTTATGACAAAGGTGATCTCATTCGCGCTTACAATGAGTTTGTAAAGGCGAGAGATTTGTTCGAGAGCATTCATGATTTGCCAGGTCTTGCCTACGTTTATCGTAGCCTGTCCGATGTATTTGAGGCAAAGGGAGATTACGTTAAAGCCCTCGACAATGCACGGAAGGCACTGCTAATGCGAAAGAATTTGGGCGACCGACGGACTGTGACCTCGGCGTACATGGAAATGGGTCTTCTCTATCAGGATTTGGATTCGACTGAGCTTGCGCTGAGACAATTTGAAATAGCAGATTCTATTTCTTCCGTCATGAATGACGAGCTGACCAAGGCCGAAATCAAAGTAGGCATGGCAGAAATTCTTTGTAAGGAAGGGCGATCGCCTGAAGCGGGAGTCCTCGCCGACGAGGTGCTGAAGGTGGTGACAGAAAACTCGAATCAGAAAGTATTCCTGCGAGCCCGCCTGCTACAGGCCCGGTGCCAGATTTATTGGAAGCATTACCCGGCTGCGGCGACCATCCTGGATAAGGTATATAACTCATCCGAATCATCAGGCAACCTTGTTTTTCAACGCGATGCAGCCAAACTGCTTAGTAAGGTTCATGGTACACTGGGCAATAGGGACAAAGCCAGAGAGTACCAACGCATTTTTGACTTTCTCCAGGCAAAAATTGAGAATGAGGATTTGAACCGTGAAATCGAACGACTGCAGTTTCAATTGTCTACGGAAAAGGCAGAAAAAGAAAATGAGCTCCTGAAGGCCCAGCAAGCAAGGGATGAGACGGTCATCGCCCAACAGCGGTTTGAGAATTTATTACTATTGATCATCGCTTTCTTTGTAGCCGTACTGGCAGTCGTTGCATGGCGCGTGAGTCGGAAACGGCAGATGATCAACCGGAAATTGGAAGATCAGAATCAGCATATCATGCTGCAGCGGGAGGAGATTGTCAAGCAGAATGAAATCCTATCCCGCAGCAACAAGGAATTGGATTTGTTGAATCATGAGAAGGATTCCCTGATGAACATTGTCGCTCATGATCTGAAGTCACCCCTCAACCGAATTTCGGGGCTGACGCATATTTTGGATCGCGAGGGGAAGCTTGACAAGCAGCAGGAAGAACTTCTTCGCCTGATCAAGGAGTGTGCCAGCGGGGGGCTGGACTTGATTACCGGACTATTGGATGTGCATGCTTTGAATGAGGCACGGGAAGCCCCAAAGTTAACGGCCATCTTGTTTGATGAATTTCTCCGGCAGAAAGTACAGCCCTTCTACCCGGTAGCCGAGGCAAAGGGCGGTCAGATCATGATAACCAATAAGGTGGATCGTCGGGTTATTTCGGATCCATCCTATCTTGGGCGTATCATCGATAATTTAATGTCCAACGCCATTAAGTTTTCACCCAGGAATTCACAGGTAGCGATTTCAGCCGATTGGAAGGGAGGCTGTATACATCTGTCGATTAAAGATGGTGGACCTGGATTCACAGCCGAGGACCGGAAGCATCTGTATCAAAAGTTTAAGAGATTGAGCGCGCAGCCAACCGGTGGAGAGAGTTCACATGGCCTGGGTCTTGCGATCGTAAAAACGCTTGTTGACCGCCTTGGTGGTACCATCGAGCTGGCCACTTCCCCGCAGGGAAGTGAGTTTTTGGTACGTATTCCCGCGGAATCGATTTAAACTTCGCTGGGTCATTAAACCCTCCTCCCTCGACGCCGTCCAAGGAGAAAATAAACGTTATGAAGAGAGGATTGGGAATTATGATGATACTGATGGCGGTAGCTGTCAGTTCTTTCGCTCAGGATGCAACGCCAGGAGTGGATGGACGTCAACAGAACCAACGGGCCCGTATTCGTCAGGGATGGGCCAGCGGTGATCTCACCCGCCGTGAGGCTATCCGTCTTCGGGCTGAGCAGCGTCACATTCGGCGTGCCGATTGTATGGCCAAGGCTGATGGTTCGGTAACACGCATGGAGCGTATGCGCCTTCATCGCGCCCAGCAACGCGCTAACCGCGATATTTTGAGACAACGACATGACATGCAGTCACGCATGCATTAGTGGGTTGAGGTGTGGGGTTAATGAAAAAAGTCCGGGTGAACTCCGGACTTTTTCGTTTGATGGATGCAGGATCAGGCAGACTGCAATGCCTGACTCAAGTCGTCAATCAGGTCTTCAACATCCTCTACGCCGATGCTGAGACGAATGAGGGTATCGGTAAGTCCATTCTTCATCCGCTCGTCACGAGGTATACTGGCGTGTGTCATCGAGGCCGGGTGGTTGATAAGCGACTCGACGCCGCCCAGCGATTCTGCCAGTGAGAACAACTTCACGGATTCCATCAGCTTGATCGCGTTCTCCAGTTTGTCACCCTTCAGTTCAAACGACATCATACCGCCGAAGTCGCGCATCTGTTTTTTGGCGATGTCGTGGTTGGGGTGGTCGCTAAAGCCAGGCCAGTAAACTTTGTTAACCTTGGGATGATTGCGTAGGAATTCAGCAATCTTCTTTCCGTTGGAGCAGTGGCGCTCCATGCGCAAGTGAAGGGTCTTGATGCCACGCATTACCAGGAAGCAATCCTGTGGGCCGGGCACAGCGCCACAGGAATTGGTGATGAAGGCAAGTTCATCACGGAGTTTTTCGTCATTGGTCACCAGTGCGCCCATAATCACATCGCTGTGACCGCTAAGGTACTTCGTCACGGAATGCATGACAATGTCGGCACCAAGATCGAGGGGATTCTGGAGGTAGGGCGAGGCAAATGTGTTGTCGACAGCGACGATGCTGCCATTTTTCTTCGCCATGGCCACCAGGGCCTGGATGTCAATAACGCGCATGAGCGGATTTGAAGGCGTCTCCAGCCAGAAGAGTTTCGTTTTGGCGTTGATGTACGGCGTAGCATTGGCAGCATTGGTCAGGTCTATGAAATGAAATTTGATCCCGTACTTTTCATAGACCTTCGTGAACATCCGGTAGGAGCCTCCATAGAGGTCATTGCTGGTGATGACTTCGTCACCCGGCTTCAGGAGTTTGATCACCGTATCCGTGGCGCCCATACCCGACGAAAAGCATATACCGAACTTTCCGTTCTCCAGTGCGGCGATGCTCTTTTGGAGTGCTGTCCTTGTTGGGTTTGCGCCTCGCGCATATGCATATCCTTTGTGCTTGGCGGGAGAGGGTTGAACGTAGGTAGACGTCTGGAATATGGGCGTCATGATGGCGCCGGTGGTGGGGTCGGGTTCTACCCCAGCGTGGATGGCTTTAGTACCAAACTTCATATAATATCAGAATTTTAGAATTTACAGAATGGGAACAGCATTGGAGAATTTACAGAATGTTCAGAATTGAGAACGTTCGAATTAGTTTAGGTCAGGGCAATATTACCGAATTCAGATTGAATTGTTGGAAAAGTCTCTGCGTGGTTAAATCTACGAGGTCAGGATTCACCCTTATTGTTAATGATTGTTAAAAATACAACCTGTAAGCATCGGGTTCCGTTACGTCTCGAAAATGGATGCTGAATGACTGCGGAACAAAAAGAAAACAGGACACTTTGGATATGGCTCCTGATCACCTTTCTGCTTGCTGTGCTGCCCTGGTTCTTTGTCTGAGGAATTTCTCCCTCAGATCACGCGATTAACATCAAACTTTTCGAGATAGTCGGCTACCCGACGGACAAAGCTGCCGCCCAGGGCACCGTCGACTACACGGTGGTCGTAGGAGTGGGAGAGGAACATTTTGTGACGGATGGCGATGACGTCGCCATGTACGGTCTCTAATACGGCAGGTTTCTTCTGGATGGCACCTGTGGCCAGGATACCAACCTGAGGCTGGACAATGATGGGTGTTCCCATCACATTCCCGAATGTTCCCACGTTGGAGATCGTGTAGGTACCACCACTTAAATCGTCCGCCTTCAATTTGTTTTCGCGGGCGCGCCGTGCGAGGTCATTGACTGCTTTGGTCAGGCCCGTAAGGCTGTATTGATCCGCTTGTTTGATGACAGGCACGATCAGATTTCCTGAAGGGAGAGCCACCGCCATACCGATGTTAATATCTTTCTTCTTGATGATGCGGTCGCCGTCCACTTGGATGTTGATCATCGGAAAATCCTTGATGGCTTTGATAATGGCTTCAATAAAGAGGGGGGTAAACGTCAGCGGTTCGCCTTCGCGCTTTTCGAATTCACCTTTAACCTTGTTGCGCCATGTTACCACGTTGGTAAGATCGGCCTCCACAAAAGATGTTACATGCGGTGCAGTGCGCTTGGAGTCGACCATGCGGTCGGCAATCATCTTGCGCATCCGGTCCATCTGGATGATTTCGTCGCCCGCATTGATGGAGGCAGGAACCATAGGGGCTGAACTACGCACAATGACCTGCCCCGGTTGGCGGTTCTGCACATAGGCCAGAATATCTTTCTTGGTTACTCTCCCTGCGGCGCCTGTGCCCGCAATCGATTCGAGCTCAGCTACAGGTATACGTTCTTCCTTGGCGATGTTCTTGACCAGCGGAGAATAAAAGCGAGTAGAAGATTTGTAGTCGGCGACAGCGGTATGCGATACGCCATTGGTCGGCGATGTTGTTGCTGCGGGAGCAATGGCTTGAACCGCCTGCTCCACGACGGGAGCCTTCGAGGGTGCTGACGGTGCAGGTGCTCCGCTTGCTACAGAGGAGGTAAGAATGGCTATAGGCTTGCCGACTTTTACGACTTCCCCTTCTTTAGCTAAGATCTCCTGGAGTACACCTGCATGCGTAGATGGAACCTCAGTGTCTACCTTATCGGTAGCCACCTCCAGTACGGATTCATCCTGCTCGATCGTATCACCGGGCTTCTTGAGCCACTTGAGGATCGTAGCCTCCATGATGCTTTCGCCCATCTTGGGCATGATCAGTTCTACCCTTGCCATGTATTCAATCGTTTGAAGATGCTAAGGTAAGGAGAAATTGGAAGGTTTTGGGCCCGTTTCCGGGCTGTCGTGAGGCGCAGAATAAAGCCAATGCCGGGCCAGAGGGCACAAAAGGATTGGCACGCCCGGCATCCATCGACCAAATAACTTTTCGACACGGCTTGGAAGGGAGGCTGGGATTCTCTTATTTGCTTAGCAAAATATAAGGATATGCAAAAGGAGTTTCTGGGTGAATTTGAAGAGGTGATCCTGACTTTGGTTGCGGCATTGCAAGAGGATGCCTATGGTGCGGCCATCGCGGAAGAAATAGAATTAAAGCTGAAGCGGGAGGTAAATCTCAGCGCAGTGCATGTAACCCTGTACCGATTGGAGGACAAGGGATTGGTCAGGTCGTCGTTGGGCGGAGGAACAAAGGAGCGGGGTGGGAGGCGTAAACGGATTTTCACGATTACCAGTGCAGGACTGGCTATGTTGAGAGCCATGAAGGAAACACGGTTAGACTTGTGGAAGATGGTACCACAGTTGAAGATGATGACGGGGGTTTAGGTGGGAAATAGAATAGCCCGATGAAAACGGCGTTGCGATTTCTTGCATGGTTTTGTCCGGAGCACTTGTACGAGGAGATTGAGGGCGACCTTCTTCAACAGTACAGAAAGGATTCAGACCGGTTGGGTGAACGCAAAGCCAACCGAAGGCTGTGGTGGAATGCGATTCGCTTCTTCAGGGCCGAAATCATACTAAGAAACAGATTCTCGATAAATATTATCCGAACACACATGATACGGAACAACATCAAAATAGCCTTCCGGAACTTTTCGAAGCAGAAGTCCTACACCCTCCTCAATATACTGGGCTTGGCGATCGGGATGACCGCCAGTCTTCTGATCTTTCAATACGTAAAATATGAGCGGAGTTTTGACTCATTTCATTCACGAGCGAAGGATATATACCGCATTCAGTACAACGGATGGCATGGAGGGAAAGTCAATTTTGAGAGTGCCGTGGCGGTGCCGATAGTGGGAAGAGCGCTAAAGGATAATTTTCCGGAAGTGGAGGATTTTACTCGGTTTCTCCCGTTGAGCGGAGTGATGTCCCATCTGCGTACTGACGGTGAGGATATATCCTTTCACGAACAGAAAATGTATTTTGCCGATCCGGGTGTCTTTCGTGTTTTTGATTTTGAACTGATCAAAGGAGAACCGGCCACCGCACTCGAAGACGTTAACAAAGTTGTTATTTCCGAGAGAGCCTCCAGAAAATATTTTGGTGATGAGGACCCGCTGGGGAAGCGACTGAAATTCAATGGGTGGAATACGCTCGAAGTAACGGGTGTCTTCCGGGACGTGCCCGAAAATTCGCACATACAGTTCGACTTGCTGGTATCCTATGCGACCATCAACAGGCAAACGAAGAACAATAGTGAAACTTCCTGGGGCTGGTACGACTTCTACACGTTTGTGCTGCTCAAGCCGAACACCGATGTACAGCAACTTCAGGCGAAATGGGATGAGTACCTGGTCAAGACACGCAAAGCGGAATGGGACCGGACCGACGAGAAGGAGGAGTTCATCCTTCGTCCGTTGACAGATATCCACCTGTATTCTCACCTCTTGTATGAATCTCAACCTGCCCAGCAACGCGATGGGGACTCAGTCTATGCACTGAGCATCATTGCCATCTTCATTCTTGTTATTGCCTGGGTAAACTACATCAACCTGGCCACGGCCCGGTCGTTCAATAGGGCCAATGAAGTTGGTGTGCGCAAAGTAATGGGTGCGTTTCGATCTCAGCTTGTGAGTCAGTTCCTTACCGAATCCTTCTTATTGAATCTGTTGGCTGCAACATTGGCTTTGTTGACTGTGCGAATGTTATGGTCTCCTTTCTCTTCCTTGACGGGCTGGCACATTCCCCTGACTTTCCTGTACGCGTCCGATTTCTGGCAGTTGTGGGTATCCCTCCTCGTCGGCGGGGCACTTGTTTCGGGATTTTATCCGGCCATTATTCTATCTTCCTTTAAGCCCATTGCTGTATTGAAAGGCAAACTCATTCGGTCCCCCGGGGGAAATATCCTGAGGAAATCATTGGTGATCTTTCAATTTGTCGCTTCCGTATTCCTGATCAGTGGATCGATCATCGTCTATCAGCAAATTCAATTCATGAAAAGGAAGGATCTGGGATTTACCATTGATCAAACACTTGTACTCAAAGGGCCGGGAATCATTGACACGCTGTTCAAGGAGAAGCTGGAGACCTTCAAGAGTGAAGTGATGAGGATCCCGGGGGTTAAGGGCCTGACGGCGTCATCAAATATCCCTGGTGACGAGATTTTTTGGGCGGCGCCCATTCGGCGACTGACGGGCAATCACCGCAGCGGAATTGCCGAAGCGCACGTGGGCATTGACCATGACTTCGTTTCAGCCTTCGAAACAAAAATGATTGCCGGTAGATCCTTTGACAGAAAATTCCCCGGCGATGAGAAACGAGCCGTACTTAATCGCGCCTTGGCCGAAGCGCTGGAATTCAATAATCCTGTTTCAGCAATCGGAGAGTTGCTTCAGGATGGTGAGGACACGGTCGAGGTTATTGGGGTTATGGAGAATTATCACCAGTTGTCGTTGAGAAGCAAAGTGGCACCTATTCTGTTTCGTCTGCGGCCGTATGCTTCGAACCGGTTTTACTCAGTGAAACTGGAAACGGAAAACTATAAGGATGTTTTAGCTGCAATGGAAGGGCCATGGAATTCGCTATTTCCTGGGAACCCCATCGACTACTTCTTTCTGGATCAATTCTTCAACAAGCAGTATGAAAAGGACGATCGTTTCGGGCAGGTGTTCAGCCTGTTTACGGGTCTTGCCATTTTTATTGCTACCATGGGCCTCTTTGGGCTGGCCTCCTTTATGGCTGTTCAGCGCACCAAGGAGGTTGGCATCCGCAAGGTATTGGGTTCCTCTGTTTCCGGAATCGTAATGTTGCTATCCCGAAGTTTCCTTCAGCCGGTTGTGTTGGCCAACCTGATTGCCTGGCCGCTGGCATGGTGGGTGATGAACGGGTGGCTGGAGTCCTTTCCCTATCGGATCACGATAAACCCAATGGTGTTTATTCTGTCCGGGGTACTCATAACACTGATTGCTTTTGTGTCTGTGAGCTCGCAGACGTTTCGGGCAGCGTTGACAAAGCCGGCGGAGACGTTGAAGTATGAGTAAGGAAAAGCTGTCTATTCGATTTCTGCGTTGGTTTTGCCCAACACACTTGGTCGAGGAAATCGAAGGGGATTTGATGCAGCGTTACCTGAAGGATGTTGAAAAGGTGGGCCTTAGAAAAGCAAAGTATAGAATGTTGTGGAATGTGATCCGGTTTTTCCGACCCGGGATATTGATGAGGCAACAGCAGGCAAACAACTATATGTGGATTCTAACTCCGAGCTATTTCAAGTTCACATTGAGGATGCTTGGGAGGCACAAGGTCTTTTCATTTATCAACATGGTTGGTCTTACCATCGGAATGGCAGTTTGTCTACTCATAACTAACTACGTACTCTTCGAAAAGAAGTATGATTCGTTCTTTCCAAGGAGTAAGGATGTCGTACGAATAACCTATACGCGTTTTATTGACGGCGAATTTCAGTACAACAAAGCGCAGATTTTCCCTGCAGTAGGCGAGACTATTAAGCGTGAGATTGCAGGGGTTGAGGAATATGTCAGACTGTTCCCTATGACATCCTTTGTAGAAGCAATTTTTTCTGTTGATGGCAATGAAGGGGACAAGATATTTACAGAATCACGTGTATACACTGTCGATTCATCGTTCTTCCGCGTGTTTCCTATTCCTTTTGTTCAAGGTGACCCACTCACCGCGTTGACTGGTCAGAAAAAAATTGTGCTCTCGTCGTCAGCTGCGAAGAAATATTTTCCTGACGGAAATGCCCTTAACAAGGTTATTCATTGGAAGGGCCTTGATGACTTTACCGTATCCGGGGTATTTGAAGATCTGCCTGAGAATTCTCACATGAGATTTGATTTCCTGGTTTCATGGATAAAGGTATATGGTGACCGAAGTGATTGGAACTGGGATGGATTCTATTGCTACCTGTTGTTGGAACCTCAATCCAACATTTTGGAGATGGAGCGAAAGGTACAGGAAGTACTCGTAGCCAAATTGAAGAGTAGACCTGGTCTTGATCGTGTTGGATTCGAGTTTGCTCTCCAACCGCTAGAAGACATCCATTTGTCTTCGCATCTTGGAAGTGAGATGCGTGAGAATGGAAATAGCACCATTGTCCAAGCTCTCCAGGTTGTTGCTATCCTCATACTTTGCCTGGCGCTGGTCAACTACATGAACATCTCATTGGCCAGAATTATCAGAAGGGCAAAGGAGATTGGTGTTCGAAGGTTTGTTGGTTCATCACGTGGCCAGTTGATGGGGCTTTTCTTTATGGAGTCGTTTGCGCTCATTGTGTTTTCCTTTGCTGCAGCTACAGTCATTATTGTGTTTGGCAAGTCTTCCTTTGATGCAATCCTTGGCGTGCAGATTCCCTTCTCCATGTGGGACGATCCGTGGGTAGCCATTGGAAGTATCCTTTTCATTTTGCTGTTCCTGGCAATGATTTCGGGATTCTATCCTGCACGCATCCTGTCAGCCATTGGAACTACCGGAATGAAGACGCTATCGGGTCAACCAGTGCTGCGCAAGGTTTTACTGACAACCCAGTTCATAATCACCATCGTATTGGTTACCATAACTCTTGCTATTGAAAGTCAGGTAGAATTTATGCGGGGAAGGGACCTTGGATTCCAGATGGATCAAAGGCTTGTAATCAAATCCCTATGCACTGCTGATGCAGAGCGAGATTCATCCTTTGTAAGCAGGATGTCACTATTTAGGAATCGAATCACAGACCGTGCCAGTGTTCATAGTGCGTCTGTAACATCAAACATCCCGGGTCAAGAAAATTTCTGGCAAGGAAGCTTGGGCAGGACGGGGAAAACGGAACTAATTACGACTTTTAGGACGCGTGTAGATCTGAATTTCCTTGAGACTTATGGACTAGAATTGGTCTCAGGAACCAATTTTTCGGATGACAATGCGAAGGAAGTAATCCTAAATCAAACAGCATCGAGACTGCTAGGTTATAAAAGCGAGCAGGAGGCCTTAGGTCAGATGCTGATGAGCGACTACAAAATTGTTGGGGTTATAAGGGACTTTCATGAGCGGTCGCTTCATGAACCAATCAGGCCTTCCATGTTCACCACAGGAGTTGGGTATTTGAAGTTTATAACAGTTCGAATTAATTCACTGGATGCTTCGGCTACTGTGGAGGAGATTCAAAAGCAATGGGCAGCTCTTTTTCCTGAAACTCCTTTTGAATATTTCTTTTTGGATGAATTTTTTGATCGTCAATACAGACAAGAGCAGCGGATGAATGAGGTATTTAGTTTCTTCTCCGCTGTTGGGATTTTTATCGCGTGTCTGGGACTTTTCGGCTTCACCTATTTCATGACCCATCAACGTACGAGGGAGATTGGTATCCGAAAAGTGCTTGGGGCCCCAGTGGGTAGCCTCATTCGACTGCTTTCCAATGAACTAGTGAAAATATTGGGAGTGTCGGCAATCTTTTCGGCACCGGCAAGCTACTTTCTTGTCAACGAATGGCTTTCGAAGTACCCACAGCGAATTCCGTTTGACGGGAAGCTATTGTTTATGGCAATTGGTTTTGTGGCAGTCATGGCATTCATTTCAGTGTCATTACTGTTAGCGAGGTCTGTGCGTGCAAACCCTGTTGATGCGTTGAAAGTGGAATAATGGCTTATGATGATTGCTAGCTCTTAGCTTGTAAGGATACCCGATCGTCAGTAATTCCGCTTCACCGTTGGTTTCATCGCCATCTCTTTAACCACCTGATAAAGAAACTCCTGTCCTTCATAAAATGATGCGACACCCACACGCTCATCCCTTCCGTGGGCCCGTACATCGGATATTTCTCCGAATATTCCAGATACACCGTACGTCGGAATTCCAAAATTGCGCAAATAGGCTCCGTCTGTCGCGCCTGTTGACATCGTGGGAACAACGGGAACGCCCGGCCACATTTGCTTCGTCACCTTCTCAATGGGACCAAAGACATCGGGATTCAGGGGTGATGGAGGGCTGGGCTTTGCGGCCTGCATCGCTGTAACCGAAATGGTGTTGTCACCAAAAACCCCGACAAGCGTCTCACGTATTTTTTCCGGATCCTCGCCGGGAAGGATGCGGCAATTGACTACTGCCGAAGCGGTTTGAGGTAACGCATTTTCAGCATGGCCGCCGCTGAGCATTGTAGCAACGCACGTGGTACGCAGGAGTGCATTGTAGTTGGGGAATACCGCAAGGCGAGCCACCGCATCCGCTGGAGGAGGTGTCTGGAGTATGCCCATCATGTCGGCCGCCAGCTGGCCGCTTTCCAGTTTCGAGGAGCGCTCAAAGTAGACTCGTGTCCCTTCATTGAGGTTAACAGGAAAATCAAATTTGGCCAAGTTGTCGAGTGCGTGAGCAAGACGATAGATCGCGTTGTCTTTACGTGGCTGTGAACTGTGGCCACCGCGGTTCTTCACTTCCAGTTTAAAACTCTGAAATACTTTCTCGCTCAATTGAACTTGATTGAGAATCTTTTTTCCATCCTGTGCCTGTCCGCGCCCGCCTTCATTCAAAGCAAATTCGGCTTGCAGGAGGTTAGGATGGTTCTTCAACAGCCAGTCAACACCATTGTGAGGTCCCCCTTCTTCATCGGCGGTTAGTGCAACGATGATATCGCGTTCTGGGACTATGCCTTCTTTCTTCATGCGAATCAGGTTGGTGACAAAAATCGCTGCCATGGCTTTGTCGTCACTGGACCCACGTGCATAGTAGAAGCCGTCGATCTCTTCAAACTTGAACGGGTCGGTGGTCCAGTCTTCACGCAGCGCCTCCACCACATCGAGATGGGCGAGGCACAAGATGGGCTTGCGCTTTCCCGTCCCACGGAGCGTGGCTACCAGGTTGCCCTTGCGGGGATGTGCGCCTCCAATGAAAATATCTTTGTCGGTGAAACCCACCGCTCGTAGTCGTACAGCCATGGCCTCTGCAGCCAGGGTGGTATTTCCGTTAGCTTCGGTGGTATTGATTTCAATGAGCTCTTTGAAGATGTCACGGGTGAGTTGCTTGTCGGACTGCGCCAATAGTTGATTGGCGAGTAGCAGGCTGGTTGTCAGCAGCACAAGAGTCTTGATTCGTTTCATGACCGGAATGTTTGTTTCCTGAAAGATAGACAATCTTTGACAGCAGACTTTCGCTGCTGGTTGCTAACCTCTGTGCGGGAATTGCCCAAAGCTAAAACCCAACAGCCATAGCCCTACTTCGGGACGCTCAGCCGAATCAAGTTCAGCACAGCCACCGAAGCCATCCGAATGTTAATCATCCTGTCTTTGCTCAGCATGAGTTTTCGGGTTACCGTATGGTGCTTGTCCGAATAAGCGATCCACACCAGGCCAACGGGCTTGTCCGGAGTAGCGCCGCCAGGACCTGCGATACCGCTGGTGGCCACACCGATATCGGTGTTAAATTTCGCCCTCACGATGTTGGCCATTTCGACAATGGTCGGCTCGCTCACGGCGCCATTCTTTTCGAGCACTTCAGGTTTCACACCCAACTGTCGCATCTTGATTTCGTAGGCGTACGGCACCATGCTGCCCAAAAAGTAGTCGGATGAACCCGGGACACTGGTAACAAGGTGAGAGAGGTATCCCCCCGTGCAACTCTCGGCGATGGACAGCGTAAGTTTCTTAGCACGAAGGATCTTTCCAATAGCTTCCTCGAGAGATTCCTCGCCATAACCATAGACATAGTCGCCAATGATGGGGTTAACTGACATGGTTTGTTTTTCCAAGTCGGCCTTGAGCTTTTCTTTTGAATCGCCGATGGCCGTGAGTCGAAGCTTCACTTCACCGAGGCTGGGGAGGTAGGCGAGTTTGATGTGTTCCGGCAATTGTTTTTCCCAGGCCGAAACTTTCTCTGCCAGGACCGACTCCCCGACGCCGACCGTTCGAATAACCTGATGGAGAATGGTAGGCGTTTGAAAAGTCTGTTGGAGTTTGGGGATCACCCGCTCGGTCATCATCCGCTTCATCTCGTGCGGCACCCCGGGCATAGACATGAATACTTTACCATTTTTTTCAAACCACATGCCGGGTGCAGTGCCCATCACGTTGGTAATCTTTGTGCAACAAACAGGAAGCGCAGCCTGCTGACGATTGACTTCGGTGAGCTCTCGTCCTCGGCTCACAAAGAATTCAGTTACCTCGGCGAGGGCTTCTTCATGAATTTTGAGTTCGCAACCAAAGTATTTTGCAAGACAAGGCTTGGTAAGATCATCGCTGGTAGGGCCTAGTCCGCCTGTAATCAGGACAATGTCGGCCCGGTTTTCCGCTTCAGCCAACGCGGTGAGTATTTCCTGTTCCTGGTCACCCACCGTGGTTTTGCGGATCACGCGGATGCCCACCTGGTCCAGGGCGACACTCATCCATTGGGCATTGGTATCAACAATCTGACCGAAAAGAATTTCGTCGCCGATCGTCAGAAGTTCCGCAAGAATGGGCCGCATGGGTGAGGGTTAAGGTTCAAATATAGTTGACAAAGCCGAATGACAATGCTCATGGGTTGCTACTTATACTTTGGCGTGTAACTTCGTAACATGGATAATCAGGATTTTTCTGCGGTAGATCACCAGAAGAGAATCTACCTGCGTGGCTTCGCTGGAACGATGCCTTTGGTGCCCGTTGACTGGCGCCAGCTGGAAGAGAAGGCCAAAGGGCACATGACCGCGGCTGCTCACGCCTACATCGCGGGTGGTGCGGGACTGGAGAGCTCGATGGCTTCCAATCGATCGGATTTTGAGAAGGTGAAAATCGTTCCCCGAATGCTGCGCGACACGAGCAACCGGGATATGCATATCGAACTGTTCGGGCAACGATTTCCGTCGCCCCTGATGATTTCGCCTGTCGGCGTTTTGGAGATGGTTCATCCGGAGGCGGATGTGGCGGTTGGCAGGGCAGCCGCCGCTTTGGGTGTACCCTATATCTTCAGCAACCAGGCTAGCAAACCCATGGAAGAGGTAGCGGCCGCCATGGGAAATTCTCCGCGGTGGTTTCAATTGTATTGGAGCAAGTCCAATGATCTTGTCGCCAGTTTTGTGCAACGCGCCGAGAAGGCGGGATGCACCGCGATAGTAGTAACACTTGATACATCGCACCTCGGTTGGCGTGCGCGCGACCTTTCCCTGGCGTACCTACCCTTCCTGGAAGGTAAAGGTATTGCGCAGTACACCAGCGATCCCGTCTTCCAGCGGTTGATGGATGAAGTAGAGCCTGCTGTGCGGCCAAAGGTCACGCTGGAATTGCTGGCAAGCGTCGTACGTATGGTGAACACTTATCCCGGCGGTAATTTCCTGAGCAAGCTGAAATCTGGAAGACCGATGAAGGCGGTTCAGAAGTTCACAGCCATATATTCAAACCCGGCGCTGACATGGGATAGCCTTTCTTTTCTCCGACAGCACACGAAGCTGCCGATCCTCTTGAAGGGTATCCTTCATCCTGATGATGCCGCGATGGCCATTGACCATGGCATGGATGGAATTGTTGTATCCAACCACGGTGGCCGTCAGGTGGACGGCTCGATCAGTACCATTGAAGCGCTGCCGGCCATAGCACAGCGCGTCAATAAAAGGATTCCGATTCTACTCGATGGTGGTGTCCGCGGAGGAGCGGATATGTTCAAGGCCATCGCTCTAGGCGCCAGTGCGGTTTGTATTGGCAGACCATATGTCTATGGACTGGCCATTGCCGGTAGCGAAGGCGTCAGGGAGGTATTGCAGAATTTTATGTCGGAATTCTACTTTACCATGGGTTTGGCGGGCTTGAAAAGCGTTAAGGAAATTACACGGGATACATTAAGCTGAGTAAAACCATACCTTTGTGGGATATGTCCATCAGATTCATAAGGAACCTGCTTCTCCTGATTGCTTGCTTGTCGGTAGTTTCCGCCCAGGCGCAATTTTGGAAGAAGCTTTCATCCTCATCGGCAACTCCAACGGCAGCTGAAGTAACAAAAGGCCTTAAAGAGGCATTGACACAGGGAGCCAAAAAAGGAGCTAACCAGGTCTCCAAATTGGACGGGTATTTCAAGAACCCCGAGATCAAGATTCCCTTTCCCCCGGAGGTTTCTATCGTGGAGACGAAAATGCGCATGCTTGGATTTGGCTCGCAGGTCGATGAATTCGTTCTGGCCCTCAATCGTGCCGCCGAGGATGCAGCCAAAGAATCAGCACCGATTTTTGTTTCGGCCATCCAGAAAATGACCATCGATGACGCCTATGCGGTGTTGAAGGGTGAGCCTGATGCCGCCACACAATATCTCAGGCGGACAACGACACCTCAACTTAAGGAGAAGTTCAAGCCGATCGTGCAGAATTCACTCAACAAGGTGAATGCCACCAAGTACTATGGTGACCTAGTCAACAACTATAATAAGATCCCTTTTGTTTCAAAGGTGAACCCGGATCTGAACGCCTACGCTACCGACATGGCTATTCAGGGATTGTTCGTGATGATTGCCAAGGAAGAAAAGAACATCCGAAAGGATCCGCTCGCCCGAACCACTGACTTGTTGAAGAAAGTATTTAACCAGAAATAATATTTCGTCATGACGCTATTTACGAAGCACCAGTCCACGCTGAATCAGGCCATTAAGGCATTGCATGATCGCACCTTCTATGCTGCCTTTCCCGAGAATCCCTCACCGGCTGTTTATGGTGAGAGCGCCGACGCCGAAGGCAAAGCGAAGTTCAATGCATTGAGCGGAAATAAATTTTCCGATCTGAAGCAAAGCGGGGAAGACGGATGGGCAGGGCAGGAGGAGTCGCCTTACCAGCAAGAGCCATTGAAGATCGCCTATCCGATATTCGGCGTCCCCAAATTGATAGCCAATGCCTCCAAAGCGTTCCATGTCTGGAGAAAAGTATCCGTTGATGACCGGGCAGGCATTCTTATGGAGTCGCTTGATCGGATGAAAGCACGGTTTTTTGAAATCGCGTACGCCACCATGCATACCACTGGCCAGGGCTACATGATGGCCTTCCAGGCTTCTGGTCCTCACGCAGCAGACCGCGCCCTGGAGGCAATCGCTGCTGGCTACGAGGAACTGGGCCGTTTTCCGTCCTCTGTGATCTGGGATAAGCCCATGGGAAAATTCAATTTGCAGCTGAAGAAGGAATGGCGTGCAGTGCCTAAAGGGATTTCCGTTGTTATTGGGTGCTCTACATTTCCCACATGGAACTCCGTCACGGGTATTTATGGAAGCCTGATGACGGGCAACCCGGTGATTGTTAAACCGCATCCGGGCGCCATCCTGCCCATTGCTATCGTGGTAGCTGAAATTCAGAAAGTTCTTGCTGAGAATAACCTCGACCCGAACATCTGCCAGCTCGCGGTTGACACCTATGATAAAATGATCACCAAAGAGCTTGCTGAGCACCCGGAAGTGAAGCTCATTGACTTCACCGGTAACTCGGCGTTTGGTTCTTACCTCGAAGGGATTGTTGGAAAGACCGTTTTCACCGAGAAGACCGGTGTGAATTCGGTAATACTCGACTCTGCGGAGGATATTGATAAGGTAGCTGCCAATCTCGCGTTCTCCGTCAACCTCTATAGCGGACAGATGTGCACAGCACCCCAGAATTTCTATATCCCTGAGAAAGGCATCAACACGCCGGCCGGTATTGTTTCTTTCGATCAATTTGCGCAGAAGTTCGTCGACAATCTCAACTCCCTGGTCGACAATCCAAAGGCTGGTCCTTTTGTGCTGGGGGCCATCCAAAATAAAAAGACCAAAGAGCGCGTCACCGATTCGGAAAATCTCCCGGGTAAAGTGTGGTTGAAATCACGTGCCTTCGAGAACCCCATGTTCAAAAACGCCCGCATCACAACACCCGTAGTCGTGGAAGTGGATGCTACCAAGAAGGATATCTTCAGCAAGGAACTCTTTGGCCCCATTGCGCTGCTCATCAAAACCAAAGACACAGACCAATCCATCACCTTGGCCAAGGAGATGGCCATCAAACACGGAGCGATTTCTTGCGGAGCTTATACAACGGATCAAGCCGTGCATGAGAAGATTGCAGATGAGATGAGTCTTGCGGCTACACCCGTTTCATTCAATCTCACGGGTGGTATCTATATGAACCAGAATGCGGCGTTTTCCGACTTTCATGTCACCGGCGGCAATCCATCAGGCAACGCATCGTTTACCAACCCTGAGTACGTCACGAAGCGGTTCACGTGGGTAGGACACAGGGAGCCCGTTGCCCCGGCAGGCAAGTAAGCCATATCAAAAAAACGGACCCATAGGGTCCGTTTGTAACTACTTACGCTATGGCTCAGCGAAATGAGTAGTCATTAGTGAACAGGATGGTAACCTTTCTCGGCCATGCGGGTTTGGTAGTTCATCCAGGATTCGCCAATGGCCTGAAGGCTGCCAATTACCCAGCCAATACCAAAGGCAATGGATTCGGATACCTCGTTTCCGCCACACACTTCGGTAGTTTCACGCATTGTCAGTTCAGTCCATTCGGAATTGGTGATGTCTTTCATCATTTTAGGTTTATTCGATTTTCGTTGCTTGGTACCCCTCTTTGATTCCCGCAAGCAATGCTTCGTAATGCTGGGCCGGGTTGGCGATCATCGGAATTAAGACCACGGTTGCAATGAGAAATGCCCAGCCCATTCCGCCAGAAATGGCGCGGGCTTCTGCATCATCAAGTTCCTCATACGATACCAAAGGTATTTGTTGATTTTTCATAGTTGTTTTTTGTTAAAGCTTCGCTCTCGCCACTTGTGTATCAAGAAAAGAACGGTGTAGGCCGCAAGGACATTCATAGCGGTTTCCTGGATGATCTGCATTAGCGAATAAGGTCCTTTTTGAAGGACCGCCTCGATGGTTGTCATAATAACCAGGATGACCACAACCTGTTTGAGGTCTTCCTTCCAATGCTTGAATAAATCCATGGCGAGAAACAGTTAGACTCAGTCTTTGGCCAAAACCTTGCGATGAAGATAACTGATCAAGTGACTTTTTCTAATACTGGAAACCAATCAGTCAGGAAATCCGTACACGAGAATCCAGGCAGAATGTGGTTTACTGCTTTGGTCATGCCAGATTGTTTTGTCATCCCCGGATTTTCAACTGTATAATCAAGAAAGTTTAGCAGTGAATTGGAAGACCGCGCAACCTTTTGGCCCAAATGACAGTCTAATAGACAACTTTTTCACGATTTCATGCATATTCGAATCATTCTTGCTCTTCTTATTTCCGGTATTTCCTTCGTTGCTTATTCACAAGGTGTGGGGCTTCCCTCCAGGACCTCGGGTATTGGCTTTGGAAACCTCCCGCGATTCAGCGGCATTCGATTCAATTTCAAAGACAAGGGCATCGACCGCATCAACGGTATCAACGTCACAGCCTGGATGGTAAAAGATGAGGATGCACTGACGGGTACCCTGAACGGTGTAGCGATCGGCGTTCCCCTTGCTATGGGTACCGAGAACGTCCATGGCCTTGGTGTTGGAATTTTTGGTGTGGGAGCCGTCAAGAACCTCTATGGGGTAAATGTGGGAGGTCTCGGAGTTGGAGCGGGCGGCAATGTAAAAGGCATTAACGTGGGTGGTCTGGGTGTCGGATCCGGTGGCAGTCTGTGGGGGATCAATGTAGGTGGCCTGGGCGTGGGCTCCGGCGGTAGTGTCACGGGCATCAACGTGGGCGGCCTGGGTGTCGGTTCAGGAGGAAACCTCTCCGGCATTAATGTGGGGGGCCTCGGTGTTGGCTCAGCAGGCAAGGCATCGGGCATCAACATCGGTGGCCTTGGTGTGGGTTCTGGCGGAGGACTTTCCGGTCTGTCGATCGGGGGTATTGGCGTGGGATCCGGCGATCGTGTTAGCGGAATTACCATTGGTGGTATCGGTGTGGGTGCTGGCGGCTCTGTTAATGGTCTCGCCATGGCAGGCATTGGTGTCGGTGGACCGTCAGTCCGCGGAATTGTCATTGCCCCAGCAGCTGGAGGGAACAACGTCAGTGGCATTATGCTGGCTCCCGCCTATTTCCGTGTTGGCGACAAGAATGATGGAGAAGAAAATGTCGTGGCCACAATGAAGGGTCTTTCCATCAGTATATTCAACCACATTATGGGGGGTCACAACGGCGTCTCCATAGGAGTTTTCAACTATGCCTATTCTCAGCGGGGATTGCAATTGGGTGTCCTGAATTATGTCAAGGGAAATCCCAAAGGCCTTCGATTATTGCCTGTCTTTAATACCAGCTTTTAACAGGCAAGGGTTTCTCGGTCCATCGTAACTCTTGTGACTATCTTTAGGGGTGCAATCCACCCGACATATCCTTCTCGTTCGTCCTGTTGCCTCTGCCTACAATCCAGAGACAGCTTCTTCAAATGCCTTTCAACGAAAGCCCGACCTGGATGATCGAGTCATCCTGTACAAGGTGCTTGCTGAGTTTGAGGCATTTGTAACGGGGCTGCAAGCCAAAGGGGTTGAGGTGGAGGTAATCGATGACACCGTCATGCCAGCCAAACCCGACGCCATCTTCCCCAACAACTGGATAACATTTCATGCGGATGGACGCGTCATACTCTATCCCATGCAGGCAAAGAGCCGGCGGCAGGAGCGGAGGCTGGATGTTCTTGAGCAACTGAAAACGAAGTTTGTAATTCGGGAGGTGATTGATTTGTCGGAGTACGAGAAGATGAATAAATACCTGGAAGGAACGGGGAGTATGGTGTTTGACCATGTCAACAAAGTGGCGTACGCCTGCCTGTCACCCCGCACAGACAAAGAATTATTCATCAGCGTGTGCGGATTACTGGATTATCGTGCGGTGTATTTTCATGCCCATGATGACCAGGGGAAGGAAATTTATCACACCAATGTGATGATGTGCATCGGGGATGGGTTTTGTGTGATTTGCCTTTCTTCGATCAGTGACCTTGCAGACCGGAAGCATGTCGTCGATAGCCTTCGCGACGCCAACCACACGATCATCGATATCAGTTACCATCAGATGAATCACTTTGCCGGAAACATGCTTTCCGTGCGTACGGACTCAGGAGGTTCCATTCTCGTGTGCTCACGCCAGGCGGCGGACAGTCTCACCGGGGAGCAGCGACAAACCATTTCCCGTTACACGGAGTTGGTACCGCTAGCCATACCCACCATTGAAATGCTTGGTGGCGGGAGCGCGCGATGCATGATGGCGGAGGTTTTTCTACCGATGCAGAGTGACTAATCATGCAACCCTCAGCATAAGAAATAGGTTACCAACAGCGTCCACTTCACATTCATCCATCGAGTACCACAAAATGGGGTGCATTTGCGCCCTTGGCTAATTCTTACTTGAATTCGTACCAAAAGTGGTGACTTCAACGTTAAACCGTTTGTGTTCAGAAGAGTCAAAGAGTTAGTGTGAACGGATAACTATGCGCGTACGTTTCAACGAATTGTTCAGGGTATCAGAAGATGGCATTACCCCACGGGTCCCCATTCAAATTGGGGTTTATGTGCTGAATCCTGAAATGGAAAAAAACAGTCCTGTGGATCTCCGTCGATACGCAGGTATGGATGTTTGTGTAGTTGCTGACCGTGTGACGCAACGTCAGGTAATCCTGGGTTTCTACACCGATGCGATAGTCCATGAGGCACCAGTGGAATACCCTGCCAAAGCAAATTCCTTCCTTTCCCGCACAACACAACAGCTGCTTAGGATGCGAATCATGTCCTACCTGCCTTTCTAGTTGTAATTTGCAGCATCTAGGAGAATAATAAAGCGCAGGTGAACTCTGCCGCTCAAGCCCTTGATATAGGCCAAAAAAGAAACGCACGATAGTCGTGCGTTTGTGGAGAATATCGGATTCGAACCGATGACCTCTTCCATGCCATGGAAGCGCTCTAGCCAGCTGAGCTAATCCCCCGAATAGGGCGCAAAGATATACTTTCAAAGGAAATCCACCTGTGACTGATCAAAATTTTGTCATTGCGTTAGAGCTTTGGCCTAGCGTTGGAAATCCCTGTTCTCGCAGTGGAGCCAATGTCCAAAAGCCCTTCAAAGACATAACCTGACACAGGTTTTTACTTTCTTTGGTACCTGAGCGGCTTTCGGCTGGAAGGCTTGCTCGAGAAACTTCCCACATCAATAAAAAGTCGTAAATAGTCCAATCGTAATTCCGTCCTGAAAACGTTCACCCTATACCGCTCCTCCGCCGGTTCCGGCAAGACCCGTACCCTCGCCAAGGAGTATCTAAAGTGGGCGCTGCGCAACAAGGCGCACTACTTCCGGCATATCCTGGCGGTGACGTTTACCAACAAGGCCACCCAGGAGATGAAGGATCGCGTGCTTGCCTACCTCGGCGCGTTCTCGGGCAAGAACCAGAAACCCTGGCCGGACGCGGAGCAACTGGCTGTGGAACTCAAAGCCGAACTCGGCCTCGACGACCTGGCCTTTCGCCAGAACAGCAACGAACTGCTCACCCTCATCCTCCACCAGTACGATCAGTTCTCCATCAGCACCATCGACGCGTTCTTCCAGCGCGTCATCCGAGCCTTTACGCGCGAATCGGGTCTCATCGGCGACTACCGGTTGGAGGTGGAACAAGAGGTGGTGCTTAAAGAGGTCGTTGACAGCCTAATCGATGAACTGCTGGAAAACCATGAACTCACCGAATGGGTGGTACGGTTCGCACAAGATAGCATGGAGTCCGATAAGTCGTGGGATATCCGCGGGCGACTGGCAGACTTCTCCAAAGAGATCTTCCGTGATGAGTTCAAGCTGATTGAAGAGGAGGTATATCGGCATACCGGATCACCAAAGTTCTTTACCAATCTTCAGGCGGAGCTGTATAAAGTCAAGAGTTCCTTTGCTGCGAAGGTCTCTAGGCCAGCAAAAGAGATATTGGAGATTTTACGGGCAAAGGGCTGGGATGCTTCGTATTTCAAGTACGGAAAGGGTTCCGGACTTGAATCGTATCTATTGAATTTTGCCAATGCCAGTAACCTGAAGGAACTGGAAGTCAAGACGAGAATGCGCAATGATTTTGTCTTCGCGAAGAACTGGCCAGGAAAAGACTATCCCCTGCTGGCTTCGGAGATTGTTGCGTTGGCTGAAAAAGAGTTTGTTCCCAGGATAACGTTAATCAATAAAGTATTTGACGCTGAATACTCCCGCGCCCTCACGGCCGATGTCGTGCTTCAAAATTTCTATGTCTTCGGTCTCATGGCCGACATCGCCCGCAAACTGAGCGAGTACAAAGGCGAGCATAACCTCATGCTCCTGGCGGATGCCCCTAAGTTTCTCAACCGCATTATCGGCGACAGTGACACGCCGTTTGTTTATGAAAAGGTCGGTTCCTTCTACCGCAACTACCTGATCGACGAGTTCCAGGACACATCGGGGTTTCAGTGGAAGAACTTCCTTCCCTTGCTCACCAACAGCCTCGATCAGGGTTACCCGAGTATGGTTGTGGGTGATGTGAAGCAGGCCATCTACCGGTGGCGGGGCGGCGATCTCAGCTTGCTCGAGCGACAGCTGGAGGAGGATATTGGTCGCGAGCGTGTAGATGTAAAAGAACTCGCCAGCAACTTCCGCAGTGCTCAGGAGATTGTTCAGTTCAATAATCTGGTTTTTGCACATGCGGCAAATCTGGCCGCAGTCAAGGTGGGCTCTGCTCTTCCTGGCGACGTGTACCGCGATGTACGACAAGCCTCACCGCTAGGAACTGCCGGCTTTGTGAAAGTCAATTTTCTGAAAGACACGGATGAACTCGGATGGAAGGAGCAGGCACGGGCAAAAGTGGCCAAGGACCTGGAGCAACTCCAGTTAAACGGTGTTGCGCCCGGAGAGATCGCCATCCTCGTACGAACCAACAGCGAAGGGCAGGAGATTGCAGCCAGCCTCCTGGAATACAAATTCTCGCCGGATGCCAAAAAGGATGTGATCTATGAGGTAGTATCCAATGAATCACTTCGCATCGACGGCGCCAGTACGGTGAACCTCCTTCTCGGGGCTCTCCGGCACCTTGTCAATGCGGATGACCCCATAGCCCGTGCTCAATTATCGTACGAATATGCACGCCTACATCAACCCAAGCGCTCGCCGTCGGAGGTGTTTGATGTCGCCAACCACGTCTTCTTTGAAAGCCAGCTGCCCGAAACGTTTACACAGCATAAACTCTCGCTAAAGAAACTACCCCTTTTTGAGCTTACAGAAACCCTCATCGGCCTGTTCGACCTCGGGCGTGTGCAGGGCGAGCTGGCCTACCTTCAGGCCTTTCAGGATATTGTACTTGATTTCTACACGCGCGAGCGAAATGATCTGGCTGCTTTTCTGAAGTGGTGGGAGGAGAATAAGGACTCAGATAAAACATCGATAAAGCTTTCGGGTGAAGTCAATGCGGTCAACATCCTCACCATTCACAAAGCGAAAGGGCTACAGTTTCGTTACGTTCTTATTCCCTTCTGTTCGTGGAGCGTTGATCACGAAGGTTTCAAAACCCAATTGTTGTGGGTGACTTCTGAGCATGCACCTTACGCAAACGCAGGTCCAATGCCTGTGAAGTACTCGTCGACGCTGGCCAAAACAGATTTCAGCGGCCCATACGAGGAAGAGCGTGTCAAGGCGCATCTCGACAATCTCAATGTGCTTTATGTGGCCTTGACGCGCGCCGAGCGGGGAATGATCATCACGGCACCAGCCCCGAAGATGCATGGGCACTCAACATCCGTTGCAGCATGGCTTCACGATTCGATCGTGCAACAGGATGACCTCAATGCGGCCTGGACGGAGGTCAACATGGAGTTTATGATTGGCGAAATGAAGGGCGCAGCCGCAGCGCACGTTGCTTCGGCACCAGCACTTCAACTGACGAATTATACTACAGGCCGTTGGCGCGACAAGCTGGTAATCCGCCAGTCGGGCAACATCTTCTTCGACGGTATGAACCCGGAAACACGGGAACGCATACGCTATGGCGTTTATCTCCATGCCGTGCTGTCGCGGATCAAAACCCGAGACGATGTAGATCCGGTGTTTACGCAACTTGTCCATGAGGGGATCATGACATCCGATGATCAAAAAGAACTGACTGCACAATTGAATGATCTGATGGCCGACCCGGTGGCGGGAAAGTGGTTCAGCAGTTCCTGGGATGTACGCACCGAAGTACCCATACTGCTGCCCGGTGGCGCGTCCAACCGCATTGACCGCCTCATGCTCGATGGGAAGAAGGCCGTGGTGGTGGATTTCAAGACGGGCGAGAAGTCGAAAGCCGACCAGCAACAGGTGGCGGACTATCTTGAAATTCTCAAGCAGATGGGATTTACCGACGTGGAAGGCTATCTCTTGTATACACGCGATGCTGAGATCATTCCGGTTGGGGGTGCAAGGCCAAAGCCCGTAAAGGCCAGAAACAAGAATCAACTGGGGTTAGACTTTTAGCTATGCAGACGTTTCTTCAGCACCTGGCCGAAAAGCTCTTAAAAGCGCACCCTGCACTGGATGGACTGACCATCGTATTCCCCAACCGGCGGGCGGTGCTCTATTTTCAGAAGCACCTAAGCAACTTGCTCGTCAAGCCTGTCTTTGCCCCGCGCATTGTCACCATTGAAGAGTTTGTGTCCGGCCTCTCCTCACTCCAAGTTCCCGACCGGCTTGAATTGATCCACCGGCTCTACACGATCTATAACGATGTGATGAACACGCGCCAGGATGGTGAGGAAGGTCAACCGGAACCGTTCGATCAATTTTATTTCTGGGGCGATATGCTCCTGCGCGACTTTGATGAAGTTGACAAGTATCGGGTCGATGCCGCCCGGTTGTTTCGCGACCTCAGCCAACAGAAGGAGCTGGACGCTGAATTTGATTTTCTCACCGACGAGCAACGCGAATACCTCATGACGTTCTGGGGCAATTTCTCCAGCGGCATCAATGAGAACAAACGCAAGTTCCTGCGTGTATGGCGGCTCCTACCGAAGGTTTACGAATCCTACCGCGAGCACCTTCTTGGAAAGGGCTTAGCGTATGACGGACTTTTACACCGTCAGGTCGCCGAGTCGTTGTCTGTGGGTGCGCCGCGTAGGAAAAATGGCAAGGTGATATTCGCTGGCTTTAACGCGCTGACCGGCGTGGAGGAGCAAATCATCAGTCACTTTGTAGCCCAGGAAGCTGCCGAGGTCTACTGGGATGTGGATGCGTACTATGTCAACAACAACGTTCAGGAAGCTGGTCGATTCTTCCGGCAATACCAGCAACATCCTGTCTTGAAAGATACCTTTCCGGCTGATGTGCCCTCTAATTTCAACCAACCGAAAACTGTGAGGGTGATGGGGTCGGCGCAGCATGTGGGTCAGGCCAAACTGATGAGCGGATTGCTGGACGAAAAGCTGAAGGAAGGATTTGATCCTCAGGATACCCTGATTGTGCTACCCGATGAGAAGCTACTGCTTCCGGTGCTCCACAGTGTTTCAAACCATGTGGAGAAAATGAATGTGACCATGGGATTCCCGATGGCCAGCACGCCTGTGTTCAACCTCGTTGAATTTCTGGTTGAACTTCAGCAGTTCCAGCGCAACGACCATTTCAATCACCGTCAGGTACTTTCGATCCTGTCGCACCCCTACGCCGTGGCTGCCGACCCTTCGCACGCCAATAAGACCCGCAAAGCCATTTTGGAAAAGAATCAGGTATCTGTTCCAAAAGAGTTTCTGGCCGCCGGACCTATTGCCTATCAGCAAATCTTCCGGCCTCTGGGACGGCAGCATATACTTTCCTACCTGCGCGAGGTATTGATGGAAGTCGGCGCCATCGAATCGCTCACCCCGCTGGACAAAGAATATGTCTATCATGCCCTCACGTTGGTCAATCGCCTGCAAGAGGTTATGGGTGGTGAGGAAATCGCAGGTGATGATGTGGCTCAACAGCAAAAGGAATCACTGAAGTCATTCAGCCGGTTGTTCCGCCAACTGGGACGGTCTCAGAAGATTCCGTTTACCGGGGAGCCGTTGAAGGGACTTCAGATCATGGGCGTTCTCGAAACCCGTAATCTTGATTTCAAGAATGTATTTATCCTTTCGTTGAATGAAGGTGCCCTGCCATCGTCCGGTGGCAAAGGATCGTACATTCCCTATAACATCCGCCGGGCCTATTCACTTCCAACCGCCGAGCACCAGGACGCCATGTATGCTTACCTCTTCTACCGTGTGCTCCAGCGCGCTGAGAATGTCTACCTGTTCTACAATACCGAACCGGACATCCTCGGACAAGGGGAGATGAGCCGGTTTCTGCAGCAGCTGATGTTTGAATCAGGATGGAAAGTAAAGCCGGAAATCCTTCATACGCCCATTCAGCCGCGACCGTTGGTGCCCATCGTCATTCCCAAGGATGAGCGGGTGCTGCAAGGCTTGACCCGATTGAACGAGGGAACTACTCGTTCCAAAGGAATATCTCCATCGGCGCTCAATTCCTACATCGATTGCTCACTTCAATTCTACTTACGGTATGTGGCACGATTGCGCGAACCCAATGAAATCGAAGACTATCTCGATGCGCGATTGTTTGGCAATCTGCTCCACGAGGTTATGGAGTCATTCTACCGCCGCATCCAGGAGCGGAAGAAGAGCAGTCTCATCCAGGCTACGGACTTTGACCATTACAAAGCAACGCTCGGACAGCTGATCGACGAGGCGTTTATTCATCACTATGGCCTGAGTCCTGATAAGAAAGTCATTTACGAAGGCCAGAGGCTTGTTGTGCGCGAGGTCATTCGCAGTTTTGCTGAGAGAGTATTGGAGCATGATAAGGCCTACACGCCGTTTACGATAGAAGGCCTGGAGCGAGGGGAGATGCTTGCCTACGTGTCCATTTCCAGCGCACCGGGGCAGGCGGTCCTTAGCGGTAAAATTGACCGCCTGGATCGCAAGGATAATGTTGTGCGCATCCTGGATTACAAAACGGGCAAAGGGGATGTGGATTTCAAAGATATTGGTTCTTTGTTTGATGGATCCAGGAAGCGAAACAAAGCCGCATTCCAGACACTCATCTACTCGCTGTTGTATAAGTCCAATCACGAAGTGCCGGACGTTGCGCTGGTTCCCGGGCTGGTGAGCCGCAAGAACTTGTTTGAAGATACCTTTCGCCCGCATCTGCTCATGGATAAGAAAGAAGTCGCTGATGCCATGGTATTGCTCCCCGAGTTTGAAGTTCGGCTGAAGCAGTTGCTGGAAGAAATGTTTAGCCCTGAACATCCCTTTGTGCAGACAGGGAATACCCAAACGTGTGAGTACTGTTCTTTCCGATCCATCTGTTACCGTTAATCCATCCTTATGAAACGCAGAGAATTCCTCAAGAAGTCATCGCAGGCCCTCGTCCCGCTGATGGCCATGCCGTACATCAACTTCGGGCGTATCCCGTTGTTCGGTGGCGATTACTCGGTCCGGGCCGTCGATCTCGTTCGTGAGAGTGTTGTTGTCGATATGCTGAACCAGTTTGCCTGGAACCAGTTCAGCACGCCGCCCGTCTTGCAGCAGTGGTTGAAACAACCCGAGACATTCCGGGAGGAGGATGCCCTTATGTTCAAGGCATCGGGTATTGATGTGTTTGCCCTCGGTCATGCCAAGCAAACCCGTGCCGAGTCGCTCGACTATTTCACGCAATGGAATCGATTCCTTGCACACAACGCACAGTGGTTGAAACGTATTGACACCGTGGCGGACATGGAGTATGCGAATCGCTCCGGGAAGACCGGTGTGATGCTCACCTATCAGGATTCGAAACATTTCGATACGGTCGATGATGTAAACATATTCTATTCGCTGGGGCAGCGGTTGTCGCAGCTCACCTACAACTATGCCAATCGTATCGGCAGCGGCGGCTTTGATAACGAAGACAAAGGCCTTACCGAATACGGGTATGCCATTGTAAAGCGAATGAATGAGGTGGGCATGGCCGTAGATGTTTCTCACCCCAGCGACCGCGTAACGCTGGAAGCCATTGAAGCATCATCGAAGCCGGTGATCATCACCCATTCCAACTGTCGCTCGCTCAACCCCGGGCACCCCCGTGCCAAGACCGACGAGATGATCAAGAAGCTTGCAGCCAAAGGTGGCATTATGGGCATCGCCGAAATACGGTTCATGGTCAAGGACAAGGAGCCGGTCACCGTCGAAGACTTTCTGGATCACTACGATCACATCATCAAGCTGGTCGGCCCCGAATACGCCGGCATTGGCACCGACTTTGACCTCGAGACCGAAGACAACCCGCTCTACATTGAGCAGCGGAAGAAGATGTTCAGCGACATCGATGGTGAGCGCGCAAAGAAGTACCGGATGCACACGGATGAGCAGTACCTGGTAGGGATCGCTGGCATCGACCATCCGAAGCGGACGTATGATATTGTGGAGGGGTTTATTCGGAGGGGGTACAGCGACGAGACGATAAGGATGATTTTGGGTGGGAATTTTGTGAGGGCCTCGAAGGAAATTTGGGCCAAGTAAGAACCCAAATGCATTTCCCCGCCCGACCGCCAGACATCACCCATGATCAATTAACTGGTTGGTCAGGCGGGCAGGCCGCAGATTCCGCTGATTTGAATGCACGCAGATAAGCGCAGATCAATACCTAAACATTATTCCGCGCAAATCTGCGTGTATTAGATCTGCGCAAATCTGCGGGAACCCATCCGCATCAAACGCCCTCCCACTAGTCGCTCCTACCAACCAATCATCGCCCATACCGTTCAATCACCGCATTTCTGCCGTTTCAGCCTTCACACAACACCTCTATGACGTATTTAGATACAGCAACTAAACCAATGCTGTATGAAACGTGAAGATGAAAAGGTGCTGTACACGGATGGAGGCACGGTGACGGTAACAGAATCGGCGCTGCAGGTGAAGAAGATGTGGTACGACCTGCGAGGGGTTTCGAAGTATGGACTCATCATTCTTCAGCCCTCGAGGCTTCCATGGCTTATCGTGATGGTAGCGGGCATAGTGTTGTTGATTGCCGGGAGCATGAAACTGGTGCCTGGCGGATGGCTGGAGGACATGTACTGGGGTGATGTGGTCGTCACCGAAAATCTACTGACCACATTGGTAGGAGCGGTGGTGACGCTGACATCCATCGGTGTGATGTTGACCATCTCTGAGCGCTATGCCGTGAGCATCACCACGGCGGAAGGTGAGCATCAGGTAGTGGTTAGCAAGCGTAAGGAGTACGTGGCGTGCATCATCCGCGCGCTGAACAATGCCTTCTTTGCGAGGATCCAATCGAAGGGGGATGGGAAGGTGAGGGAGTACACGGTGTCGAGCCGATAATGATTTACCGCAGAGGCGCGGAGGCGCTGAGCAATGCAAAGGATGCTTAATTGTTCCTGTGCGCCTCAGCGACTCCGCGGTAACTGACCTACTTCTCTGGAGCTCTCTGGACAGTCTCTGGGGCTCTCTGGACAATCTCTAGCGTTCTCTGGAACTTCTCTGGACAGTCTCTGGGAAACCTCTTGATTTCTCTGGGCAGCCTCTGGGAATTCTCTGGACGGCATCTGGATCCTCTCTGGATGCCGTCTGGCTTTTCTTTGGTCTCGTTGCTTGCTGACTTGAAATCTGGCCATGGGTAAGGATGGTTCGCCCATAGCTCTTCAAACCCAACTGTTCAAAAATGAGCAGTAGTATGTACACTGCCGGATAGCATGGATTGCCGAATGCCTAATAACAGCGGCCTGGCGAGGTTTTGGGATTTGGCAACTCCTTTGCATGACTGATCCCATGAAGATACTCCTCTGGTTCATCCTGCTGATCCTCTGCTGGCCATTGGCCCTCGCGCTCCTGTTTCTCTATCCGGTCATCTGGCTGTTGCTCCTACCGTTCCGCCTCCTGGGCATCGCCGTGGAGGGCGTGTTTCAATTCATCGGCACAATTTTTATGCTGCCGGCGAGGATATTGGGGAGGTAGTTGCCTAATTGTTTCAAGGCCCACTTTCAGGCGTCTATTGTCAATATTTTCTATCTTGGGAATATATCGGTCATGGAGTGGCTGATATAGTACGTTGGCGGCAAGCATGCTGGAGAAATGTCAAAAACCAACTCAAATTGACCCAAGTACATTAATCGGACGGAGGGGAATGAGAACCATCACTTTTGTAGCTCTTGCGAGCCTTCTGTTTAGTCCCGCATTTTCAAAGGAACTAAAAGATACCGTTGTAAGGACATTCTATCCTAACGGTCAAATCAAGAAGATCGAGACTTATAAAGTAATAAATGATACTCTGATTCCACATGGACTCTTTGCTGACTATTTCCCAAATGGGCAAATAAAGGACTCCTGCATTTTGAACTTTGGTGCCCATGTTGGCAAAAGAATTATCTATTCGAAGAAGGGCTTCACTGAAGGTGTGATTCAATACGGCATTGACTCATTTCCACGGAAAATATTAGTAGTAACACTCTTGCAGAAAGGCCCATGCAGAATGATAAAGCGTGAGCTAACTGAATATTCTGCAGGTGTCCTAGGTAAAGACGAAGTAGAAAGATACTACTGGCGCAGCGGATACATAATGGACTCTGTGATAACAAAGAACAATCTTAAGTTCTTTCGTGCGCGGTTCTATGATGGTGGAGGAATAGACTTCACGGAGGAATACCCAATCAATGCAAAGGATGGAGATGAAGTAATCGTCAAGGGATATAACCCAGATGGAACTATAAAGTACTCTCGAATAGAGATTAGGGGAAAAAGTGGATACTGATATTTCTTAACTGTGTGGCATGCCATCCGCCAACATTGTATATGCGAGAATGCCGTGTATTCGCTGTAGAAATAAATAGTTAACTTCGTTTCGACTCAACAGTCAGTGTGAACGTGCGCGGCTGATCGGGACTTGCCAGGCTTGTGCCGGCGCCTTTGCCTATAGCCCGTTCGTCGTCGTATACACTGGTCGTTGGCGGCAAATGCAATTAAATATGACCCAGATCTTTCTGTTATTAGTAGTGATGCTGTTCAGCTCATTTGATGATCGTCACATAGACGATGAATCTAACAATGACTGGGATAAAATGGGATTAAATGGCCGTGTAAAATCAGTCACTGAGGAACAATGCAGAATAAGAGTAAAGTCTGGAGAAAATAGAATCTGTAACGTTAAACTAAAAACTACTTTTGACTCAGACGGCCACATAATCGAAGAACAAACTTGGGAATTTTCACAGTTAATCGAAAAAAAGACGTTTACCTACAATAAAACTGTATTGGAAAAAATTGAAAGTTTCGATCAGAAGAATTCTCTAGTAGCAACTTACCTTTTTGTCTATGATCAGCGGGGTTACAAGGTAGAGGAAACCATTTTTAGCGAGAGCAGTGTGCCGGACAGTAGATACACCTATTTGTATGATGCGAACGGAAGAAAAACTCAAATGGATGGATATAACTTAAAGACTGGCAAGCATTTTATTAAAGAAATCTTTAAGTATGACAATTTTGGAAATCGCGTCAAGGAAACGTCAGAACATGCTTCCGGGAACTCAAGTACGGAATTGAGTTACAAATACAGTAAGGAGAAGAGGATTATCGAAAAAGCAGTAAAAACCACGTATGAAAAATTAGGTACGTATTCGACAACTATTCGTTATAAATACGACAGTCAAAACAATCTGGTAGAAGAACACGAAATCCATAACGGACGCAAGAGGACAACGGTAATAGGGATCGACATAAAAGGGAACTGGGTAAAGAGGACAAAAACTGAATCGAAGGACACATTTTTGATTGTCGAGCGGACCCTCGAATACTTTTAGGTAATTGTTGGTGAGGGACGGGCACTGCTGCCAACAATGTACTTAAGGCCTCCGGGCGAGTTTGATGATTGGTTATTTAATCTGGTCTGCCAGCACGCCTTATGTGCGAACGTTGTCTTGAATTACATCCGCCACCTATCTTTACCCCATGGATCTCACCCGCTTCCGCGAACGTACCGCCAACAAGAAGGCGGAACACCGCAAGTTTCTTCTTGACCTCAAGAAAAAGGATCCCCGCAAGGTGGACGATGCCTTCCATGCAGTCCATGAAGAGGTCTTTGAGGAAATCGACTGCCTCACCTGCGCCAACTGCTGCAAGACCACAAGTCCCATTTTCTACCCAACCGATATTGAGCGCGTTGCCAAAGCGCTGCGGATGAAACCTGGGGACTTCATCACTACCTATTTGAGAATTGACGAGGACAAGGACTACGTGCTAAAATCTTCGCCGTGTCCATTCCTCGATGAAGAGAATTATTGCAAGGTCTACCACGACCGACCCAAGGCCTGCCGCGAATATCCGCACACCGACCGGAAGAAGATGGTGCAGATCATGGACCTCACCGCGAAGAACACCCAGGTGTGTCCGGCTGTATTTGAAATGGTAGAGCGGCTTAAAAAAATAAAACTTTAAGCTTCTGTGTCATCCTGAGCGGAGTCGAAGGATGGTAGAGCGGCTTAAAAAAATGAAACTCTAAGCTGCTGTGTCATCCTGAGCTTTTCGAAGGGAAAAAAATAAATCTGTGAACCAATCCCGGGAGGGATTCATTCACAGATTCAGTTAAGGTTACCGAGACCGATTATGCCACCTGGGCGGCAAGCTTTCCGGCCAGCACCGACTTGGGCACAGCGCCGATTTGCTTGTCAACGATCTGGCCGTTCTTGAATACGAGCAGCGTCGGGATCGAGCGCACGCCGTAGCGGGCCGTCACCTGAGGGTTTTCGTCTACGTTGAGTTTGGCCACAACAGCCCTGCCTTCATAGTCGCTGGCCAGTTCCTCTACGGAAGGCCCGATCATCTTGCAGGGGCCGCACCATTCGGCCCAAAAATCTACCAATACCGGTTTTCCTGAATTGATTGTCGCGTCAAAGGTCGCGTCGGTAAGTACAAGTGCTTTTCCCATGGGTAATAAGTCGTTTTTTATAGTTTCATCAAGACAACGCAAATATAGGCGGGGAAGTTCAAACTGTTTAGCGTTTCGGGTTCGGAGTTCCGGGTTCAAGGTTCCGGGTTCAGAGTGCCCAGTACCCAGTGCCCAGTGACTAGTACACCACACTCACATCCACCATCGGCAACCTCTTCATCCTCTTCACCATATCATTCACCGGCTTCACCCTGAACTTCCGTGAAAGCATATCGACGCTAATGTTCTCTTTTTCGTCGCGAAGCTTCAGGAACAAAGGAGTGCCACCGTTGTATTCGGTAAAAATCGCTTCCATCTGCTTGACCAAGTCGGGGTTGAGCGCGTCGGTCGATACACGTACCTCGAGGCCCTTGGCACGCTTGACCCCGATCTCGTTGAGGAGGTCGATGGCGCGGATCTTGAACTCGAGGTTCTGCTCGCCCCAGGTTTTGCGGAGCACGTTGCCCTCCACGAACAAGAACAACCCCGGCATCAGGAACGACTTGAACTTGAGGTAGTCGTCGCTCCAGAGCACGAACTCGAACTTTCCACTATAGTCTTCGAGCACCATCTTACCGAATGGCCTGCCTGTCTTGGTCATCTTGTGCTCTACCGAGGCAACGATTCCGCCCAACTTGAACTCCTTGCCTTCAGCACCATTCAAATCATTGAGATCGGTAATCTGTGCGGAACAAAACGTGTCCATCTCAAATCGGAAGTTGTCGAGGGGGTGACCGGAGATGTAGACACCCACAACCTCTTTCTCGAAGTGCAGTTTTTCTATCTCACTGAACGGCTCAACAGCATCGACTTTGGGCTTTGGTACTTCATTGCCCGAAGATCCTCCAAACAGGCTCACTTGCGAACTCAGTGTCTCCTGCTGAAGTTTGGCTGCAAACCGTGTGGCTTTCTCCGTCAGGTTGATGTCGCCTTCCTTGGCAAAAACATATTGTCTACGATGGAATTCAGTAAAGCAGTCAAATGCACCGGACAGCGCCAGGCACTCAAAGGTTTTCTTATTTACGGAGCGCTGACTCAGCCGTGTGGCGAAATCGAAAATATCTTTATAGGGTCCATGCGCGTCGCGTTCCTGGATGAGCGCCTCAACAGCAGCATCACCGGCACCCTTGATGGCGCCCAACCCAAAGCGGATTGCACCGGCCTTATTGACCTCAAAGAACACACCCGATTCATTGACATGCGGCCCCAATACCTCGATGCCCATCTTGCGGCACTCCTCGGTGAAGAACGTTACGTTCTCGAGGTTGCTCTGCGAGTGGGTCAGCACGGCAGCCATGTACTCGGCGGGGTAATTGGCTTTCAGGTAGGCCGTATGATAGGCCACCAATGAGTAGCAGGTGGAGTGCGATTTGTTAAAGGCATATTGCGCAAACGCTTCCCAGTCCTTCCAGACCTTGTCGGCAATGCGCTCATCGTGGCCGTTCTTCTTACAGCCAGCGATGAACTTGTCCTTCATCTTGTCGAGGACGTCCTTCTGCTTCTTGCCCATCGCCTTACGGAGTACGTCGGCGTCGCCCTTCGAGAAGTTGGCAAGCTTCTGTGACAGCAACATCACCTGTTCCTGGTAGACGGTGATGCCATACGTGTCCTTCAGGTACTCTTCCATCTCCGGCAAGTCATAGCGTATCGCCTCACGGCCATGCTTGCGCTGAATGAAGTTGGGGATGTATTCCATCGGCCCCGGTCGGTACAAGGCGTTCATTGCGATGAGGTCCTCAAACTTGTCGGGCTTCAGTGCTTTGAGGTAGCTCTGCATGCCGTCGCTTTCGAACTGGAATGTGCCGGTCACTTCGCCCCGCTGGTACAATTGGTACGTCTTCGCATCATCGAGCGGAATCTTTTCCATGTCGACGTCGATGCCGTGACGGCGCTTGATGTTTTTCAACGCGGTCTTGATGATGGTCAGCGTGGTGAGCCCCAGGAAGTCCATCTTCAGCATGCCAGCATTTTCAACCACACTGTTGTCGAACTGCGTCACGAGCATGGTGGAATCCTTCGCCGTCGATACGGGGATCAGCTTGGTCATGTCTTCGGGCGTAATGATGACGCCGCAGGCATGGGTTCCTGTATTGCGCAGCGAGCCTTCAATAACGATGGCCTGCTTCAAAACTTCTGATCGCTTGTCGTTGCCCTTGCGGATGTCGTCGAGCTCACGCACTTCTTCAAAGGCCTTAGCAAGCGTGGTGCCGGGACGTTCCGGTATCATCTTCGCCAGGTTGTTGGCTTCAGCCAGCGGCAGTTCCATCACACGGGCACAGTCGCGGATAGAGGACTTGGCAGCCATCGTACCGTAGGTGATGATCTGGGCCACCTGCGTGTGGCCGTATTTTTCAATAACGTAGTTGAGGACTTTGTCGCGGCCCTCGTCGTCGAAGTCAATGTCGATATCGGGAAGGGATACGCGGTCAGGGTTGAGAAAGCGCTCGAACAGCAAATCGTACTTGATGGGATCAACGTTGGTGATGCCGATACAATAAGCCACTGCCGAACCCGCTGCTGATCCACGACCCGGTCCAACAGCCACGCCCATCTCGCGGGCTTTGGAGGTGAAGTCTTGAACGATCAGGAAGTACCCCGGATACCCGGTCTTTTTGATGGTCTCGAGTTCGAACTCGAGACGCTCCTTGATCTCTGGTGTTATAACGGGATAGCGTTTCTTCGCCCCTTCAAAGGCCAGGTGTTTGAGGTAGTCATCCTCCGTCTTGAAGTTCTTTGGGATGTCGAACTTCGGCAGCGCCACTTTGCGTTCGAGTTTGTAGCTCTCCACCTTGTCGACAATCTCGGAAATGGTTTCGATGGCTTCCGGGAGGTCGCGGAAGAGGGTTTTCATTTCATCCTGTGACTTGAAGAAGTACTCGCTGTTGGGCAGCCCATACCGTTTGCCGCGCCCTTCACCAATGGGTGTCGACTGGAATTCACCTTCCTTTATGCAAAGCAACACATCATGGGCGTTAGCCTGTTCTTTCTCCAAATAGAACACCTCGTTGGCAGCGAAATACTTCACCTTGTATTTTGCACAGAAGCGAAGCAGGACCTGGTTCACGTGATCTTCTTCCGGTATTCCATGCCGGTTGAGTTCGACGTAAAAGTCCTTCCCAAATATTTTGTGCCACCAGGCGAAAGCTTCCTCTGCCTGCCGCTCGCCGACATGCAGGATCAAGTGATTCACTTCCGAGTGCAGTCCACCGGTAGTGGCGATGAGCCCTTTGCGGTATTCCTCGATCAGTGCTTTGTCAATACGGGGATAAATTCCATAAAGCCCTTCCACAAAACCCAGCGAGCTGAGCTTGGCCAGATTGTGGTAGCCGTCTTTGTCTTTGGCGATGAGGACTTGTTGATAACGCTTGTCCGGGTTGTCTTTGGTGAACTTGGTCTTTTTCCGTTCATCGGCTACAAAGAACTCGCTGCCCACGATCGGCTTCAATCCATGCTTGAGGGCTTCGGTGACGAACTTGAATGCGCCAAACAAATTGCCCAGGTCTGTAAGCGCTACTGCGGTCATCCCCGCTTCCTTGGCCTTGGCCACAATCTCTTCCACGTCGGCGGTAGCCTGGAGGACGGAATATTGAGAATGGAGGTGCAGGTGACAGAATGGTTTGTCGCTAAGTCCGGGCTCCTCGTCGGTTTCTGAGGCGCTGACTTTCTTCTTGCGTTCGCGCTTGCTTTGGTTGCCGGCCTCGAGGTTCGGCTCTTCGTAGACGATTTCACTGATCGGTGTCGAGTCAAAAGGGGAGACGACCTTCTGCTGGATCAGGCCAAAGAATGCCCGGGCCGTGGCTGCTACATCATACGACGCATCGTGTGCATCGTCGAAGTTCTTTCCGAAGAGTTTTTCGTGCAGTTCACTGAGCCGTGGCATTTTCAGCTTTCCTCCAATACCGCCGGCTAGCTGGCAGAATTCTTTGGAAACAATGCCGGTATCAATTTTATTGACGCCCAGCAATTGTTCCGTCGGGAGCGACTGCCGAATCAGTTCGGCACCGAGGATATTGATATCAAACTCGATGTTATGCCCTATGAGCACAGAGGTCTTGTCCAGATCCGCCCGGAATTTCTTCAACACATCGGCCAGAGGATGGCCTTCCGCCATCGCGCGCTTGGTGGAGATGCCGTGAATCTGCTCGGCCTTGAACGGGATGTCAAACCCTTCAGGCTTAATGATGTAGTTTCCCTGGGAGAGGAGGCCGCCTTTCTGGTTGTGCAGCTGCCAGGCGATTTGTACGATGCGTGGCCAGTTGTCAAGGTCGGTAAGGGGTGCAGTCTTATTGTGCGGAACGCCAGTGGTTTCCGTATCGAAAATCAGATACATGAGCGAGGTAGTGGTTAGGGTAAAATTAACCCTGAGGTATCAAAGGCCAAAAAGAATATTTGCCGGTATTCATGACAAACTGAAGGTTTGGTTGTTAAACCTTATGGAAGTATTTTTGGTTCACCTGAAAAACCTCAAAAAAACCTTATGAAGTGGTTTATTGAAATGTTCTCCAGCACGCTGGGGAGAAAACTGGTGATGGCCCTCACGGGTCTTTTTCTGATCACCTTCCTGTTGGTTCATCTCATTGGAAACCTGCAGCTCCTGAAGAATGACGGAGGACATGCCTTCAACGTGTATGCGGAGTTCATGAGCACCAACCCGCTCATCCAGACCGTTTCAAAAGTCAACTTCGGCCTGATCCTGGTTCATATTATCCTGTCGGCCGTCCTCTCTGTAAAAAACAGGCAAGCCCGCGGACCGGTAGGCTACAAAGTGGGCAACAGCACGTCTTCGATCTGGTCATCGCGCAACATGGGCATTCTTGGAACCATTATCCTGGTTTTCCTCGTAACCCACCTCATCCATTTTTGGGGCAAGATGCACTATGGCGAGATGGTGATTCTCGATTATGACGGCAAACCGATCCGGGATATCTATACGACCGTTAATGATTGGTTCCATGTGGGCTGGTACGTGGCACTCTACGTAGTGTGTATGGTTGCCGTAGCCTTCCACCTCTGGCACGGTTTCATCAGCGCATTCCAAACACTCGGCCTCAATCATTTGAAATACAACGGGCTGATCAGCGTTGTCGGGAAGGCCTTCTCGATCCTGGTCCCTGCGCTGTTTGCCTTGATTCCGATCATGATGTATTTGTCCTGAGTACGTAACGACACCAAAGAAATGACACTCGATTCGAAAACCCCCGCAGGACCGCTTGCTGAGAAGTGGTCGAAGCATAAGTTCAACCTCAAGTTGGTGAACCCCTCGAACAAGAGGAAGTACGATATCATTGTGGTCGGAACAGGCCTGGCCGGAGCATCGGCCGCTGCTTCGCTCGGTGAACTGGGATACAACGTCAAAGCTTTCTGTCACCAGGACAGCCCCCGCCGCGCGCACTCCATCGCAGCACAGGGAGGGATCAACGCAGCCAAGAACTACCAGAACGACGGCGATAGTGTTTATCGCCTCTTCTATGATACCATCAAGGGTGGCGACTATCGCGCCCGTGAATCCAATGTGCACCGCCTGGCCGAAGTGAGTGTGGACATCATCGACCAATGTGTGGCGCAAGGTGTACCGTTTGCCCGTGAGTACGGCGGCACATTGGCCAACCGGTCCTTTGGCGGGTCGCAAGTATCGCGCACATTCTACGCCCGCGGTCAAACAGGTCAGCAGTTATTATTGGGAGCCTACTCGGCCCTCAACCGTCAGATTGCCAATGGCAAAGTGAAAATGTACAACCGCACGGAGATGCTGGAGCTTGTGGTCGTTGACGGCAAGGCCCGGGGAATTATCACCCGTGACCTCGTTACCGGAAAAGTGGAAGCTCACGCGGCGCACGCTGTACTGATGTGCACGGGAGGCTACAGCAACGTATTCTATCTTTCTACCAGCGCCAAGAACTGTAACGCAACAGCCATCTGGCGTGCTCATAAGAAAGGCGCGTTGTTTGGAAACCCTTGCTTTACGCAGATTCACCCGACATGTATACCTGTTTCTGGCGATCACCAGTCGAAACTTACGCTGATGTCTGAATCCCTCCGCAACGACGGCCGGGTATGGGCACCGAAAGTGGCGGTGAAAGGATTGAAGGCTGCCGATGCTGCCAAAATTCCTGAAGGCGATCGCGACTACTTTTTGGAGCGCCGCTATCCGTCGTTCGGTAACCTCGTTCCCCGCGACGTGGCCTCACGCAATGCCAAGATGGTTTGCGACGAAGGTCGCGGTGTGGGAGCTACCGGCCTCGCTGTATTCCTCGATTTTGCCGACGCGATCAAACGCGATGGACGCGCGACGATAGAAGCCAAGTACGGCAACCTGTTTGACATGTATAAGCAGATCACCGGCGACAACCCGTATGAGATGCCGATGATGATCTTCCCGGCCGTTCACTATACCATGGGTGGTCTCTGGGTTGACTATAACCTAATGACGACAATCCCCGGGTTGTATGCTCTGGGAGAGTGTAACTTCTCCGACCACGGAGCCAACCGCCTCGGTGCCAGCGCGCTGATGCAAGGTTTGGCCGATGGCTATTTTGTAATCCCGTACACCATCGGCGATTATCTCGCGCAGATGCCGTGGGAGAAGATGGGCACCGATCGCCCTGAGTTTAAGGAAGCTATGGACGGTGTTCAGAGTCGTGTCGACAAAATATTGTCAATTAAAGGCAAGAAGACGGTCGATGAGCTACACCGTGAGTTGGGCCTGACAATGTGGGAATACTGCGGCATGTCGCGGAACGAGGCTGGATTGAAGAAAGCCAAAGAGAAGATCCGGGCCATCAAGAAAGATTTCTGGGAGAACGTCAATGTATTGGGCAGCGGCAACGAACTGAATGCTGAGTTGGAGAAGGCCGGCCGCGTTGCTGACTTCCTCGAGTTGGGAGAACTGATGGTCGATGACGCGCTCAACCGCTCAGAATCCTGCGGTGGTCACTTCCGCGAAGAGTCATCCACACCCGATGGTGAGGCCATGCGCAAGGATGATGAATTTGCCTACGTGTCGGCCTGGGAATTCAAGGGCGAGGGACAACCCGAAGCGCTGAACAAGGAACCGCTCGTGTTTGAAAGTGTCAAACTCACACAAAGGAGCTACAAATAGTTAAAAAGATAACCCCGGCACCCCGGCACAAGGCCGGGGTAAGCCAACAACGGACAACGAAACGATTCAAGCCATGAAAATAACGCTCAAGGTCTGGAGACAAAAGAACACAAAGACAAAAGGGGAGTTCAAGACCTATCAACTGGGTCATGTTTCTCCGGACATGTCTTTTTTGGAGATGTTTGATATTCTCAACACCGACCTGATCAAGAAAAATGAGGAGCCTGTTGCTTTTGACCACGACTGCCGCGAAGGTATTTGTGGGATGTGCAGCATGGTGATCAATGGTCGCCCGCATGGACCGGAGCAAACCACGGCCTGCCAGCTGCACATGCGCAGCTTCAAGGATGGCGATACCATTGTGGTGGAACCCTGGAGGGCTAGCGCCTTTCCGGTGATCAAGGACCTTGTCGTGGATCGTTCGGCCTTTGAAAGAATTCAGCAGGCGGGTGGATACGTGTCGGTGAATACCGGTGCTGCACCTGACGCCAATGCGATTTTGATTCCGAAGAAAGTTGCTGATGAAGCGATGGACGCGGCAACCTGTATCGGTTGTGGCGCTTGTGTTGCCGCATGCAAGAATGCTTCCGCCATGTTGTTTGTCAGTGCGAAAGTTTCTCAGTTTGCCCTGTTACCCCAGGGTCAGTCTGAGCGAAAGGAACGCGTTGAAAAGATGGTGGCACAAATGGACAAGGAGGGCTTTGGCGCCTGCACAAACACACGTGCTTGCGAAGCGGAATGCCCGAAGGCCATCAAGATCACGAACATTGCGCGCTTAAACCGCGAATATTTCTCCGCGAAGGTTTCTTCGTATGAGATTGCTTCCTCCGGTGGAGGTGATTAAGGGTGTAAACTCTCTCGATTCATCTGATGAGGACCCGATTATTGCCCGGAATTCTAGTTTGCACAATAGCGCTATTCCGATGTGGTACTCTGGCTTCAGCACACCTTGAGTCCCTTCTTGAACCAGCCTTGAACAAAGACATCATCTCCTTACAAAGCAATTTGGTAAACTACAAAAGGATCAAATCAGAGTGGCCCCCAGAGGCACAAAGTCTTAGAGTGTTTAGCGATTCAATAGGGATTCCAATCTCAAACAAATTCCAGGAACTGGGCATAGCAAGAAATGCAGATTCTGTTTCTGTTAGGTATAACCTCAGGTATCTGATTTCGGATTCTTCAAAGTACGAGTTCTTGAAAGGGGACTTCTCGATGGCATTCTCCTCGGATTCAACTATTGCCATCCTGCACAAGTCCTTCGAAGGAAAAACAAAGAATGGTGCGTCCGTGTCAAGCGACAAGATGGATCCATTAAAACTAAAACAGACCAAATCAAAGTGAAAAGGCGAGACAGCCTACAAGGTTGTTACTCACTCTTGCAGACCGAGATACCCGTTCTGCCGGAAGGCTTGGCTTTGGTAAACGACATGCCAATGTTTCCTCCGGCAAGAATGATATTTCTATCATCGCCGGCATCACCCAGATGAATTTTTACACAGGCCGATAGAGCGGTAAGTTGATCGTACTGAATCGTTGACTCATCGGCTAGCATCGAGAAGGTTGTTTCGCTTTTTCCTGTTTTACCCACGACTGGATTCAGCAGCAGCGCGACGTCAGCATCGGGTGTGGCGATATCGCCCAGGTGGAGGTGAACCGGGTGCGTTGCGTCGCCATCGGTGCCGGACAACTGGACGACAGCAGTAATCTTGCCATCGCGGCGCTCCTTGAATGTGATGGTGCCTGATACCGGGTACACAGAACCTGCCTGCAGATCGTAGGTGGCTTCGTTCCCCGTAAAATCTGAGACGGCCTCCTGCGTTTGGCAAGCGGCCAGCGAAAGCACAATCAATATCAATATTCCGAGCCCTTTCATAATGCCTTGATTTACAGTAAAAGTATAATTATTTCAAATTGGTTCCATCGTCCTCGATTGTCCGTTTAGCTTTGTAAACAAGAAATACCCCATTTTTGGCATGAATCTGGGATAGGACCCTTCAACAAGACCCTCATCTGTGAAATACCTGTTTTTTACCCTTTTGCTTGTCGTGGGCTGTAGCCCCTCTGTTACCAAGACTGCCGTAGAACAGAATCCGCGCCCTTCCTGGATGAGCGCCAAGCCTATGGCCGATTCGTATTTCGTTGGCATTGGCCATGCGGCCAAGGGACCGGTCAATAATTACGTCCAGGAGGCCAAAAAGAGTGCGCTGGAGGACTTGGTTTCGGAGATTAAGGTGATAGTATCGTCCACCTCGGTCCTCACGCTAATCGACAATAACAAAGAATTCCAGGAGCGCTATGAACAAATGATAAAGACCACGGCGGTCGACGAAATCGAGGAATTTGAAGCCGTCGACTCCTGGGAGGATGACAAGAACTACTGGGTTTATTACCGCCTTTCGAAACAGCGTTATCGAGAGATTAAAGAGAAGCAGAAGCGTGATGCAGTGACCTTGGCGCTGGACTACTTCACCAAGGCCAAGCAATCCGAGCGGGAATCCAATACACCCCAGGCACTGTCATTCTATTACCAGGGTTTCAGGGCCGTAGAGAAGTACCTTGCTGAGCCGATCACACTCACTTTTGAAGGTAAGGAGATCATTCTGACGAATGAGATCTATGCGAGCATGCAGAAACTGCTGGATGACATTCAGCTGACGGCAACACCGTCGCAAATCGTGATCAACCGTCGGGTCTCACAGGGAGGTCAATCCGTCCAGGTCCACGCCACAACCAAGTCATCGAAACGTGTACTGGGTGACCTACCCCTTAAGGCAGCCTTTGACAAGGGTTCCGGCGATGTTTTCCCAGATTACAAAACTACAGCGGAAGGTCAGGCGAAGATCCTGTTGACCAAGATCGGCTCGCGCGAACTGGAGCAGTCCGTGGGCGTAAGTGTCAATCTGCTTGCCTTTGCCGGTGCCAATCCATCGCCAATTTTCGCACTGGTTTCCTCCAAGATGACGGTCCCCAAGGCGTCCATTATCCTGGAGGTTCAGCGTCCGCTGGTTTATATCAATTCCATTGAGAAGAATTTTGGGTCGGTGCGTTCCAACCAACAGATTACGAATAAGATCAAGAACTATCTCTCCAAGGAAGGATTTGAGTTCACCGATCAGAAGACCAAGGCCGATTTGTTGCTCGATGTCACCTCGGATTCGGAGAAGGGTGCCGTATCGGGGAGTATTTATATCAGCTACGTGACCAGCGTTATTCATGTGAGTACGGCCAGGGACAACAAAGAAATCTATGCGACCACGCTGGAACGTATCAAGGGGTACAGCCTTGACCACGAACGCGCCAGTCAGGAAGCGTACAGTAAATCATTGGAAATTCTGGAGGCCGAGAAGCTGCCTGAATTGTTGAACGCTATTTTGCAATAAAACCCTCTTTTTAACGTATTTAAAGGGGAATTTGATGAAATAACAATGTGGCCTGTAGTTTGCATTATGTAACTTGCGAAACCAAAACGTTGAAATCCCTATGAAAAATCTAATGCGTCTCTCCAGTGTACTGGTTATCGTGGCAGTAGTCATGATTACCGGTTGTAAATCCAAACAAGCTATTCCTGAAGGTGAAAAGGAAGTAGTCGTACCTTGCTCGGGCCCCGAGTACTTCACCAATACCAAAATCTTCCGTGCCAACTCCATTGGCGAGAGCATGGATCAGGTGACTTCCAAGAAGAGGGCACTGACCAACGCCCGCAACGAACTCGCCCAGTCGATCCAGACGACGGTGAAGACGGTAACGGATAACTACACGAACTCACGCGAAATGAACAAGCGCGAGGAGTTGGAGCAGCGCTTCGAGCAGTTGAACCGCGAGGTGGTTGATCAGACCCTCCAGGGCGTTCGTACCATCTGCGAGAAGCTGGTACAGACTAAGGAAGGCAACTACAAGACTTACATCGCCATCGAGCTTTCTGCCGATGACCTCGTGAAGCAGTACAATGAGCGCCTCAGCAAGGATGAGCGTCTCAAGATCGACTACGACTACGAGAAGTTCAAGGCAACGTTTGATGCCGAAATGAACAAAAAAGCGAACAACTAAGCCGAAAAGCTTTACCATAAAGAGCGCCCCGTGTTCGGGGCGCTTTTATTTTGTGCTTACCTTATAAGGGATTTCTGATCCCCATACTATGGCTGGATATTCTGAAACACCTTTACTTAAGAAACTGGGCATTGCTCCTGGTGCCCGTATGTTGGTCCGAAAAGAACCAGTGGACTATTGGAAATGGATTAGTCCGCTACCGGAAGGGGTGGAGGTAAAGACACGTGCGACGGGCACGCTGGACTTTGTTCATCTATTTGTAACGTCGGAAGCGACTTTCAAAAGGGAGGTATTGCAGCTTCGGAAGGCGTTGGAACAAAACGGGATGATCTGGATCTCCTGGCCTAAGAAGTCATCCAAAGTGCCCACCGATCTCAACGAAGACATCATTCGCGATTTTGCCTTGAAGAATGGTCTCGTCGATGTAAAAGTTTGTGCTGTCGACGAGGTCTGGTCCGGGTTAAAATTGGTTATCCCGGTTAGGCTCCGCAAGAAGAAGTAGGTCAGTGGATACCCAGCGACTGCTGAATACCTTCGAGTGATTGACCCTTGGTCTCGGGAAGTACCTTCCAGGCAAAGAATAACTGGGCAAGCATCATCAGACTAAAGAAGGCAAACGCGTAAGCTCCTCCGTATTCCCATCCATCGGCGATGATGGGGAATGTCCAGGAAACCACAACGGCCATGATCCAATGCGTGAAACTGCCCAGCGTCTGCCCTTTGGAGCGAACCTTGTTGGGGAAAATCTCTGCGATGAATACCCAGATGACAGCTCCCTGAGAGAAAGCGAAGAAGGCGATGAAGCCAATGAGGTAGACCATGACCATATAGCCACCGAAGTCGCCGGTAAAGAACGCGTTGGCGACAAGACCGAGTGAAACCACCATTCCAACGGAGCCAATTAATAGTAGTGTGCGTCTTCCAAAACGGTCAATCATTTGGATGGCCAGTAAAGTAAATACCATATTGGTGACTCCGATGGAGATTGCCTGCAGCAATGCACCGGATTTGGTGAGTCCGGTCATTTCAAAAATGCGAGGCGCATAGTACATAATGGCATTGATGCCCGAGAACTGATTGAAAACGGCCAGCATCACAGCAAAGAAGATCGGCTTTGCATACTTTTTGGCAAACAGGGATTCGCCATCCGATTCGTATCCTGATTCCTGGATTTGCTTCATGGCTGCATCAGGATCATTTTCGCCCATCCGTTCCAGCACGACGCGGGCTTCATGATCACGGTGCTTTGCAATGAGCCATCGTGGACTTTCCGGAACCAAAAAGGCTAGGCTGAGGAAGATCAATGAAGGGAAAGCTTGAACGCCCAGCATCCAACGCCAGGAGTATTCACTGATGCCATCGAGCAAATAGTTGGAAACAAACGCAATGAGGATTCCACTGACGACATTAAACTGGAACAGTGCGACCAATCGCCCGCGGAAATGAGCCGGGGCGATTTCAGAAATATACATGGGGCCGACCACCGATGAAGCGCCCACGCCGATACCACCAAGAAACCGGAAAAAGACAAACGCCTCCCAGGAGTTTGTCAGCGCCGTTACTAGCGAAGTGACCACGTACAACAATCCAATCGCCTGCAGCATCCGCTTCCGTCCATACCGTTCAGCAGGCGCGCCGGCAATAAGAGAGCCAATGACGGTGCCGATCAGCGCTGCGGCAACTGTAAAGCCATGCGAGAAGCTGTCGAGGGACCAAAGCACCTGGATGGATTTCTCGACTCCGGATATTACCGCGGTATCAAAACCGAAAAGGAATCCACCCAGCGAGGCAACCAACGCGCTGCGAAAGGCAAGGGAGGAAAGGGAAGGTGAATGGCTCATGCGGGATGGGTGGATGACCGATCCCTAAATATCTCAAAAAAAGTTTATAGAGAAATACCCGTTATGGTAAGGGGCACTTAGCGCTTGAGGCCGTTGACGAGCATATCGGAAAGCTGCTGACCGAGGTCGGCAGGGACGATGTTGCTGTGCGGATCGTACCACTGTGGCATCCAGTTAAGGGAGGAGAACAAAGTCATCACCGCCAGTTTCTTGTCGATAGACTCTTTGAACTCACCGGTGCGGATGCCTTCTTCGATGATCTCCTTGAAGCGGTTGATGTAATTAATGCGGAGCAAAAGAAACTCGCGCAGGTGTGGCTGGCTCAGGTGGCGATGCTCATTCATAAAGACGGCTGAGGCCGTGAGGTCTTTGGCCATCACCTTGATGTGACCAACAATACCGTTGCGTAGCTTTTCGCTGGCAGGTCCTTTTTGTTTTTCCACCTCATCCAGTGACTTGCGGAATTCAGCAGCCATATCGAAACACAGGTGCTGGAGAATTTCCTCTTTGGACTTTATATGGGAATACAGGCTGGCTGCCTCGATGCCCATCTTTTGGGCCAAATCACGCATGGAGGACGCGGCGTAGCCCTTCTCGCGGAAGAGTTCCGCAGCGTGGCGGATCACTTGCTCTTTGCGGGATAGGGTTGCAATCGTTTCCATCTGCTTATCTTGCTACCTTGGACAGGTTAATTACACCATGAACTTTCTTTCTGTCAAGGAATTCTTCTACAAAATTAACACTATCGGGTTCATCCTCCTACTGATGCCCGTCATGGTGTTTGTAATTTTGCATTTCTCTACACTGGATACCTTCGCGTCGATCTATGATCCCGGTCAACAACTGACGCTGTTGGCTTCATTGGGTGTTGTTGTACTCATTGGCCTAACGATCGTTCACTGGCTCTGGAGTATTCGGATAAATCGACTTCGGGGGATTTCAGAACTTTCGAGGAAGATGGATGGCTACTTTGTACTTGTCGTCATCCGTAACGGAGCCTACGCTGCAGGCTCGCTGATGATGGCGGTCGGATACTACATGACTCACAGTCCCTACTTTACCGGGTTCTTTATTGTCATGCTCCTGGCGTTGCTGGCGCAGTGGCCCAGTCCCGCCCGTTTTTGTCTGGACTTCAAACTTCGCGGTACCGACCGCGACCTGGTGCTGCACAACCAGGATCTTCCCCGGAAATCGCGCAGGACCTAGTCGGTCGTGGATCGCTACTGACTTAGAGGGTTATCCCAAAGCTGAACGCGTTGAGCTTTGGGCCTTTATTTTCGATGAACAACTCATTCATGTCATAGTTAAAAAAGATGTCGGTATCGCGGAAGCCGATTTGCGCCCGCAGGCCATACCGCACGTTGTTCAGGTAGTAGTTGTCGTGGTAATGCGACTTCTGCTTGTCGCCACCCTCTTCCCATACTTGCTTGGTATAGCTGTCGAGGCGGTAGCCTACATAAGGTCCTACGCCAATCCGGAATGATCCACGCCTGTCAAAATTAAGGCGGTCGCCATTAAAGACCATCGGCTTACGGCTATAGCCCCCAAAGTCAAACATCGGTACCATGGATAGGTTGACATAGCAGACCGTCAGCTTGCTCTTTGTGAATTCTACATCCGTTCTTGGATTTTCATAGAAGATCACGCCGTTATCATCCTTGGTGATGCCTGTTTTGAAGTTGTTGAACTTGAAATTGTACCATGTCACGCCAGCGCCCCATTCGATGAAGAATTTGCCCGTCACTTTGGTGCGCAGCGTAGATGTTAACCCGACATACCACGAACCCCAGGGTTTCACGGTGTAGAGCTGGTTGGCACCATCCGGGAAGCTACCGTTCTCCAGGTAGTTGTTCATTCCCAGATCAATATTGAACGAGTGATACATCTTGCGGGAATAGCGGTCTTTGCGTTTCCGTTCACTGCGATAATCATCTGCCCAGTCGTCATCGCGTTGGTTGCGGTCCCGGATCCAGGTGTCTTCGGGGGCTGGAGTCAGTACCGTCTGCTGTGTTGTGTCCTTCAGATATTCGGACGACGATTTGGTTATGGAGCTTGTATCCCGCTGCTCAAGTTTTTTCAGCATGTCGTCCATGAGCGCCTGAAAGTTGTAATGCTTCAGCGTCTCGAGGTCCTGTTTGTCCTTGATGGAGAAAATCACTTTAGACTCCTTGCCAACGCGCACCACGAGGGTATCTGCGGGCTGGGCGAAGGAAGCTGCCGATACGGCAAGCATAAGAATAGCAATCGATAAGATTTTATGGGTGGATTTCATGAGTCAATTCTTTTTTGTTGATTTCTTCCGAAGGTCCAGGGCAAAGAGTTCATCCTTCATTCCCCTGAAATCACCGATCGGATCACTATGTTTTACGGTTCTGGCAAATTCCACAGCGCGTTCAAATGTCGATGGCTTTTCGGCCTCCGCGACGGGTGTGACTACACGCTCCAGCCTATACACCAGTACGATGGGCTTCTGTACTTCTGTGGTTTTCTCAGGTGCTTCGATGACCATCTCCACGGGTTCTATGGTTACATCTTCGATCGCCATAGCCTCGGGTTGCAGTGCAGCCAGTTCTGGTTCCGTCGTAACGGAAGGCGTTGGATGCTGATGGTTAGGCGTCACCACCGTTGCGGTCATTGCTGACTTGATGGGTTTCGCCACGACCTCAGCCATTGGTGCTACAGTAGGAGCCGGGACAGTTACACTGGGTTGTACTTCAACTTTCGCGGGCACCTGCGCCATGGTGGGCGTTTCGACGGGCTTGTTAAGCCAGAGTGCAGCGACAACCGTGGCGGGTACAAGGACGGCAGCCCATCGCATCCACGCTATACCGCTATTTTTTTTTGACAGTCCCGCTTCGATCCGATCCCATGCGGCCGCGGTGGGCGTGGTGGAGTGATTCGAAAGCCTTTCGTCAAAAATCTTGTCCAGCTTGTTCATGTTGCGTGCTGTTTAGCGATACTCTTTTCCATACTCTGCAGTCGGTTTTGCAAGTGCACCCGGGCGCGGCTGAGCTGCGACTTGGATGTGCTCTCGGTGATTCCGATCTGCTCGGCGATTTCTTTGTGTGAGAAACCGTCGATGGCGTACATGTTGAAGACCATCCGGTATCCGGCTGGAAGCTCGTGGATCAGCTTCATCAGATCCTCGGCCTCCAGGTCGGTGTCAAGTATCTGGAGATCGGATTCACGGTCGGCCGTTTCCAGGTCTGTTTCCAGATACATGGTCTTGTTCTTGCGCAGGTAGGTCAGTGACTCATTCACCACAATCCTCCGAACCCATCCCTCAAAGCTGCCGTCGCCTTTGAATTGGTTGAGTCGCTCGAAGACTTTGGTAAACGAGATCACCAGGATATCCTCCGCTTCCATCCGGTCGCGTACGTATCGGCGGCAAACGGACAACATCTTGGGTGCCAGCCGTTCGTACAAGGCCTTTTGCGCCGCCCGGTTATTCCGGCGGCAGGACTCGATCAATTCCGTTTCGCGAGCGCGATAAATCTGAAAATGCATTTCTTCGATTCGTGAATAAGATGCCAACCTCGTGCCGGAGGTTGCATGGCCTGCAATGAAAATGGTAGCAGCGTGTGTATACGTGAAAATGCCCCGTTTGGGTGCCGAAAATGCCTCTTAATAGGCCGCTTCGTAATCGATGGTGATGGTCTTCCAGGCGTACTGACCCGCCTTGATGGTCACAGGGTTGATAAAGCCCTTCCCGTCAAACAGGTTGGCGTAAAGCCCATTGCGTTCTTTGGTGAAAACGGAGTAGGTCCCCACGGGCAGTTTGATCTTAAAGGTGCCGTCAGGTTTGGATTGGGTGGTTGCGACTAGCCGGGTCTTGATGTCCCGGAAGAAGGGACCAACCTGGGTAGCGTCTGCCGTATTGGTGAGATCATAGATCAGCACCTCCCGCACAGCTCCCTGATTGGGAGAAAGAACAGCCTCGGGTCCTGGCATTTGGTTGCCAGATACCCAGAAGACTTGTCCCTGTAGTCCCTGCTTCTGCGCGAAACTGGTAAAGGATAGCAAGGTGAGCAGGAGGGGAAGTGCAAGTCTCATACGGTCGGCCAGATCATTTTTGCCAGGAGGTCACACTTTGATAAAAACCTTCCGCTGGTACATCCAGCGTAGAATAAGAAAGAAGATGAACACCAGGGTGAGGGCAAACGCCAACGATCCCAACCGGGGTTCCATCCAACTGCCATAGCCGTGCACGTAAAGGTAGTTCCATAGTGACTCAACATCTCCAGAATCGGTTGTCCATTGGGTGCGAAGCAAAATTTTTGCCACTACGCCCGAAGCAACAAATGCAAAAATGGCATTCATCCCGAAATAAAGAAATGGTTTTGTCCATGACTGGTAGCTGCGGATGTCAATTAACCAGTGACTTGCGGCAAGGGTCTGCATCGCCCATCCCCCACTGTACAGTACGTAGCTGCTGGTCCATAGCGATTTATTGATCGGAAAGGCCATGTCCCACGCCAAGCCGGCAAGGATAAGAAACATTCCAAATAAAAAGATCCAGGTAACGCGTTCTGTGGGATTTTTGATTCTGTCAAAAAGTTGACCGGTGAGCATGCCCAGGATTCCCGTTGCGATGGCCGGTAGTGTGCTGAGAATCCCCTCCGGATCCCACGTCTTCGACTGCGACCAAAGATGCCCATCGAGGAACAACCGATCGGTCCAGGCAGCAAGGTTGGTACCCGGTTCGAGGTTGGCTGGACCGAAGCCGGGAACGGGTACCAGAGTCATGAGGAGATAGTACCCGATCAATAAGGTGGCGCCGAGTCGAATGTGGGTAAGCCAGCCGGTGGTAAGGTAGATCAGGGAGCAGAAAAAGAAAACGACGCCGATCCGTTGTAGAACGCCGGGTATCCGTAACGTAGAAAGACGTTCGACGTCAATCATTCGCTCGGGTGGGAGTGTAAACCAGGCGAGAAGAATGCCGAGCATGAAGATGATGATTGAGCGCTTGGTGATCTTTACGAAATTCTTCCTGGTGAGTCCCTCTTCCTTCCGGTGGCGGTAGGCAAAGTGAATGGACACACCTACGATGAAGAGGAAGAAGGGAAAGATCAGGTCGGTGGGGGTGCATCCGTTCCATGCAGCGTGGCGCAACGGGGCATAGACAGATTCCCATGTCCCTGGGTTGTTCACCGTGATCATTGCGATAACGGTGGCTCCCCTGAAAAAATCAAGGGACGGAAGTCGTTGACTGTCCATCCCTTGAAGATAGTATAAATTGATGAATCCGTCGCCTATCGTTTGATGACCTCGGCGTCGCCACGGTGTGAGACACTGCTGGCAATGCCTTTCTTGATTTCAAGTGTCTCGGAAACATTAACACGCGCCATCGATGCACCGTGTGCCTCAACAACGCAGTGCGCCACCTCGTAGCTATAGGCCCTTAGGCCCGAGGCACCCGTGATATCGGCATCCATGAACCGTCCACGACCGTTTAGTTCGAGGAAAGAAGCTCCGGTGAGCTCAATATTCAGCCGATCGGCAGAGAAGTCCCCGCTACCCATGACAGCGCCGGTACATTTAATATCAATTTCTTGTTCGTCAAACCCCTTGATGTGCAGTTTGCCGGCGCCGGTGATCTCCAGGTCCCGGAGTTCGGGCATGATGATTCGTATCTTCACTTCATTGTCGCCCCGGAGATCCCGCTTCCAGAAGAACTTACGGTTGTCTTTGTAGTCAATGACTAGCGTCTGTCCGTTGACGTATACTTCATACCGCGATTTCTCCTTTTCGGGCCCGTCGATTTCCACGGCAAAGTTTTCACCCTTCTCGATACGGGCGTCAAAAAGACCCTGCATATCAATGGACGTGAATTCGCTAAGACCAAATTGATCCTGGATATTCAGTGGTGCTTCATGCGCCCGCTGCAGGCAATCCACGCACTCAAGGCCATCTTTGGTCAGGCGCACGGTGTGCGTTTCATTCTGATGCCAAAAGTCGTGGAGGGCATTGTTGTCGATGATGCGCCATAAGCCGCCTTCAATCACGATGGGTTGATCGTAGGGTACATAGACATCCAGATCCAGTCGCTGCGCACGAAAGCGGGCATCCGGAAGGAACGTGATGTTGGAGTCGAAGGTGATAACGCTGTCGGACTGCGCCACCTGGTAGCTGACCATCTGCGCGTTTTCTGACGCCACTTTGCGGGATGAGCCCTGCGCCTCAAAGCGTTCGACGACGCGGATATTGGTGCCTTCGTGACCGCGGAGGTATAGCGACGTGACATTGTAGTCGTCCATACCGGTTTCATTGATTCTCAGGATGGGCATTTTTCCGTCAACCCCAAAGGTCTTTTCGGTGCGATACTCACCTTCTTCTTTAAATCCGAATATGAACTGTGGCAGGCTGAAGCTCAGAATACCGACGGAGACAAAGAAGATGACGAATAGTGACCAGCCGGCCGTTGCATTGAAGACAATGCGGCGGGCGATGATGGAACTTCCCAGGAGAATGGCAAACAGGGAAGGAATGAGTACGGTGAAGAAGGCGGCTACCATCATCCACGAAGGCAGGCTGTTGCGGATCGCGTTGAGCGGAATGTTGGGTGTGGAAAAAAATCCATCGCCAAACATGTGCCAATCGGGAGGCGACATCACTCCGGCGATGATTCCAAACGCCAGGAGGAAAGCAATGATCATCAGGAAGCCGGTGAGCGAGATCACGATGCCGATGGCTACGCGGATTACATCTACGATGGTTTTCAAAACAGGGGCCAGCGCATTGAATATGGCAGCGATGACCCGGAAAGGGAAGAGGATGATCTTGGTGAGCATGCTCTCTTCTGTGGCTTCCCGTTCATTGAGACCTTTCTTCACAGAAGACTCAATGTTGGAAAGCGTGACGGGCTCCCCCTGCATTTCCATTTTTTCGGTGATGGTCTTGGCTTCGGGCAGAACGATCCAGAGTACGATATAGATCACGATACCGAATCCGAGGAAGGCCATGATGACAAACAGGAACCGAATCAGGGCGAGATCGCCGTTGAAGAAAGCGGCAATACCCGAGGCAACACCGCCAAGGACCTTTTTGTCCGGGTCGCGGTACATCTTCTTCACACTGGTTTCTTCCAGTTCAGCCACAGGCAATACGATCCACATCACGATGTAGATGAGGAGGAACACACCAGAAGTACCCAGCGTCAATAGGGCAAGCAAAAGGCGCGGCCACACCGGGTCGATGTTGAAATAGTGTCCCAGGCCAGCGCATACACCACCCAATATTTTGCGCTTTTCGTCGCGGAATAGTCGGCGTGGCGCTGTGTAGGGAGGAGGTGTTTGTTGCTGGTGTTGTTGTTTGGATTCGCGGGTAGCATCCCCAGCGGTGGTCTCTTCTTCTTCCGCCGCTTTGAAGTCACTCACGCTACCCATGGTGGCGATCAGTGCAGAGACGTCCTCGGCGGTGATCACCTGCTTCCCCTCATTCAGCCTGGCCAGAAAGATCTCCGCAATGCGACCCTCGATATCGGCGAGAATTTCGGCACTGTCTTCAAAGGACGCGAAATACCTGTTGACGGAGTCCAAGTACTTGCGCAGGATATCGTATCCATCTTCCTCGATGTGAAAGATGATGCCGCTGATGTTGATGCTGATGTTCTTTTTCATATCGCTGCTAAAGGCTAGGGGTATACTAGATTATGGTTT
>CAYMPU010000062.1:0-9718 GCA_964392375.1 uncultured Ohtaekwangia sp. | reverse complement strand
TGCCCTGATAAGGAATGCCAAGCTCAGCAAATACTTTGTATCCAAACAGTGATCCGCCGCCGAACAATTCTCTGACGAAGGCTATGGTCATCAGGATAAGGCCATAACCCAATCCATTACCGATACCATCGAGAAACGATGGCCAGGGTTTGTTGCCCATAGCGAATGCCTCAAGCCGACCCATCACGATGCAGTTGGTGATGATCAAGCCTACAAAAACCGAAAGCTGTTTTGAAACGTCGTACACGTAGGCCTTAAGGACCTGATCCACCAGGATAACCCATAGTGATACCACGGCCAGCTGAACGATGATACGAATTCGGGAAGGAATCGTATTGCGCAGCAAGGAAATCGCCACGTTCGAACTTGCCGTTACGATGGTCAGGCCGAGAGCCATAACAAACGCCGGCTTCATTTGCGTAGTCACCGCAAGGGCTGAGCAAATACCCAGTACTTGTACCGTAACCGGATTATCGATATCCAGCGGGTTGGAAACCAGTTTTCTGTTCTTCTTGGAAAGGAGTGGCTCTGCCTTCTTCTCCTTTACCTCTTCCACAACAGCTGTCGCTTCGCTCATGATCTTATTGATTTACGCCTGCTTTCTTCTTCAGATAACTCTCATAGCATGCCATATACTCCTTCAGCATGTTATTGACTCCTTTGCCGGTGAGTGTAGCACCCGACATACCATCCACTTTATGAGGATCCTGCCCGTAATCTGCGCCCTCGCCCTTCTGCATCATCACCGATGCCAATACGCCTTTGTCAAAAATCATTTTCCCTTTGTAGCGATCCTGGATATCATCAGACTTGATCCGTGCGCCCAGACCCGGCGTTTCACTGGAATGATCAAATTTCACACCCTGAATGGTCGAGAAGTCAGACTTCACCGCTACGAAACCCCAGATATTGTTCCAAAGGCCATATCCATAAACCGGCATGACCGCATATTCCACTTTTGTTGAATCTTCCGCACTCCTGAACTCATACACGGGAAGCATTCGGTCCGCGGGCACCTTCTTGTATTCCTTAGCCAGATCAACATCCTCCGGGGTTATCCCCTCCTTTATATTCCCATTGTAATCCAGAACAAATCCCTTAACCTGCTTCTCATACAGCGCATTGATATCGTCACCTTCTTTTAAAGTCAGCACGGACGAGAGGATGTTTTCCTTTTTCTCCATGGCGATATTCGCATCCTGCATGGGCTTGAGGCTGACGGAAGCGAAAGCCAGCAGGCCGCCGCACACGACCGTGATCGCAGCAGCGTAAAGAATGATGTAGGTATTAGACTGTCGCACGTTGTATTCTTCTTTTTTTGTTTGCACTCACTACAAAATAATCGATCAGCGGGGCGAACACATTCATCAGCAGTATCGCCAGCATGATGCCTTCCGGGTATGCCGGGTTGAACACGCGGATCAGCACGGTGAACATACCAATGAATAATCCATAAAACCATTTTCCGGTCTCCGTCTGCGCGGCTGTTACCGGGTCTGTGGCCATAAAGACTGCGCCAAAGGCCAGCCCGCCCATGACCAGATGATAATGTGCCGGGACTTGGGTAAAAGGAGATGTGCCAAGAGCATTGAGCAATAAACCCATACCCCATGCGCCTGCAAATACACTGACGATGATCTTCCAGCTGCCGGTACCTGTGGCCACCAGGATAAAGGCGCCGATCAGGCACATGAGCGTTGATGTTTCACCAATGCATCCAGGAATTACCCCAAGGAACATATTCCAAAAGCTGTAGATCCCATCGGCCCATCCTGCACCGAAGTTACTTAAGTCTGCCGTAACGTTTCCAGTACTTGCTGCCGCAACAGCGAGTGGCGTGGCTCCCGAATATCCTGCAACGGTCTTGGTACCCTCACCGAGGAACGTCCACACCTCTCCGGAAATCTGAGAGGGGTAAGCAAAATACAAGAACGCACGGGCGGTCAACGCAATGTTCACCACGTTCATACCCGTTCCGCCAAAAGCCTCTTTTCCAATGATCACCGCAAAAGCGGTAGCCACGGCTACTTGCCAAAGCGGTATATCCGGAGGCATGACCAAAGGAATGAGCATCCCCGTAACGAGGAAACCTTCATTCACCGGGTGGCGGCGAATGGTGGAGAAGATAAATTCGATACCGAGTCCTACGCCGTAGGATACAATGATGATCGGCACACTCTTGAAAAGACCAATGATTATCTCATCGGCAAAGGTTCCGGTTTGACCCGTAGCCAGAAAATGCTGGTGACCCACGTTCCACATGCCGAAGATCAGGCAAGGCGTCATCGCAATGATCACCGTCATCATCAGGCGCTTCAGGTCGATGGCGTCACGGATCTGTGCGCCTTTCGCGTCTGTCGTGGTATTGGGTGAAAACAGGAACGTATCAAACGCTTCGTAGGCAAAGAAATACTTCTCCCACTTTCCTCCCTTTTCAAAATGATGCTTGACCGAGTCAAGCTGATTTCTCAGAAACTTCATAGGTCGTTTAGCTCAAGCGGATCAATTCCAGTCCATCCCGAAGGATCTCCTGAACATTATGTTTCGATACATCGGCAAATTCACACAACGCAAGGTCTTCCTCTACAACTTCATAGATGCCCAGGGCCTCCATCTCATCGATATCCTCCGCGAGGATGCTTTTGAGCAGGTGGCCGGGCAGGATATCCATAGGCACCAACTGCTCGAACACCCCTGTCTGCACAAGAGCACGCGGCTCGCCATGGGTATTGGTGTCTACTTTGTATTCACGGCTGGGTGTTAGGAACGAGAACAACCCCCAGGCCCGCTGAAAGCTCAGCTTGTTGGCGCCGGGCATGATCCATCCCACAAACTCATGATAGTTTCCTTCGGGCAGGACGGTGATCTGGTGATCATAAAATCCGAGATGGCCGTCTTTGTCCACGCGAGTACCCGTCAGCGGGTTTCCGGAAATGACGCGCACGTTATCGGAATTAAGATTATTGCTTATCAGGCTCTTTACAGAAGCTCCCGTCACCGTACGAACATACTGAGGGTTTTTCACCTCTGAACCGGTGATGGCCACCAGCTTGGATGCGTCGTAGATTCCCTGGAGGAAAAGTTTTCCGATCTGGACGACACCAAAAGGATTGATCGTCCAAACGACATCACCTTTATTGATGGGGTCAATGTGGTGAATCTGCACACCGACACAACCAACCGGATGAGGGCCCGAAAACTTGTTTACCTCAGCGCCTTTCGCCTGCGAGAACACGGTCGAGAGATCGCTGCCGGTATGAATGTTTACGTGAACCAGTCCGGGCGTCAATTTCTTCAGGATATCGATGCCCGTCTGGAAGAAATGATCTTGACCTTTGAATAAGATGCTGTACTCCGGAGCAAGTGGTGAAGAATCAAAACCGGAAATATGAATGGCTTTGGGTACCGCCGTAGGCTCCGCGAGAACACCGAACGGGCGCTGCACGAGATTGGTCCATACTCCCGAGGCAAGCATCTGCGATTTGATGGTGTCGGCCGACAGGTTGGCGATTTCAGATACGGAATACTTCGAAAAGGGATGGTACTCGGTCGCCTTATCGGCTTTCACCACCACCTCAATGAGCTTGCGCTTTTCACCACGGGTGATGCGGACAACCTCGCCGCTGACCGGCGATGTGAACTGAACGTTTTCGAGTTTCTTGTCGTGGAACAAGGGGGTGCCCGCTTTGACGGTATCACCCTCTTTAACAAGGAGCTTGGGGATATAGACGCCCTGAAAATCAGACGGCTTGATGGCTACGGTTTCGGCGGCCGCAATTTCTCCGATTTTGGGAGACGCTTTGCCAGCCAGATTGATCGTAAATCCCTTCTTGAGACGGATAAATTTGCCCATGGATGCAGATAAAGGAATAGGGTTTTTTAGGCCATGGCAAAATTAGTAATTATCCACTCCCTGCAACCTTTTTTTGGGGTTTTTTGACTCTTTTTGACCAACGGCGGTGATGCCTACTTGCGGCGACGCAAGATGCGGGCAAGGGCAAGGCGAACAACCTCATCCACCTGTTCCGCCACTGTTATGTAGGTCGTATCCAACTCCATTGCATCATCTGCCTTTCGCAGGGGGCTCTCCTTTCGCGTACTGTCAATTTCGTCGCGCTTCAGAAGGTTGTCGATAATGGTGTCGATATCAACCATTTCATCGCGACTGAGCAGTTCCTTCTGCCTCCGGAACGCTCGGATGAGAATATCAGCACCCATGAATAGTTTCAATTCCGCATCCGGAAATACTACGGTTCCGATATCGCGACCATCCATGACCACGGCGCGATCCTTCCCCATGCGGCGCTGCTGCTCTACCATGTCGTGACGGACAGCCGGTATGGCGCTCACCTGACTGACCGACTCCGATACACGCATGTCGCGGATCTCCTTTTCTACGTTGAGCCCGTTAAGATACGTCTCCGACAGTCCTGCCTTGTTGACACGGAAGGTGATCTGAATCTGACCAAGCGCTTTGGCAACTTCTTTGGGATTCGTTAGTGAAACATGATGATCAAGGAAATACAACGTAACGGCACGGTACATGGCACCGGTGTCGATGTAACGGTAGCCCAGGATGCGGGCCGTCTCTTTGGCTGTGGTACTCTTGCCACACGCAGAATAGCCGTCAATGGCGATGATGATCTTGCGCATGGATCAGCAGTCCTTCATCGGGCACGGAATGGGTTTTCCCGGTTTTAGCTTCTTATGAGGCTTGTGTTTGTTAGAAGCGCAGGCACCCGAAAACAGAATGATTGCCGCAAGAATGACGATGCGGTATTGACGCGCCAGGCGGAATATGGTCTTTTCAAGGTTCAAGGTTCGACAGTTCAACAGTTTAAGGTTCAACAGTTCCGCGATGATGACAATGACTCAAAATTAGAACAATTGCGTCACGGGATGAAGGAAGGTCGACTGATTTTCTAGCCGTCAAGCTTTCCCTGGTAGCTCATGCGGAATCCAATCTTCTGGCCGGCGCCGAGTTCCTGGGTCTTCTCAATCTTCTGATGAAGGGTGATGAACTTCACCTGAGGGTACGGTGGTGCCATCAGGTCGTTCTCAATGGCCAGCGTAAGAGCCAGCTTAACCAGGATGTTTAGGTCAGCCTCCGTAATCGGGGCGTCAGAGATGTGGCTAAACACAACGCCCAGCTTACCTTCGCCTTCAATGATATAACGGCCATCGTGATTGATCAACAAACGCGCCAGCAAATAGCCGGGATCGTTGATACGGTGGAACTGCAAAGAATCGGACATGAAATTGTAAATCATGATCTGACCGAAATACCGGTTGATGTCTGCTGAACGGATGTAGGGATCCTTCATCACGTCGTGTTCATCGTCGAAGGTGACAATATTTGTATGCAAGACAAAGATGATGAGGTCCGCTGCGAGCTTGACTTGAAACTCATGTGCGTTCACCCGGGTAAATTCGATGGTCACATCATCATCGCCGGGTTTAACCCTCTTCTTCAGCTCAGTGACCACACGCTTCGACTCCTGCGCCAGCGAATCGAAAGCGGTCAAGAGTTTCTTGTAGGTTACCTGTTTTGCCGTCGACTTGTACTCCAGCAACTGCCGGATGCGGTCGAGCGGATCCTCTTCGACACCTTTTTCCATACGATTCGTTTAAAGTCTGTAATTTAGGGAATCAATACCAATCGGTGACATTATGGAAACCAACGAAGAAGGAAAAGCAGAGAAACTTCTCAAGGATTTTGGGAAGAAACTGGACCAGTTCTACGGCGAAGCACGTGAGGCCAGCACCCGCATGGAGGCCGATGCCCGCAAGAAATTCGATGAATTGAAAGCCGCAGCCGAAAAACTCAAGTCAGAGGCCGAAAATAAAGACCGCTGGAAAGAAGTTGAAGACGCGCTGAAGCGCGCCGGCGAGGAGCTGGAGCGCGCGGCGAAGGCAGCGTTTAGGAAACCTGAAAGCGGTAAACAGTAAACGGTGAGCGGTGAGCGGTGCCGAAACCATCCAGGTCTAACAGGGAAATCCATCTAGCCCTAGTTGCAGTTACCAATAGCCAATACCCAAAAGCCAATAGCTTTTAAATCTTCACTTGCTTCCATGTCCCTCGTCGGAACAAGAGTATCGCTATTACTGCGATCACGGATTCCGCAATAGCAATGGCCCAGAATGCTCCGGGGGCACCGAGCCCGACTTTCATGGACAAGACATAGGCCAGTGGAATCTGGAAAAGCCAATAGCAGAAAAAGTTCAGGATCGTGGGCGTACGGCTGTCGCCGGCACCGTTGAAAGCCTGTACGATCACCATGCCATAGCCGTAGAACACATACCCAAAGGCGACGATGCGGAGACATTGCGTGCCGTACTTCACCACTTCAGGGTCTGCAGAAAATATCCGCATGATCGGCTCGGACACAAAGTAGAAAACGATGGAGATGAGTCCGAGGAACACCATGTTCAGAAATCCCGCTTTCCAAACCGATGCTTCGGCGCGCTCTGGCTTGTTGGCACCGAGGTTCTGACCGACCAGTGTCGCCGCCGCATTGGCCATACCCCAGGAAGGAAGAATGGTGAAGATGATGACACGTATCGCAATCTGGTAGCCGGCAAAGGCTCCGCTTCCAAAATTCACAACGATGCGCGCGAGGAACAACCAGCTCGCTGTTGAAATCAGGAACTGCCCTACGTTGCCAGAGGCCACTTTGATCAGTCGGGCAATGACGGAATAATCAATAACAAGATTCTCTTTGTGGATCTGGATGATCCCACGGCTGCCCAGCAAGAAGAACACCTGATACAGCACACCCGCACCGCGCCCAATGTTGGTCGCAATGGCCGCGCCCTCCACTCCATAAGCCGGTATCGGCCCCCACCCGAAGATCAGAATGGGATCGAGGATCATGTTAAGGATATTGGCGATCCACAGCGACTGCATGGCGATTGCAGCATTTCCAGCTCCCCGGAAAATGGCATTGACCAGGAACAGGGCAACAATGGTGAAATTGCCTGTGAGCATCCACCACGTATAGCCGGAGCCTACCGCGATTACAGCCTCACTTGCTCCCATCAGCCGGAGAATGTCGAGGTGAAAGAAGAGTCCGACTATCGTAATGAGCACAGAGATCACCGCACCGATGTACATCGCATTAACGGCTGCAATGGCCGCACCGGGCTTGTCCTGTTCACCAACCCTGCGGGCCACCATAGCAGTAGCCGCCATGCCAAGTCCCATGGCTAGCGAATAAACGATGGCGATGACGGACTCGGTAAGACCTACCGCCGTCACCGCATTGTTATCGTTGAGCCGGCTGATGAAGAAAATATCGACCACAGCCAGGAGTGACTCCATCGCCATCTCCAGAATCATGGGGATGGACAGGAGAAAAATGGCTCTATTGATACTGCCTTCGGTAAAGTTCTGTTCTGTGCCGAGGAGGGCCTGCTTGAAAAGAGAATATAAGGATGACGCTTTGCGTAGTAAATGCATACGAAGTTGTTAAAGGTATAAAATGAAATTCAACACCGCGAAAGGGCGGCTTCGATTTGGCTTGGAGGCCAAAGGGATTCAACGCAGCGTCGGCTGGGGTTGAATCAGATGAACAACTTCATAGGCGTGATACCTTGTTATGATTACAAGGATACGAAAAAAATGGTTTTAGGTTCCATGGTTTTCCTAACGAAGGTAAAAAACACCCTTCAATCTGGCCTCTTCCCATGGTCGCTGATTTCCATTTGAGACTTTTTCGACGGCATTCCGCGTATTCATGAACACATCCTCAATGCGTTGGGAGATGCGTAACTGCTTGACCAGTTCACCTGTGTACAAGCCATTGGCCGCATCGCCATCAGACGCTACTGACCCTGGGTCTGTCGAATAGGCAATGAGTGTTCCACTGGGTGCCTGCACCCGGGCAAGCCCCGAACCACCGCTGCGCTTTCCTGTGGGAAAAGGGTTGTTTCGGCACGCATCCAGGATGATCATATTCAACCCTTCATCGTTGGCGAATTCCATGGTGCGAATCACCCCGGTCAAGGGAATAGCTTTCTGCTTCACGTCCAATGCCGACTGAATATTGGCATCAATGGGGACCAGATAGTTTGTACCATCTACCTCGAGCCCGTGACCAGCGTAAAAAAAGACTGAAACGTCAACAGACTGGGCCTGATCGCCAAAGGCATAGATCGCATTTTTCATCTGCTCATAGGTGCCGTCCAGCACTTTCATTACCTCGAAACCCATCCCCTGAAGCTCAGTAGCCATACTGGTTGCATCATTTCGGGTGTTTTTCAGCTTCGCAGCGCTTGCATACTCCGCATTGCCAATCACCAGGGCAAGGCGCTTGCCATGAAATTTTAGTGGGCCCCCGGATGCTGTCCCTTGGGCAGGCGTAGCATTGGGCTCATAGGTAATATAGAAGTCCTTGTCCGTAACTACAGACTCGGTATTTTGAACGGTAACGGTTACTTTATTTTTGCCTCGCGAAAGATTGATGTCATAGGAAAAATCTTTTCCAAAGTTGTAGTTGGCAGGTTCACCGTTCACAAAAACCTTTGAAATCTTGTCCGTGCTCTCAATGGTTCCTTCAATGTGCAAGGAGGGTTCAAATACAACCTGGTCTCCAAATCCACGATTCAAACCAGGTTTGTGGATCTTGATTTCTGGAGGATCATTTCGGACGATTTCATACACGTTGACAACTCCTTTTGATGTTCCCACGGCGAGGAATTCTCCATCATCCGAAAGTGAAATCGCAGTCGGTGTTTCATCCACGGCCACACTGCTCCCAACAACCATCTTTTCGAGATTCAACAAGTTGATGGTCCGACTGTCTTTCGAATAATACGACACATGGTTGGGTCCAGGGCCAAGCGCCATGCCATCAACGCGATATCGTAGCGGAACACGGGTGGTCTCTTCGCCAGAAACCCAGTCGTAAACGACAATCATGTTTCTCCGCTCCAAACCGTACGTATTATAGACATCCGGCTGACCGGGTCTGGAGGTTGGGCTGACCGGTCGCTGCTGCACTCCTTGGGCGGCTCCTTTAGGGAGGTTCACCTCCTGAAGGCCTACCAAAAATCGATCCGATCCACTATTGGCCGCAACCGAGTAAATAACGGAACGAGAGTTCGCATACTGACCGCTTTGAAGTTTTAGCTGTCGTAGTAACTTTTGGTTCAAGGGATTATAAGTGAAAGCGTCACCCAAATCAGAAATGGCCGCCAACTGCTGTCCAAAACGATCATAGCCTATGAACCTGGGTTTCTTTAGTTCTGAATTCGCAGGCACCCGTCCCGCGGTCATTCCTGCCGGTATATCATAGATCTGCACCTCATTTTCTCCGTTGATCCACGTGAGATATTGAAAGCTAGGATCAAGGCATGAAATCTTAACTTCCTTGTCCAGCGCGCTCTCGGGCATCATGGAAAAATTGTCCATACTCGTTTGGTGCAACTTTCCTGCGACATCCAGATGAAGGAAGGTCTTGTCATTATCAATAAAATCATGGATCGCGATGCGCGACTTGGAGGTGATGGATTTCACCTCCTTGCCGTCATCGATTGTTCGAATACTAATGAGTCCGCCTGATTCTACGGCCATCCATTTGGAAACCTGTGAAAAAGAGATGGAGTTGACTTCCTTAGTGCCAACGGTTATCTTCTTATAGGGATACAAATAGATATCCTGCGCACCCGCAGGAACTGCGCAATGCGTGAGAGCAATAAAAACTAGAATCAGTCGAAA
>CAYMPU010000061.1:0-10122 GCA_964392375.1 uncultured Ohtaekwangia sp. | reverse complement strand
TCAACCCAGTACCCCTCCCGTCGCGCCTTTGTCACAGGCGCCGCCTCTGGCCTTGGTAAAGCTTTGTGCACCGAACTTGCCCGCGATGGGTGGACACTGGGTGTAGCGGATATCAACCCGGAAGCGTTGGCTGTGGCTACCGATGAATTTGAAGTCTTGGGGGCCAGGACGCAGCGGTTTACGCTTGATGTTTCCAACCGTGAACAATACCTCCAGGTAGCCAACGACTTTCTAAAATTCGCCGGGGGCATCGACCTGTTGTTTAACAACGCCGGTGTAGGTGATGGCGGGTTATTTGAGGAGTACTCGCTGGACAACTGGGAATGGATGACCCGTGTAAACCAGCTCAGTGTCGTTTACGGGTGTCACTACTTTATTCCCACCTTCAAGAAGCAACGATCGGGGCACATCCTGAATACCGCTAGTTTCGCCGCTATCAGTTGTGCGCCGACGATGGGCGCCTACAACATGACCAAGGCGGCCGTCGTGGCCATTAGTGAGACACTCTACGGAGAACTGATGGACTTCAACGTGCGGGTATCGTGTATACAGCCTTCTTACTTCAGAACGAACATAGCCCAAAGTGTACGGGGTGGTGAACTGGTGAAGAAGACCACGCAGTTCTTCGTGGTAAGGTCAGGTATAGAAGCCCATGAAGTCGCTGTTGAAATTCTTCACCGTGCTGGCAAAGGAGAACTCTACATCGTGCTCCCTAAACTGGCACGAAAGGCATGGTTCTGGAAACGGCTGGCTCCCACCCGCTTCCGTAAAATGGTTAAAGAAGGATTTATGGCTGCTGCCAAAAAGGTTCGGTAGCGATGACCCTGCCGCCCACTGACCGGTCTGTCTACTGCCTGAATTTAACCGTAAGCCCGGCTGACATTGACGACCTTGACCATGTGAATAATGTGGTTTACCTGGGATGGGTTCAGGATGCAGCCGCAGCTCACTGGATAGCGGTGGCCTCCGATAGCTTGCGGAGCCAATGCCGATGGGTTGTTCTGCGCCATGAAATCGATTACGTGGCTTCTGCCGTGGTGGGTGACGAACTGGAAGTCTTTACCTGGGTGGATATACCCAATGGGCCTCGGCAAATTAGGCATGTGTCCATCCAGCGGGCAAGTGACCATAAGGTCCTGGCCTATGCCCAAAGTACCTGGGTGTTGCTCGACCCAACCAGTGGTCGACCAAAACGCATCTCCGATGAGATCGTTGATACTTTTAGTTTAAAGGGAGAATAGCTTGTTGTTGAGCAAGCGGCGGTGGCGGCGCGCATCCATGAGGTAAAAGAACAGTATACACTGCCCTATCTGGAACACCAGGAATGCGACGATAGCAAAAAATGTAAGCATACACGTATCGTTTAGTTGAATACTAAACTATAACCACGTGTCTTATAATCCTACTGATCAGCTATTTATATAGTATTATTTAAAGTAAAGTATTGATGATGAGGATAATGGATTTTTGCGAAAAGTCGTAATTCAAGCCCCGGGAGGCATTAAAGACCCCCTTGAGGGTACAAAGAAAGCCGCCCCGACAAGTCGGGGCGGCTGCTAAAAACGGGCACCCGATAAACCCTTAAATGAAAATAATCTGGGTGCCTTCCCCGTCAGCCAGCGCATACATATCGCCAACTGTAATGATATCCTTGACCTCAGGGAGGAAGTCCTCTTTCTTCAGGTGGAACATATCGGCTGCCAGCTTGCAGGCATAGATTTCACCTCCGGAAGCTTCAATGATCTGGATGAACTCCGTGACATGGGGCATATCCAGTTTGTCCATTTCCTTCTTCATCATATAGGAAGCAAAGGCCTCAAATCCTGGTAGTCCGGAGACCATGGTAGGTACCGAAGGCATAAAGGCGGGGTTCCCTACGGTTGCTGTGTGCAGATGATCCGCATGCTTTTTCGTTATGGCTTCCAGACCAAAGAAGGTAAAGAACATCTTCGCTTCGATGCCATCCATCAGCGCGCCGTTGGCCATCACCAGGGCGGCATACACGTCCTCCAGTTTGCCCTTGGAGCAAATGATAAGGACCTTTTTCACTTTCTTATTCTCATTCATCACAGGAGCCTTCTTGCTCTCCATGACGGGTCGTTCCATTGTTGTTGTCATAATGCAGTGTTTAGGGGTTAGATACAACTTACCGGTTTGGGTATCCCAGCGATCTTGCTGGAGATCTTGAGCGGTCCACCGGGGAACAGCGCATAGAATTGCTTGATGTCGAGTATCCCTGAACTGCCTACTTTCCGGATGGTCAGTGCTACGCCTTCCTCCTGCTTTTTGCGAAGCCATTCGATGACTTCCCAATGCTTGTCGGTCAATTCAAGGTTGTAGGTCTTGGCTACTTCCAACGCCCAGTCGCGCGTCCATTGTTTGGCTTCCAGCAAGTACCCCTCAGGGCTTGTGGCCAGTGTTTGATTCATGATCGTAGTTTCCATATGTATGTATTTAAGGGTTAAACGGTAACGGGTTCTTTTTCATCAGTGATTTTGCCGGTCATCGACATGTGCGTGGGTACAGGCAATTTCTTGCCGGTAAGCAGCATGTGCCAGTATACCCACCGGAAGGCCAGTTTTCCGAGGTGATTGGACCAAGTGGACTTGAGTAAATCCATGGGGCCAACGCCGGCGAAGGGAAACTTGCCAGGGAGGGGCTCCGTGGTATAGTTGAAGTCAATCAGGGCAGCTTCGTGGTGGCCCGTCTCGATAAAGCAGTTTGCATGGCCGTCAAAAGATGCTGCCAGTGGTTCACCCTTGATAAAACTGAGAATATTCTCGATGAGAATTTCAGCCTCGAAGTGAGCCACAGAACCAGCTTTGGAAGCCGGCAGGTTGGTGGTATCGCCTAAGACAAAAATGTTGCTGAACTTCTTGGATTGAAGGGTATGCTTGTCGGTGGGAACAAAATTCAACCCATCCTCATCGCCCATTTCGCTGCGGGCAATAACCTGATCACCCTTGTTCACCGGTATGGTAATCAGCAGATCAAAGGCCACTTCCTTTTCGTCGTAGGACGTGATGACTTTTCTCTTGTTGTCAACACTGGCCAAATAGAAGTCTGGAACTACTTCGATATTCTTCTCTGCCATTAGCCCATTCAGCATCTCGGTGGCCTTTGGTTTGGTGAAGGCTCCGGACAGCGGTGTCACATACTTGATCGTCACCTTGTCACGCATCCCCTTCTCCTCGAAATAGGAATCGGCCAGAAAGGTGAACTCCAGCGGGGCTACCGGGCATTTGATTTGTGTCTCCGCCAGGTTGATCACCAGCGTACCGCCCGGCCAGTCTTTCAACTTGTCAGCCAGTTTAACGGCACCTTCGTAGGTGTAGAAATCAAAAATATCCTTGTACCACAGCTCTTCTTTCAGGCCGGGGGTTTCCTGCGGAACGGTTTCAACACCCGTGGCAATGATGAGTACATCATAGTCCAGACTCTTGCCACTGTTCAACAAGATCCGGTTTTCCTTGCCTTTGATGGTGTACACTTCATCCATTACAAACGTGACATCCTTAGGAAGGAATTCCTGGCGGGTTTTCACCACGTCCTTTGGCTCGTAAATGCCAAAGGGTATAAACAGAAATCCGGGTTGGTAGTAGTGCACATCGTCGCGATCAATAATCGTAATGTGCCACAGGTTCTTATCCAATTCGCGATCAAGCTTATTGGCCATCATCGTGCCCGCCGTGCCGGCACCGACAATAATGAGGTTCTTTTTCATGGTTCTCTTCGGGTTTAGCACTATGAAGGTTGCTCATATTAGCTGCCCGGGAAATGATCGCCCTCATCGGTACCCGTGATTTGAGTCACTAAAAACTGATAACCTGAGTTACACAAGGAACCCAATATAACATGCTGATCCTGCTGCCTTTATCTACCCAAGGCAGAAAGCCTTAGATTTGCCCCTTATCGCCATGACAGATACTGGAGAACATCTTTGCAAGAGCTGCGGCAATTCTTTCACGGGACTCTACTGCAATCAATGCGGCGAGAAGATCATCCTACCCCAGGACCGGTCGTTCCGTACATTCCTCAACGGCATCCTTGTTGCGCTGACATTCACAGACACCAAATTTCTCAAGACGGCCTGGCTAACGATCGCCAATCCCGGATTTCTTTCCTTTGAGTTCGCCGAAGGACGAAGGGTAAAGTACCTGCGACCGATGTCGCTCTTCTTCCTGCTGAACCTCATCTACTTCCTCTTCCCCATCATCCAGCTCTTCAGCGCCAGTCTCCGCACCCAACTGAATTCCTTTCACGGCAGATATGCTGTCGGCCCCCTTGCCGCCAAGATGACCCAGATGGGCATCACCGATATAGGCTCCTTCGCACTGATTTACGATCAGAAGACCGCCGGACTGGCCAAGATGCTCGTCATCATATTCGCCATCATCGTCTCCCTCCCACTCAATCTGATCTACTGGACACGCAACCGTTATTTCACCGACCACGTCACGATGTCCGTGGAACTCGTTTGCTTCAACCTGCTGGTAAATGCCACCGTGTTGTCGCTGGTGGTCCGGGTCTTCAACCTTGGCAACCTGACCAACGAAATTGGGCTGACTACCATCCTTGTGATCACGAACCTCTACTTCATCTTTCGCGCCGGGCGCACGTTCTATCAGGACCGAGGTGTAAAGCTCATTCTCCGCACCGTAGTAATGATCGGAGTACTTCGCGTGTCACTGGAGGCATACCGGGCGCTACTGTTCTATGTGACCATTTGGTCGCTGTGAGGGCGGTGGGCGGTAATCGGTAAACAGTAAACGGTGAACGGTGATCGGTGACCAGTATCTAGTATCCAGTACCCAGCACCCAGTACCCAGTACCCAGTACCCAGCATCAGAGCACAAACCTGTACGTAAACTTCATCAGAAAAACATTGTGTGCCTGCTGATTGAAATCGAAAGCGTATTGGTCATGAACTTTATCGGCGGGACTATAGAATGCGCCATTCATTTCCTGAGTCCAGACCAGAAAGAGCGTTGAGCCGGGGATATATTCCCAGCGAAGGACCATGTTGGAACGGAACTGGCCGAAATTAAAATCCGGTTTACCAAACGCGTAGTCAGGGCTGCCGTTGTTGCCTTCATCCACGATGTACTGATCGCCAGAGCTCGTCAGCCAGTCGGCAGGCATCGTGAGGTATCGGTCTTGATAGCTATCCGCACGGGAATCGGTGATGTATTTGAAATTGGTGTATTGTCCGGAAGTCCCAAACGGCTGACCCCAATACTGAATCGATAAGTTGGGAGTGATCATATAGGTAACCCGCACCGAAACACGAAAGGTTGTTTGTTCGATTTCGCCGACGATATACCGGGGCGCTCCAGATGCATCTTCGGTCGATACATATTGCATTTGGTTGACGTTGTGGTTAACACTCGGCATAACAGAAATCGTAAGTGCATTCGCTGGACGATATACGATATTCAACTCTACGTTCTCGCTACGAAACCACCCGTCATTGCCTCGAAACATATTGGGGTTTATCGAAGCGCGTAGTTTCTTACGGTTATCCGTTGAAATGAACATCCACGAGCCGATACCGCCGGGATAGCGAAGGGATGGCCCTCCGCGCAAGTCGGCGTTGGAAACGCTGAACTCGTTTACCCATACTCCTGTTCCGAACTCCCAGAAGTTCTTGAACTCAAAAATGGCGTTGCCTTCGTAGTCGCGCCATAGTGTACGGCCGTCAAAATCCCACGTCTGCGACTGCCATGCGCTATAAAATTGTGACCTCGTAATGCCGACCGGATGCGCAACGCGGTATTGCATCGACAACGACTGACGAATCTGATCGGTCTGCTGCATGAACCCAATATCGTTCAGGTCGAGTTGGGGCGATATCCAACTGCCTTTGAGGGTATAGGTGAAGTTACCGCTCCTTTTGCCAATGCTGACATTGCCACCTGTTCCCAGCATCGACGTCCGGGTACTGTCCACATCCGCGTGGTTGTTGTCAGGCCTTTGGAAGTATCGCTCCGAAGACCGCTGGGTCTCGATCATCGACTCCGGGCTCCCCTTCAGGTAACTGAAGAACCCCATCGCGCTTACAAAATACTTGCGCTCCGCCCAGCTGTGCATCAGATCAATACCCCCGGAGTAGGCTTCGCTTTTCAGCCACTCCAGGTTCTTGTCCTCGATATTACGGTTCGTTGCCGTGAATATTCCGCCAATGATCGTGTTGCCCTTGTTGATATCCTGCTGAGCACGTGCCACAAAGTAGTTCGTCGTCGGCTCGATGGTCTGGTACTTCGTCTTGCCAAGACTGTCGATGGTCGCACGCTCCGGCGCTGTCACCGATTCCAGAATGCCCCAAGAGAAGCCTTTGTGATTCTTACCTGTAAGTTTTGCTGCTCCGAGAATGGTAGTACGCGAATCGGATTTCGCATACTCATTGGCTGCCAGATTGGGAGAACCCTGTGGTGCCCGGCCGATTCTTCGTGAATAGAATAGGTTGTCACTGCTGTTATCCGACAACGGATAGTTGAGCGTGTTGTTTCCCTCGATGAAAAAGGGTCGTTGCTCGCGGAAGAACAATTCAAAGGCCGTCAGGTTGACTTGTGAAGGGTCAGCTTCTACCTGTCCGAAATCCGGATTCACCGTAAGATCCAGAGTGATGTCGCTGGTGATCCCAATCTTTGCATCTACGCCCATGGCGAGGTCGCTGGACGTGCCGGTGCGAAAAGGATTCCCCTCCTCCTTCTGAAAGGTCTCGGCTTTGGTAACGACATACGGCTGTATTTCCAATTGCTTCTGCGGCATGATTCCTTTGATGCCCCTGAGTTCACCGAAGAGGTGTACCCATCCGGCCGACGTTGGCGGTATGTATTGCCAGAGAGACCGCTCCTGGTTGCGGAAGAAACGACGGTTGATCTGAATGCCCCAAACGTGCTCCGGCTTGTTGGTAAACCGCAGCTGACTCAACGGAATTCGTAATTCAGCCATCCAGCCTTCGGCATTGATGCTGGTCTTCAGATACCAGATCGGGTCCCAGCTGGCATCCCAGTTCTCGCCATTGTTGGAGCAGTATTCATCACTCTTCACCCCCGACACAGAACTCGTAAACGAAAAGGCTGTGCGCTTGTCGGCATAGCTGTCAATGTTGATCTCTACCCAATCGCCGTCAAAGCCATCGCGCCTTGACATACGGCTAACAATCTTGGATGGGTCGGGGTCCAAATTCTTGAAGAGAACATAAAGGTTGGATGCGTCGTAGAGAATCTTAAAATGAGTCTGCACCGATCCCGGAGCGCCTGGGTCCGGAGAATTCTGCCGGAAGTCCCCTCCACCCCAGGGAACTTGCTCCCACGCTTTATCATCGCCCAGACCGTCAATCCTCGGTGGTTCTCCCGTGAGCCGGGCCGTTGTATACGATTTTGTGGGGTCAAGTTTCGTCCTTAGTGAATCGGACTGACCAAACGCCTTTGGCAAGCTCAGCAGTATGGGGAGAGCAATAAGACAATACCGACAGAGCCTCATGAGGGTTTGAAAATGAAAAGCCTAACGAAATACACACCGCCCCTCTCACGTCACTCAAGGTATACCGGCCAACCTTCCGCCGGTTGTTTTCAACGTCGGACGATGGCATAAGTTGTATGAGTCAATACAGTTTTCCGATAACTGGCAGTCATCGGCGGTGGGCGGTGGGGGGTGAACGGTAAACGGTAAACAGTAAACGGTAATCGGTAATCGGTGGCCGGACACCTACTTCGTGCTGCGGGTCATGTAGGCGATGAGCTCGTCTACCTGGGCGTGATCTTCGGCGGTGGTGAGGCGGCGGTACTCGAGGAGGGTCTGGATGGCTTCGTCAATTTCCTGATTCATGGCCAGCGTTAGGCCCAGGTTGAAGTAGCTGTTGGGGAAATCGGGCTCGATGCTGATGGACATCTGGTAGTGAACTTTCGCCAACGGCAGATTGCCTAACTCGGCGTAGAGGTTGGCAAGATTGTAATGCGACTCGAAATGCCGGGGATCTTCTTTCAACGAAAGGGTAAAGCTGTCGATGGCCTTCGGGAAATTACGGAGTTTCGATTCAATGATGCCCAGGTTGCAATAGGCATCGGCAACACTGTCGCCCTGCTGGATGGCTTTGAGATAACGTTCTTTGGCAGCCTTATCATCATTCTCATCGAGGAGGAGCGCCTCTTCAAATGAGCTGAGCTGATTGAGTTTTACGATTTTGGCACCGGCAAACAGGTTGAGCTGGCCATTTTTTGGGGGTGGTGATTCCCGCTTCTTCCGCACGGGACGGAAGCCGAACTTTTCAGGTGCCTGAAGGGGAAACTTGACAACCTTTGCCATGACGCAAAGATACCGCATCCAAAATCCTTCTCCAACCTATCCGGCCTTGCGCTTGACCTTGGTTTCCTTCTGGACTTTCTTCTTCTCCTTGGCGGCTTTTCCTTTGGCCTTTTCCATGGGCTTCTTGGCCTTTTCAATACTGGCTTTCAATGCAGTCATGATATCGACGACTACGGTCTCCTCTTCGGCTACCGTTATGATCTCCTTGCCTTCAATCTTGTGCTGGATCATACTCCGCAACGCGTCCTGGTAGTGATCCTTCATCTCGATATCCACAAACTGCTTCGACATGCTATCGACAAGCATCTTCGCCATCTTGATCTGCTCCTTGTCAACTTTTACATCTTCAAGGAGTTGAGGCACCTCACCTATACTTTTCACTTCATTCGGATAACGAAGTTTATACAGCAATATCCCATTCTTCTCTGGGGTCAGCAACACCACCGTTTCCCGATCACGGAGTACCACACGGCCTACGCCCACCTTACCCGACTCTTTCAATGTCTTGCAAAGCAAAGCATACGTCTTGGCAGCAATATCGCCGTCTGGACCAATGAAATACGGAGCATCGAAAAGGGTCGGGTGCACCTCGGTGGATTTTACAAATCCCTCGATGTCGATCACCTTGGTACTTTTCAGCTTCACTTTGTTGAAGTCTTCATCGTCGATGATCACGAACTGACCAGGCTCGTACTGGTAGCCCCGCACGATCTCCTCCTGCCGGAGAGGTTGACCCGTCACCTTATCCTTCTTCTCATAGCTCACGGGATTATGGCCCTCCTTTGAAAGGAGATTGAAACTGATCGTTTGACCCGAGTCAATGGCATTGTAAACGCGAATGGGGATGGTGACCAGGGAAAACCGAATGTGACCTTTCCAGATAGCTCTCATGGCAAAAAATGTTTGTTATACCGTTGAATGAGAAAGAGGATGCTAAAGTATTGATAATGAATAATTATTCAAAGCAATAAACGATCCCTCCCTACGGGGCATCTGCGGCACAGCGGAAGCCGACGGTCGAATTGCGCTCAAATCCCGGGGAAACGCGCAGTAAATACTGGCGGTAGTGAAGCTCCCGGGGGCCTCCCTGGACATACCACCAGCTCGACGAAGGCTTGAAATAGCTCCCGCCCTTCAGGATGATTCCCCGGTAACTGCCGCTTTCGTAAATGTCGTTGGTAAGTTGCCATACACACCCTACCAGGTCTTGAAGACCATAAGGATTGACTCCCGCCGGGTACTTGCCCACCGGGTAAGCCTGGCCATCACCCAGGTTGGCATTACGGCTACTTATCCCTTCGATGGACTTAACGGTTAGTGTTTCGGTGACATATTCTTCCTTCCGGGTGACGGGCTTGGACTGCTTCCATGGCCACTCGTTGCCCTTATCTGTTTGAGCAGCGTACTGCCACTCGAATTCTGTCGGCAGTCGCTTGCCAGCCCAGGTCGCGTAGGCCACCGCGTCTTCCCAGGATACAAACACCACAGGGAAGCGCTCCTGCCCTTTGGGTATCTTTCCACCCTTCCAATGTTTAAGAAAATTACTGGTGTCGGCAGGAATGTACTTTGTGGCGGTTAGGAATTTCTGAAACTGCTCATTGGTCACCGGGAACTTGTCCATGTAGAACGAAGGCACGCTCAACGCCTCGTCACTGTCGGCCGGATATGGGATGAAGTCATCGCCATGCGTGGTCTTGAGTGTGAACTTGCCTGCGGGAATCCGGGACATACCTTCGGGTGGTGAAGACGAGGGAACCGTCCTGCGGCTCCGGGTGATCAGGCGTGCCGAGCCGACCTTGACCGTGACCGACG
>CAYMPU010000060.1:0-55816 GCA_964392375.1 uncultured Ohtaekwangia sp. | reverse complement strand
CGGACCGGGTGTTGAGTTCCATGTAGAACTTCTTTCTCGCATCCGAAGTATAGTTCATGATGATCACGTAGGGACTATAGGAAGTCCCGGCTGGCAATTCCAGCCCACCGGTACCGCTGGGGTCGAAGGGATTGAACAGATAGGTGTACTCCTTCCGAAGGCGCATGTTGAAGAAGGAGGTGTTCTTGAACTGAAAGCGATACATCAGGTTGACGTCCCAGTCGAGGAAACCGTACTTCTCGTTGCCCACCATATCAAAATCGAAGCCAGGGCCGTGACGCTGGATGAAACGTGAATCCGGGTAGATGTTGTACCATGAGGTGGAGGCCAGCTGTGCGATGTCGGTGCGACGAACAAAGCCTACCTCAGGGTTGTAGTGGGCACCTACGCTTCGGAAGAACCAGTCGGTTTCAAAGAAATTGGTTGCGTAGCGCACAAAGCCGCCGGAAGAAAATGTGGAGTCCTCTTTCTGTTCGGCGAAGGATTGGTGGTAATACAATTTTCCGGCCCACCGGTTGTCTTTGCTCAAGAGGTTGTAATCCACTCCCAGTACACGGTTGTACTGTGTCGGTGAAAACGTAAACTCACCACCCAGCGAATCGGAGACAGCCTGCTTATTGATAAACATGAAGCTTACATTGGAGCGGGAGAATACTTTTTGTTGAACGGAAATGACCGAGTAGTTCGTGGAGGGCAGTGCAATGGAAGCATCTTTACCCGCCTGCATAGTCATCAACCCCACGCGCAGGTTGTTGTTAATTTTTCCGCTCAGGCGGGCACCGGCATAGATGGTGTTCTGAATATTCTGACCGGTTGTCGTATCACGGGCCACGCCGATGCGCCGGGAGAAGAAAGGACGTGCGCCTTCCGATCCGAAGTTGGCAAAGAGGTCAGCGTTCTCCAGGAAGAACTGTCGCCGCTCCGGAAAGAAGATTTCAAAGCGATCGAGGTTTGTCACTTGTTGGTCCACTTCCACTTGTGAGAAGTCTGGATTCACGGTCAAATCCAGATTCATGGCCGAGCTCACCGCAATCTTCGCGTCCCCGCCAGCCGTTGGCTCACTCACGGATGGAAGTCCGGCTTCAAAGTCTTTGGTAGCACGGTAGGCGACGTAGGGAATCAGGGAAACATTGGGCCCTGGCGACTCCAGTGGTTTATCCCAATTGAGCTTGCTGAGGAAGGCGAGACTCACCAACGGGTATACGCGCGGAATCGGGGTCCAGGTCGACCGCTCGGCCCGATCACTGTCGATGCGGTAGAAGTTGATGTTCCACTGCCCGAGGCCTGACTTGTATCGGATGGATTTGAAGGGTATGGCAAACTCACATACCCAGCTGTTTTCGAGGATGTGCGCGGAGGAGTACCACTTGTTGTCCCAGTTGAGTGAAAGATCGTCGGAGTTGTTGCCGCCGTTGGAAATCAGTCCTTCACGCTGCACACCGAAAGGATTCACACCAAACTGGAACGCATTCGTGTTGTCCATGTACGTATCGAAGGAAACGACAAAGCTGTCGTTGGCTTCACCCCGGAAGTCGCGACGGAGGGACGGAGTCACATACTTGCGCGGCCCCGTATTGTGCATGATGGCGTAGAGGTAGATATAATCGTCATCATACGTCATCCTCACTTCAGTCTGTGCCTGGGCATAGGATGAGTCGAAGGGAAAATATTGTTTGAAGTGCTTAGCCACCTCTGCCTTCGACCAATCGGGTTCGTTCATCTCACCGTCGATGGTAATCGGGCCCGTAGCCCGCTGGATGGCTAGCCCGGGAACCTGGTCCTGCGCCAGTGCGGGTAGTGCAGCGACAATGATGAGGATGATGGCGAGCCTGTACACGGGGCAATAATCAGGGCGCAAGAATACGTAAAGTTGCCCGTATCAGGGAAGCATTTTGTATGATTGGCTGAACCCTAAAGGTAGAATGGGCTGGTGAGTTGCTGATAGGCAGCGGATTTGACAGACCCGACTTCGTAAAGCACCAGGGTGTCCTCATGAACTTCGGTCTTGATGTTGCCAAAGGTCATCAGCGAGCGCTCCTGTGGCTTTTCCTTTCGTGAGTGAAAGTGCGTCAGTTGCTGAAGCTGCAAGCCTGCGTGTTCGGCCTCTTCCCTGAACTGCTGCGCTTCTTTTGTTGGAAGTATCAGGCTGAATTGTCCGGCAGGGTCGAGAAGCCTACGTACGGCGTCGATCAGTTCATCATGCGTGAGCATTGTGCTATGCCTGACGCGGGTGCGACCTTCATCCGGGGGAAGGAGGCTCTGTGAAAAATACGGTGGATTACAAACGATCAGGTCGTATGGATCGGCGATCAGGTCCTGAACGCGTTGATGGATCACACGTACCCGCCCGGACCAGGGTGAATGGCTGACATTGTCTTGTGCCTGCTCTGCATCGTCGGCGTTGATTTCGACAGCGTCAATCTGTGTTCCTTCATCGCTGCGTTGCGCCAGCATCAAAGCGATCACGCCGGAGCCGGTGCCGATGTCCAGGATCCGCTTCGCGTGACGCACGTTACACCAGGCACCCAGAAGTACCGCGTCGGTACCCACCTTCATGGTGCACCGGTCGTCGTTGACCGAAAACTGCTTGAAGCGGAAGAGGCCCACGCTACGGCAGCGCCTGGATCACGCTGTTGGTAAGTCCTTCGATGTCGAAGCCGTGATGGCTTATGCCTAACCGGACCACGACCAGCTTTTTGGAAGGGATCAACCACACATGTTGCTGTTCGAATCCCTCGGCGCCGTATTCTTCGTTGGGTACACCGGGATGATAGCAGTTGGCCGGGTTGTCCTTCGCGCCGGCATTGAGCCAGAACTGCGCACCGTATTCCCCAATGGGAGCAGCAGGAGCAGGGGTGGAAGAATATTTCGCCCATCCTTCCGGAAGGATGCGTTCACCGTTCCACATTCCGTCGTTGAGGAAGAGCAGTCCGAAGCGCGCCCAATCCCGAGCGCTGGCATAGCCGTACGATGATCCCACAAATGTTCCCGAAGCATCGGGTTCGATGATGGTGTGCTTCATGCCTAGCTTGTAGAACAGGTTCTCGTAAGCATAGCGCGGGTAGTTTGCATCTCCCACGGTCTGTCGGATAATCTTCGAGAGGATGTTGGTCGTGCCGCTGGAGTATTCCCACTGCGACCCGATGGGATACTTCAACTTTTGCGCCGCTGCATAACCACCTTTGTCGTCGCTGTGCATGAACATGTTGTGGAAATGCCCGGGGCCGAAGTACGATTCACTCCATTCGAGTCCGCTGCTGGCCTGCATGAGGTTGTTGAGGGTGATGTTCTTCCGCTCATCGGTTTGCCACTCGGCCACCGGTGCGGGATCTTCGATTTTCAGCTTACCCTCGTAGACAAGACGCGCGATCAATCCGTTGGTCAAGCTCTTGGTCATCGACCATCCCGTGAGCGGCGTGTTTTGTGTGATCCCATCCGCATACCGCTCTGCTATGATTTTGCCATCGTAAAGGATAAGTATCGCCATGGTATTCTTCGGCTTGGCAGGGTCTGTTTCATCAAAGGCCTGATTTACTGCCGCGTTAATACCATCGTAGTTCACCCCGGCGATGCGTTCATCGGTTGTCTTGTCACCCATAGGCCAGGCTACGGTGTCGGCATTGTACGGAAAGGGACCGGGAAGGGCAGTTGTTTGGCTCCGCACTTCTTCTTCAGAGCGTTCGGCAAGCAGCGTGCACCCCAGACCTTTGCGATAGATCGATGTCCGTGTCTTCCATAGGAAGGTGGCCGCTACAGATGAAGAATCTTTGAATTCAAATTTGGCGGTGTTCAGGCCCGGGAAGACCGTGAGTTCCTTGGCTACAACACTCTCTGGGGTTCGCCCCATGACATAGACACAGGAGCACATGGTCTTCGATGCCATGCCTGCCAGGATGGGAGGGAAATTCACACCGAGGTAGATACCGACGACAATGAGTATGGCGATAAAGGAGAATACGGCGTACTTCAGAAGTTTCTTCATGGGTCTTGTTGGGTGATTATGGATTGCGTGTCTTTTCCTCCCACTGCTTCAGTCGGGGGTTCATCACCCGGAACCACAGGGGTGGCACAAGGGCAATGAGGATCATGGTAGGGTAACCGTAAGGCAGCTGCGGACTCTCGTCGTAGTGATCGAGGATCTGGTAGCGCTTCGAGGCGTTGTAGTGGTGGTCACTGTGGCGCTGCAGCTGGAAGAGGAAGAAGTTGCTGATCAAATGGCTGGCGTTCCAGGAATGCAGTGGGTTCACCCGCTCGTATTGACCGGATGCAATCTCTTTGCGATGGATGCCATAGTGCTCCACATAGTTCACCAGTTCCAGAAGGGTAAACGCCAATACACTTTGCGCGAAGAAGAATATCGGGAATTCCCAAACGAAACGGTCTGCCCATTGGCTGCTGATAAACGTAAGCGCTGCACAGAAGATCAGGGGAAGGACCGTGTAGTGTAGCATTTTGTTATGGATGCTCCACACAGATTGATGCCTGCGTTGCAGTGACGCTCTCTCCAGTTCCCAGGCATGCCACCAGCTGCCCAGTGTCGATTGAAACCAAAACACGTACATGCTCTGGCCTTTGCGCGCGGTAGCGGGGTCAAGCGGTGTAGCAACGTTGACGTGATGTCCGCGGTTGTGCTCAATGAAGAAGTGCATGTAGCACACGGTCATCAGCAGTAACTGGCTGTAGAACTGTTCGAGCCGTGTCTTCTTGTGGCCCAGTTCGTGAGCGACGGTGATGCCGATCCCGCCGGTTACCAAGGCCATGTTGATGGTAAAGGATACCCATTCAAATGGAGTATGTAGTCCGTTGGAGGCGATGATGAAGCAGGCCCAGCCCAGGATTCCAAGCTGGACAAATACCCAGATGTATGTAATCAGCCGATAGAAGAATTCCTCTCCAACAATGGCTTTGCTTTCTTTCGGAACATTCGAGGTGTCGATGCCCTGGAAGTAGTCGGCAATGGGGACTGCCACGAATACGAAGCCGATGGACAGCAGATTCCATGCACCACCGCCATAGTACCCAGCGATTACGAGTGCGGGCAGGATGAGTGCGCTGAAGAATCCGATTTTCTTAAAGAGGTCCATCGACCCTAAATTACAAAGCTTCCCCCAAAGGTTTGAATTGTTCAAAGGCTTCCTTGCAGTCGTTGCAGAAGTGCAGCGAGCGGCACAAGGTGGGTCCAAAGGGCGAGCGCATGACGGTATTTGTGCTATTGCACCGGGGGCAGACGGCATGCTCGAGAATTTCGATGTCCTGGATAACGCCTTGAAGTCCGGGCGGCGGGGCCAGGCCGAATTTTTTCAACGCTGCTTTCCCCTTTTCCGAAATATGATCCGAGCTCCAGCTCTTCTTCAGTGTCACGTTGACTTCCGGGTTATCGATGCCGTGAGCTTTCAGAACGGCGACGACCTCGTTGCGCATGTAGTCCATCGCCGGGCAGCCAACAAAGGTCGGGGTCATCTCCACGCGGACCTGGCCATTGGAAACGTCCACTTCCGTGATCACGCCCAAGTCAATCAGCGAGAGCACCGGTATCTCCGGGTCTTTGACATCCTCGAGCCAAGTCAATACCAGTTCTTTCGTCATGGATAGATGATGGCGTAGGAGCCGGGAAGGATCTGGTTGACGTGGTGTTTCATGTGCTTGACGTAGTCGGCAGCCAGCCAATCCAATGTGTGCAGCTCCTCTGCACCCTTACCGGTATTGCAGCGGTGTGAGTATTTCTCGATGGGCATGCTGGCCAGCACCGCGGCGATGCGATGGTTGAGGAGGCGCCACAGCGTAACGAGATCCTCACCGCGTTCCTGTTGATAGTCGTTGGCCGTCACCCAGAAATTCTGTTCGTAGACAATATGCGGTGGGGCAGGTTCATACTGTCCCACAATGAATCTCCTTAAGTTATTGTGGGCGGAGTCGATGAGGTGGCCCAGTACTTCTTTTTTGCTCCACTTCGTGGGATTGGGTTTGGCCTCAAAATCGGATTCCGGCATGAAGCTGAGCTTTGCGGCGACGGTTGTGACGACGGTATTGAGTTCATCAATGACCAATTTCATATCCTGTGTCATACGATCTCCCATTTTCCATTCTTGTCGCGGGCATACGTAAGGCCATTGCTCATCTCATGGAGGCTTCGGCCAGCGGCGTCCTGAGTCTGTTTCTTTTCGTACACACGGATGCCGTTGTTTTCTTTGCTAAGAAACATACTCAGTGCCTGAATGGTCGGTGCGATGTCCGAAAGCCACTGGTCTTCCCCCTCGCGCATGAATGCCTGGCTCATGGAACAAAGGTACATCGAAAGGAGTATTGTTTGAGGAGCTTTTCACCTTCGCGAATGGAATCAGAACCTAATCCGCTTGAATTTGTTGTTTACCTTGCTAAAAATCATAACGATGCTGGAAATGATCCGTGAGCCGTGGCCCTGGTATGTTGCCGGAACACTTATTGGCCTGACCGTGCCGGGCTTATTGTTGCTGGGAAACAAGAATCTTGGTATTTCATCTTCCTTGCGTCACATCTGCGCGGCCTGTATACCGGCCAAGGTGCCCTTTTTCCAATATGACTGGAAACACGAGGTATGGAACCTGTTCTTTGTGGGCGGCATCCTGTTGGGTGGTATTCTCGCCGGACAATTCCTGAGCAATCCGGAGCCTGTTCAGGTCGCCGAACAAACAACCGCCGACCTCGCTGCCTTGGGTATTGCAGTGGATGGCTATCTTTTGCCAGCTTCTCTGTTTGGCGCTGAGAACCTGTTAACCATCAGTGGAGTATTCTTCTTTGTCGTAGGTGGTTTCTTCGTTGGCTTTGGAACAAGGTATGCGGGCGGGTGTACATCGGGTCACACCATTATGGGTCTTTCAACCTTGCAGTGGCCCTCATTGGTCGCAACATGCTGTTTCATGGCTGGAGGCTTTGCCATGGTACATCTTGGCTTCCCCATCATCTTCAAATACATATTGACTCCATGATGAATTCAGCACACGAAACAACAGCGCACGAACTGCCTGCCGAATGCGAGGCCCCCAATAATGCTAGCATTAAAGAGTCGATGATTGGGTCAAACGTCAAGTACCTGATTGTTGGAATTGGATTTGGCATCATTCTGGTGAAAGCGGAGATCATCTCGTGGTACAGGATGCAGGAAATGTTCCGGCTACAAAGCATTCACATGTATGGTGTCATTGGCACGGCGGTAGCTGTCGGGATGTTGTCTGTATGGCTGATCAAGAGGTTCAACATCAAAACGGTTTATGGAGAAACTGTGGTGTTCAATAAGAGGACTTTTAGTTGGGGCCAGGTGATCGGCGGCGTGATGTTCGGCTTCGGTTGGGCGATCACCGGTGCGTGTCCCGGTCCGCTGTTCGCTCAGCTGGGAAGCGGATTCTATGCCGTGACCATTACCCTTTTGAGTGCCATTGCCGGCACGTGGGTATATGGGTGGGCCTGCGAGAAATTGCCGCATTGATGTACTGTGGGTATCCAGACCTTCTCGTCCATCACCCTTTGTCTTTCTTTGTCACATAAAGCGCGTACCCTACCGTCATGATTCCGCCAAACCATCCTAACGCCAGCGCGTGTATGTTGAGGTCAGGAAATCGGTTGATAAAGTACAGCATGCTATAGTTGTAGGGATAGACATAGGCGTATTTCCACGAGATCATGATGATGCCGGTCACCATGAGGATCAGTCCGGCGCCGACGGGAATGAGGAAGTTCCTGAATTGAAGGGCCAGCAGGTATTGTATCGCTACGATGGGGAGAACATCGATGAAGTACAAGGCACTTTCCCTGAGAAAGTACATGTAGGGAAAAGGCTGTGCGGGATATTGAACATCGGCCAGAACAAGCGAAGGGATGAGCGCGGAGAGATAGATGCCGACCGTGAACAGGAGGAACAATTGAAGCTGCATGAGTAGGATCACGGTAAACTTCGCGAAGAAAATGGCTGTGAGTGATTGTGGGGTAGCATGGAGTTGCTTCCAGGCATTGTTCTTGTACTCCAGCTGTGTGATCAGGCTTATCGCGAGGATGATGCCCATAGGAAGTAACATCACGTTCATCGTTTGCCAGGAGTTCTTAAAGAAGGCCTCCCAAAAATCGGGTGTCTGAAATTTGGCCGGGAGTTTCTCTGGCTTCATGATCTGGATGAGCGTAAGCACAGACGGCGTGAAAAATGCTCCGATAACCACCAGCCACGAGGCGAGGCTGCCTTTCTTCTTGAGCCATTCGGTTTGAATACTATAGAGTAGTGTCATGGCTATTCGTTGACAAGATTCATGAATATTGTTTCCAGGTCGTTCTTGCGGGTGGTGATCTCATACACGCCAATGTCGCGGGCGACCAACTGTCGAGTGACTTCCGTCATTTGATCATGCGACAGCAGCGGCAAGACCACGCTTCCATTTTCACGGCGAGCGTCGATGTGGCATTCGATGAGAAAGCGGTGTGTCGCCTCGGGGTCGGTGGTGCCGAGGATCGTGGCCGACGATTGGTGCTGTCGTTCTTTCAGAGCCTCGAATGTTCCCTGAAACATCATCTTCCCTTTGTGGATGATGCCGACATCGGTGACCAGTTTTTCGATCTCCGCCAGCAGGTGACTGGACACCACTACGGTGATGCCATCCTGCTGACTGAGTTTCTTGAGCAGTTCACGCATTTCTATGATGCCGTTGGGATCGAGACCGTTGGTCGGCTCGTCGAGGATCAGCAGTTTGGGTGAATGAAGCAATGCCATGGCGATGCTCAGGCGTTGTTTCATACCCAGCGAAAACTGACTTGCCTTTTTCGTTCCCGTATTGGACAGGCCTACCAGGGCGAGCACTTCGGTGATGCGATTTTCAGGGCATCGATAAATCTTTTGGAGTAAGGTAAGATTCTCGCGGGCAGTAAGGTGGCCATAGAGGGAAGGTGACTCGATCAGTGAGCCAACGTTGCGGAGGATTTCAAGGCGATGCTTTTCAAGGGACTTACCAAAGAAGGTAATGGTTCCCTGTTGTTTGCGCAGCAGTCCCAATGTTAGTTTCAGGGTTGTTGTTTTCCCCGCGCCATTGGGACCGAGGAACCCATAGATACTTCCCGGTGGAACCTGTAAGTGGATGTCATCCAGCACGCGATCCTTGCCGAAGTGGTAGGTGAGCGCGGTTGTTTCGAGTGCGTACATATGGGGGCGAGACGGTGGGAGGAGGGGTTTGTTACACGGAGGAGAGAAATTCGTTGATTCGCGTTTGCATCGGATGGTTTCCCGCAGATTTCCGCAGATTGAATACACGCAGATTTTCGCTGATTTTGCAATGACCAGCGTGATCGCGGTTGCATCGGATGGGTTCCTGCAGATTTCCGCAGATTGAATGCGCTGATTTTGTCATTTTATAAATCTGCGTAAATCTGCGTGGGCCCAATCTGCGCTATCTGCGGGAAATGCATTCTGCCTCGATATCGTATCTTCGACGAATGAAAGCCCTTCAGGTAATTCTTCTCGTTAGTCTGCACGTATCCATCGTCGCGGCTCAGACTTTTGAAGGTGTCACCATCCGTGAAGTTCAGATTCCCATGCCCGATGGGGTTCGTCTGGCCGCGGATCTCTATGTGCCAGAAAGTCTTTCTTCTTCGGAGAGGCTCCCCATTTTGCTTGAATACCTCCCTTACCGCAAAGACGAAGGCCGCCGCAACCGATTTGGTCTCTTTCATTATTTCGTCAAGCGGGGGTACATCGTCGCGCGGGTGGATATACGCGGCACCGGTAACAGTGAGGGAAAACTCATTCCGTATGAATATTCTGAAATAGAGCAGCGCGATGGTGAAGTCGTCATCGACTGGTTGTCCAAACAGTCCTACTCCAATGGCAACGTCGGTATGTTTGGTATTTCCTGGGGTGGGTTCAATGCGATACACATGGCCATGCGCCGGCCTCCGGCATTGAAGACGATCATTTCGCTCATGTCCACCGATGATATCTACCAGGATGACGTGCATTTCATGGACGGCATGATGCACATCGACGCCTACGAAATTGGGCAGGACCTTGCGAATAGTCTCCCGGGCGCTCCGACGTTTAAAATGGATGAGGATTATTTCAAGAATCGGTTTGAAACGACTCCCTGGCTGCTTCAATACAAAAAGCAACAACGGGATGGCCCTTTTTGGGATCGTGCATCGTTGAACAGTGATTACACCAAAATCAATATTCCTGTGTTTATGATCGGTGGATGGTACGATGGCTATCGCGACGCTGTCTTCCGGATGATGCAGCACATGAAGACCCCCGTAAAGGTGATGATCGGTCCGTGGAATCACACCTTCCCCAACTGGGCCGACCCGCCACCGGCTATGGAGTGGCGTGCGGAGGCGGTGCGGTGGTTTGATCAATTCCTAAAAGGCAAGAGCACCGGCATTCTGGAAGAACCTTTGCTGGCAACTTTTGTACGGGATTGGCATCCGCCGGGAACTGATCCAACTGTCATTAATGGATCGTGGCGCTTTATCAACACATGGCCACCTGCTCAAGCGGCATCGAGAACCTTCTTTCTTGATTCGCAAGAGAAACTTGTTGAGGCAAACCCTGAAAAGGAAACGTTGCAAAGGCTCCGGTACGTTCCATCGGCAGGCCCTGAAGCGGGCGGCTCGGTCATGTGGTGGGGCGACTGGTCACCCGATCAGCGGGCAGGGGATTCGTTGAGCATGATCTTTGAAACAGATCCACTCCGTGAAGATGTTTCCATACTTGGTTTTCCGCAAGCCCAACTCTCCGTGAGCGCCGATGCTCCGCGTGCCAACTGGCTGGTTAGACTTAATGATGTTGCGCCGGATGGCCAGGTCACCCTCGTCACCGGTGCCGGTGCTAATGGCACGCATCGTGAATCAGCCGTTAACCCAAGTGATCTGCAAAAGGGTAAACGGTTTTCCCTCGACATCGAGTTGCATGCTACCTCATGGGTATTCCGAAAAGGCCATCGTATTCGTGTGGCTGTCACCAATGCCCAATGGCCAATGATTTGGCCGTCGCCCTATCCATTCACATCCACGCTTTACACGGGTGGGGCAAACGGTTCGCACCTCGTGCTTCCCATCATCACCGGTGAGGGATTGGAAAGTCCTGATTATCTTCCACCAGAAGAGAGCCCGCAGCTGCCGGGTTATACCTCCATCGCGGCAGGGACCAATTCAGGGTATGCAGAAGTTTCTGGCGTTGTGCGGGATCCGAAGACGGGTACGGTAACGGTCCGGATGGTGAACAAAGACGGCACACAATACCCTTGGGGCAAGATGTTCAGCGACGAAGAGATCGTTCACAAAGTCAACGACAATGACCCGGCCCGGGCCAGTGTGGAAAGTAAGTATGCCATTCGAGCGGAGGTGGGTAGCCGTTCACTTTTGTGGGAGGGGATTCTGCTTTTTAATAGTGATGCGAAGAATTTTTATTACACCTATACCCGCAGAGTTTCGGAAAATGGGGTGTTACTTCGCACCAAGACCTGGAAGGAAACCATCCGCCGGGACTTCCAGTGAACCGCTAACCTGAGAAAGAACCATGCTCCCCACAAAATCCTACGCCACCCACGGCCCGAAAGAAAAACTGGTTCCATATGCTCTTGACCGCCGCGAGCCACGTCCACACGATGTAGTGATCGAGATATTATATTGTGGTGTTTGTCACAGCGACCTTCATCAGGCACGCGATGAGTGGGGAGGATCGTTGTATCCGATGGTTCCCGGTCACGAGATCGTCGGTCGCGTGACGCGCGTGGGGCAGGAGGTGAAGAAGTTTAAGGTTGGTGAGCTCGCTGGCGTGGGCGTGTTGATCGATTCCTGCCGTACATGCAAGCCTTGCCGTGAAGGACTGGAGAATTATTGTGTGGAGGGCATGACGGGTACCTACAATGCTTATGAGCGCGATGGCAAGACACTGGCCCAGGGTGGGTACTCAACCCAGATTGTCACGGATGAAAATTATGTCTTGCATGTCTCTGATAAGCTCGATCTGAAGGCCGTTGCTCCGCTGCTGTGTGCGGGTATTACCACATACTCACCGCTTCGGTATGTAGGGGTGAAGGAGGGGATGAAAGTTGGTGTGATTGGTCTCGGTGGTCTTGGTCACATGGGTCTCAAGTTTGCCGTGTCCTTTGGTGCGGAAGTTTCATTGATCACCACCTCTGCTTCGAAGGAAGCCGATGCCCGCCGTCTGGGTGCGCACAACGTCATCCTTTCAACCGACAAGGCCATGATGAAGAAGTACGACAGCTACTTTGACGTATTGCTGAACACCCTGTCGGCCAACCATTCCTACAGCACCTATCTCCGTCTTCTCGGTTTAAATGGCACCATGATCAATGTAGGCTTGCCAACGGAGGCTGGTGAAGTGCAGCCGTTTGCCTTGCTGAAGAACCGCCGGAGTATCATGGGTTCAGGTGTTGGCGGCATCAAAGAAACCCAGGAGATGCTCGACTACTGTGCAGCGAAGAATATTGTTTCCGATGTAGAAGTCATCCCGATGCAACAGATCAATGAGGCGTATGAGCGAATGTTGAAGAGTGACGTGAGGTATCGGTTTGTCATCGATATGAACTCGCTGAAGTAGCTTATTGCTTTGAGCGATTGACTATTGGCAGATATTGGGTATAAGAAGTTTTGCGCTATACCTATTGATTCTCCAGGGTTTCAGTCAATTGCCACTATTCGCTACGAAGTGATTCCACAGGGTTTGTGCGTGCTGTCCTGAGTGTGCGGATCGTAATCGTCAGGAAGGCAATGACCAGCGAGACGAGCGCCGCTAGCAGGAACGTCTCAATGTTCAGCGGTACGCGGTAGGCAAAATCGGAGAGCCAGGCGCGCATGAGCCACCAGGAGACGGGGAGGGCGACCAGACTGGCGATAAGAACAATGGTCAGGAACTCGCGTGATACGAGCGTCAGGATACTTTGTACCGAAGCACCAAGCACTTTCCGTACGCCGATCTCTTTAGCGCGGCCCTCCATGGAATAGGAAACAAGGGCAAACAGTCCCATGACAGCGATCAGGACAATAACCACCGAGAACATAAGGAAAAGCTGGCCGCGCTTTTCGTCAGCGGTATAGAATTCCTCAAAGCGATCGTTGAGGAAGGTGTATTCCATCGGATTTTCCGGATCAATCCGATTGTTCACCGCACGGAGTTTGTCGAGCGTTTCGCTCCAGTTGTTTGTCTTGACGTCCAGTGTGTAGTAGTCAATACGCTGCACGGATGTGTTGGGGTAGGCGAACATCACCGGCATCATTGACTGTCGGAAAGATTCGAAGTGAAAATCGTCGGCTATGCCAATGACTTCCACGCGAAGGGGTTGTTCCAGATCCTCGGTACTGGCTCCCCATCGCACGGAGGGTACTTCAATGACCTGGCCGATCGGATCTTTTAGTCCAAGGCGGTCCGCGGCGAACTGTGTCAGGATGACTTTCGTCGAGTCTTCCCGCCCACCGCTGAAATTGCGTCCTTTCAGCAGGTTGATCCGATAAGTATTGAGAAAGTCCTGGTCGATGCCGACATAGATCATGTCTTCCGGCTGTGCCATCCCATCGACTTTGGTTCGGGCCACTGGAAATGATTTCCACTCACCGGGTACCCGGGTGGACGTACTGATTTGAAGAACTTCCGGCACGGCTGCAAAGGCAGCCTTCACTTGTTCGAAGTTACGACGCATATTGTCGCTGTTGATGTCGATCACCAGCAGATCGCTTACGGAAATGCCCGGATCCTTTTCACGCAGGTAGTTCAGTTGGCGGTAGATAATGAGCGTCGATGATATCATGAGGATGGACACGGCAAACTGCCCGGCCACCAACAGCTTGCGCATGGGAAGTCGTGCGTTGCCGCCACCCGACGCCTTCTTCAGCGCTTGTGCGGGTGCCACACGGGCAATCAGGTATGTCGGGTAGAGCGATGACAAGATGCCGACCAGAAACATCACGGCTGCTGTCCCGGCCATCCACACCGGGGGCAACTGGCCGAGCAACAGGTTCTTCCCGGTAAATGCATTGGCAGAAGGAAGGATAAGTTGAACGAGCGCGATTGATACCAGCAGCGAAAGTCCGCTCAGCAGTATGGCTTCTCCGGTAAACTGGCCAATCAGCTGGGTTCGCTGTGCCCCGAGGGTCTTCCGCGTTCCTATTTCCCGCGTTCGCTTCACGGCAGCTGCGGTGGATAGGTTCATGTAGTTGAGTCCGGCGATGAGCAGGATCATAAACGCCACCGCGGCAAACATGTAGAGGTAGAACGGGTTCATTCCATTCCAGTCGGCACGGCTGCCCTGCAGGTGCATGGAGTTGAGGTGGATGTCTTTCAGCGGCTGTAAGGAAAACAAACTCTTGAACTCCTGATCGGTAGGGTAGTGATCCTTGGCCAGCGCAGTCATCTTTTCTTCCAAAGCTTTCTGGTCGGCTCCCGCTTTCAATTTGATGTACGTCACATAGCTGTTTGACGTCCAGTCGCTGGTGACAAAGTTTTTGTACCAGGGAAACACGGCTGGAAAGGTGGCTTCGGAAAACATCACATCGAACTGCAAGTGCGAGTTTGACGGGAAGTCTTTGACTACGCCGCCCACGGTGAATTCCACGTACTGCCGGCTCTCGCGCCGCACCAGGTTCGACCAGAGCCGTTTGCCGAGAGCGTGTTCATTACCGAAGTACTTCCGTGCTGTTGTTTCGGTGATGACGATTGCATCCGGAGCGGAAAGCATGGTGGACTTGTCGCCTTCCACGACTTCAAAGTCGAAGAAGGTGAATGCGTTGGGATCGACTGCAAGAAGCGACACATACTGACGATTCGGCGGGTCGTTGCCCATGGTGATGCGCCCAAACCCGGAGAAGCGGAATGCGTCCTCAACTTCGGGGAACTGCTTCAAAGATTCGGGCCCGATCTGTGCGCTGACTACCGCCAGGTCGCGCACGCTGCCATTTTCCTGCTGCTCATGTTGCAGCACCCGGTAGATGCGTTCGCCGTCGCGATGGAAGGCATCGAAGGAGAGCTCATCGTGAATGTACAGGGCGATGAGCAGGAAGCATACAAAACCCAATGTCAGTCCAAGGAGATTGATGGCGGAAAAGGTCCGGTTCTTGAGGAGGTAGCGGAGCGCTATTTTCAGATTGTTGGCGAGCATGGGGCGAGCTGGTTTCCGGGATTCCAAGCCCATTATCGTTCCAAAGAAATCCGCTGTTTCCGCCATCGTTTCGGGCTTCCAGGGGTAGCCACCTGTTCAATACTGGTATAAACCGACCATTTTCGGACTCCGGTCCTTCCCATCTAGAAAAAAAATTGACCAATTCCGACAACCCGTATCCTAAAATCGCGTAATATTGATATAATATCATTTTAATATCATCCTATGAGCAACGAAAAAGGCAATTCCCCGATGTCCGGCTACACGATGCTGGTCATTATCATTCTCCTGCTGGCCCTGGGTGTGGCCGGTATGATCGTCATGCGCAATCCCGTATTTGTGTGGATGCTCATCCTCGCCGGACTGCTGATGCCCGGATTCTTCTTCCTCAACCCCAACACCTCGGTGGTCCTGGTGCTTTTCGGTGATTACAAAGGCACCGTGAAGGCAAGCGGTTTCTACTGGGTCAATCCGCTGTATATGAAGAAGAGAATATCGCTGCGTGCGCGGAACTTCGACAGCGAGAAGATCAAGGTCAACGACAAAGTGGGTAACCCGATCCAGATCGGCGTCATTCTCGTGTGGCAGGTGAAGGACACATTTAAGGCGGCCTTCGAGGTGGACAATTATGAAAACTTCGTCCGTATTCAGAGTGATGCTGCCGTGCGTACACTGGCAGGGATGTACCCGTATGATAACTTCGACAACGAAGCCGAGATGACGTTGCGCTCAGGCCATGGTGAAGTGAGTCAGGCATTGGAGGAAACCCTTCGCAACCGCCTCGATATGGCGGGCATCTACGTCATCGAAGCGCGCATCGGCTACCTGGCCTATGCCCCCGAGATTGCCGGAGCCATGCTGCGTCGTCAACAGGCTACCGCCGTAGTAGCGGCACGTTTCAAAATCGTTGAAGGGGCTGTGAGCATGGTGCAGATGGCGTTGGAGCACCTGAAGACGCAAGGCATCATCGAGCTTGATGAAGAACGTAAAGCAGCCATGGTCTCCAACCTGATGGTCGTCCTTTGCGGCGATAAGGATGTGAACCCGGTTATCAACACAGGTACATTAAACCAGTAACTATCCTGGCAACTCGCTGCTGACATGGCTGACAAGAAACCTTTTGTCTTGCGTCTCGACCCTGAAATTCTCAAGGCGGTGGAGAAGTGGGCGGCTGATGAATTCAGGAGTACCAATGGGCAGCTGGAGTGGATCGTGACGAAGGCGCTGAAAGAGAATGGGCGGCTGAAGAAATCCAGGAGAGAGGGGGAGTAGCCACTGGCAAGACGAAACCCGAAGCCGGTCGCATCGCAACCAGAACGCTTGAGCAATTCACCGCGAAGGCACGAGGGCGCGAAGTACCGCGAAGAAAATGTTATGAGTTGCTGTATTTTTTCTTCGTGTACTTGTAAGTACCAGTCAGGAGCGCTTTCAGCGTGGGCACGTGGAGATCACTCAGCGATTTGAAATGAAGGCATGATCCGCTCAGCTTGTGCTTGCCAAGTTTCTTGAACAATATCTTTCGACCATCAAAGTCGCCCGTGAGATAAATGGTGACTTTGTCTTTACGGGGTGCAAAAGCCAGCATGGGCCAGTCGAGTGACTTTCCCGAGGCATAGACCACTTTGCAGGCGCCAAAGCCGATGATCGTGGTGCCCCACATGACGGCCGGATTCTTCGTGATGGACTGCATCATCTTACAAATTGCTCGCAGATCATCGCGCTGGTACTCGCTCTTGAACAAATCGATGAATTCATCGACGCTGGCATCGGTTGGCCTTGTTTTGGGTTCTGACATTTTCTTGATGGGGATTGAATGGTTATTGCCCCGGACTTGTGCCGGGGTGGCTTTTTGCTGTTGGCAGACGGTTCCAAATGGGAATAAAACGTTGTCTAGTCTTTGTTGTGACTAATGAGATTTATTTGGTTGGTACGTAGAATAACCGGAGACTGCCAACACCCAACAGCCAATCGCCCCTCACAGCCATCCGGATTTCTTAAATCGAAAATACAAGAAAGTACAAACACCCACAATGACCACGAGCACAGCAGGATAGCCCCACTTCGAGTGAAGTTCGGGCATGTATTCGAAGTTCATCCCATAGATACCCGCGATGGCCGTGGGAATACCAATGATGGCGGCCCACCCGGCAAAACGCTTGGATACTTCGCTTTGTGAAATGGAGGTCATGGAAAGGTTAGCTTCCAGAGCGGCCGATAATAATTCCCGCGAGTTGTCTACCATTTCGTTGATGCGAATGGCGTGGTCATAGACGTCCCGGAAATACGGACGGGTCTCTTCGTCGATCAGCTTGAGGTCAAAGCGCATGAGCCGGTTGCAGATGTCGATCAGCGGCGACACGGAACGCTTTACACTCATCAGTTGCCGCTTGAGCTTATAGATTTTGGTTGTCGTTTCCCGTCTGTACTTCTCGTGGAATATCTTTTCCTCCAGCGTTTCCACTTCCTCTTCGAGATAGTCGATGATGGGGAAGTACTGGTCTACGATGGAGTCCATCACGGCATACAACGCAAAGCCGGGGCCTTTGCGCAGTAGCTGTGGTGTACTTTCACAACGGGCACGAACACCGGTGTAGGGGAGCGATGATCCATGCCGTATGCTGATGATGAAATTGGGTCCGAGAAAGAAGTGTGTCTCGCCCAACTCAATCCGGCGGTCAATCATCTGGACGGTTCGAAGAACAACGAACATCGTGTCTCCATACGCCTCCAGTTTGGGCCGCTGATGGGCGCGGTGTGCGTCTTCTATGGCTAGCTCGTGGAGTCCAAATTCACGCTGGATCCTGTCGAGCATTTCCTTCGTTGGTTCGAAGAGTCCAATCCAGATGAAGCGGTCCGGCTGTTTAAGGACCTCACTGATATCGTCGAGCTGGACATTCCCCACGCTGCGCCCATCACAATAGGCAACACAATTGACAACGGAATCGGCGGTGTCTGAAGGGGAATTTGTCAATGGCATGGATGAAGGTAAAGAAAAAGTGAAGGGGAAAGGAATGTCAGGTTGCTCTTTTTTCGGGAGGCAGTGCCAGGCGTAAACAAAGGATGGATAGGACGAACGTAATCGGCGTGAAAATCAGTTTCTCGGTTTCATTGATGGAAGCGAGGTTGCCGATCGTGTTCAGAAGGAACAACCCCGTCATCATCCACAACAGGACGCGTATGATGGTGGTGTTGTGCGCAATAGGGATGAGGCTGGAACGCATGGCAACAATGATCATCATCAGGATATTCAGCACAATGGAGATGATTTCAAACGATCGCATCTCATCCGCAGTTTGGAGCCGGCCGCCCCAGACCATGTCGAAGGGAATGATGCCACCCAGGACAAAAAGATGAAAGACGATGGTCGCAGCAAAGATCACGATCAGGCTGCGGGACGCGAAGACCTCGGGGATGCGCCGGATCATGCGCTTACTGTCCCCCGGTTGATGGATCGGTAGATCAAATGGCAAATACCGCCGCTCACGATGGTTGCGCCGAAGTCCCAGGGATCGATAGGCTTGCCGAGAAGGGGATGGCCCAGCTCATACAGCGCAACGGCAATAGTGACCGTATTGATGATGAACAAGTCCGTCTTATGGTCCTTCCCAAAAACAAAGAGAAAACAAAAGACGGTGGCGACCGTGCCCAATGTATTGCCTACCGTATCGGCGAGGTGAACGTCATTGATTCCGTTCGCGTAGATATAAGGCCGATAGTAAGGGCGGGCAACAAATTAGTAGAGTAAAATCGCTGTGGAGAATACAACGAGGTCGATGCGCCGGGCACGGGTGAAGCGCCACGTCTTGAGTGTGTCGAAAATCTCTGTGAGTGTCATGGACCTTCTGTCCCTGCAAACTTAACGATTACGCACCTTACTGGTCAATTGGCCATATCTTTTTCTGGCCGTGCACAAACGGGCACTCAGTTTTGGGCGGAATGGTAGGTGAGCTATCCCTTTGCCAACCGCTACCTGGTCGAAACACATTTGCCGATCAGACGTTCCTCAGTAAGGGAGAAGCCTGGACGCATTGACAATGTTATTCAGCTGAAATACAAAATGTACTTGAATCCGCCGAAGCAGTTAACAACCGGCAATTGACAGTTGACAACGTGTACCGTTGAGGGGAGAGTCTGGCTATAACTCCACGCATTGTCAACTGCCTTTTGTCAATTGTCAACTATGCCCTCATGTAGGTCAGTAATACAACCCCACTTTTCTGAAACACCCGAGTACCCATCAATGTCAATTGGAGTCCTTTCTTCACACCATCGAAGAGCGTAGTACCTTGTCCGAGAACGACCGGGTCAATCATAATTTGGTACTCGTCAATGAGGTTGGCATCCGTCAGCAAAGTGAGGATGGTTCCACTGCCAAGCAGGGTGATGTTCTTGCCTGGGGTGGATTTCAGTTTGCTGAGGGTACCTCCGATGTCTTTGCTGATCACGGTAGTATTTTGCCATTCGGGTTTGCGCAGGGAGCGTGAGATTACCAGTTTCTCGGCCCTGTTCATGCCTTCAGCAACTTTCGGAAACAGCTGGCTGGCCATGGGTGTAGGCCAGAAGCTGTACATCAGGTCATAGGTCTTTCTTCCGAAGAGCAGGATGTTGTCTGTCCTCAGTTGATCCTCGGAGAATTTCGCTTCTTCTTCACCGTGAGCGTGCCAGTGGGTATCTTCAGCGGGACCCTTGTAGAAGCCATTCAGGGTTAGGAAGGTAAAGGCATTCAGTTTTCGCATAGAAGTGTGCCATCATTTTACTAAATCAGGCGATTGTCCACCGGTAGTTTCTCTTCTTTCGCAGGCAGTTCTGCAGCAGCTAATCTGGAAATGCAAACGCGCTATATAGGTTAGAGTTGTTCGACAACTCCTTTATACTCCCCTTTTACAACATCCCCCAATGAGGTATTGATTTCAAACTTAATATCATAGCCATTGGCGGTATTAATGAACTCAAATTGACCGTCTGCAAAATAGCTGAAATAGATTCTTTCAGATATTGAATAATCATAAATACTGACTAATCCACCATTCACCGGGTAGGCGGGGTCAAGGATACCATCCGTTTCATCAACATTAAAGGCAATCACCGTGGCGAAGACGTCGTTATCGTCCATGAACTCAATGGCCATTCTGGATTCGCCTGCTTTGTAGACAGTCGAGACTCGCGAAATGTCATAGCTCTTCGAGTGTAAGGAGAAATTTCCTTCAACCGTTCTGTAGACCCTATAGGCAATCGAGCCGGTATTAAATTCTGCCCTCAGGTCAAGCCGCTTGTTGGATTGGGTAGTTGCCCGAACCTCAATGATTTGCCTTTTATTGATTCCCTTCTTCAATATCAACCGTCCTTTTTTTATCGTGTCGGCACCGTTGTCGATGCTTACGATGTTAAGGTCATTAAACTCTATGTCGTACTCTCCGTCGATTTTGTCCAATGAATCGGCGGTGAGTAGAATCCTCACGAAGTTGCCTGCTATCTGCGCTTTTGAAATTATTTTGTTCGGCTCAAATTGGCCGGTAGTACCGATAAGAAAATAATAGTAGTACTGGTGATTGATTTTGTTGTATAAGTCATAGTAGAAGCCGGGGCTGTTATAGAGTTTTCCATCATACTTAAAGCCATTGGCTAGTCCTTCAAGAGGGTCCTTCAATTCATTGTCGCTGGTACAAGAAGTAAAAAGGAGGAGTATGATGATGATTGAATTGTAATATTTCATAAAGATGCACTGCCAATGTGCAGGAGCTCACAATTGCCTTTGTGTTTATGGCGCTGCGGTTTTCGAAGCCGTGTCCTGTCCACGAGGGCAAACGCTGACCGAAGATAAATACTTAACGCTACCCTGCCACACCGCCATGACGTAAACCTTCGGAGTGCCCTCTTTTTCCGGCAATACGAGTGTTCCCTGGCCCAATGGGAGGGCCCGGCAGAAAGGGTTTTATTCACCGTGCTACATGTACACGGAATAGGCTGGTATACCGATGGTAACAGCCTGGTCAGTCGCGTAAAGGTCGCGTAAAGGCCGCGTTAATGTCGCGATAAGGTCGCTAAAATGACGCTTAAAGTGCGCTGAATGATCGCTGCAATGATTGCGATTTATTGCCATCAATATGGCGAATGCAGCATGTAATCACTATATTCATGATCATTTTCCAAGGTAATAAAACGTCGGAAATGGCCAAGCAAGTTTCACTAATTAAAATCTCCGGCACCTTTCAGGGCATGACCACGGTAAAAAGCCGGGCGTACGGAGAACACATCCGGAAAGCACGCACAAAATTCACCATCAGCAAGGGGATGAAGGATTCATCGGCGGTGCTAAAGGAGGCGAATGTGTACGCCAAAGTGTTCAAGGACGCGATCGATCCATACCGGCGCGAGTGTCGTGACGGAATGATGTGGCAGCGCCTGGTTTCGCTCTTCAAGAAGCAGCTCAAGAAGACCGGATCGGCGGACTTCAGGGTGCTCGAATTGGAGGAGTTGAACAAGATCCATCCGCTCGCCAGACTCATCAGCCCTCAGGTCGCTCTTTCTCCATCGGAGAAGAAGTTGAGCGTTCAGGTGACATCCACGCTGATTCATGACCCGACCGGCAGGGCAGAAGGTTACATCCAGACGGTCATTATCCTGTTCGTGAATGACGCGCTGGACGTTCAGACGTTTTCCGAGGATGCGCCCTTCGCGTTGGACACCCGCCACAATCTGCAGGAGTTGAACATCGCCATCCCCCCGGCGGCCACGACAGCGATCGTGGTGATTAAGTGCAATCTCAGTTCAGAAAGCAAACCGCTGAACTTACAGAAGGGGATGGGGATGCGGGTGGTGAAGGTGGTGAAACTGGTCTAGGGCAGCGGTGAACTACTGTCGTTGCGATAAAGTTGTCAACAGAGTTTCCAGGTAGTTCAATGTCATTGTAAATCCCCCCTGGAAGCCCATTTCAATCATCTTCTCTAAGCGGACAAGGGATTCATTGTAAATAGTTATACTCACTTTTGTCGTTCCGTTTTGTTCACTGAAGCTAATATCCCATTCGGAGCCTGGCAATTCAGGGTTTTCATCTTTGTCTGCAAAGGCATTTAACATTTTGAAGTTGGTTTTTGGGCTGATGGAAGTATACTTTTGGATGGACCAATGTTCTTGTCCTTCCGGGCTTACCATAGCATAGAATCTTCGTCCGCCAACTTCAAAGTTCATGAATTTTGTTTTTGAGGCCCATGGTTTAGGTGCCCACCATTGGTCAAGAATTTCCTGTTTGGTATAAGCATCCCATACCAGCGAAAGGGGAGCAGCAAATTCCCGGTTTATGAATACCGTTTTTGTTGCTTTGTCAACGGTAAAATCAAATAGCAAAGTGGTTTTCATTTTTTAGTGGGTTTTAGTTTTAGTAATACTTTATCGAGTTGATTGAAACGGTCTTCCCATAACTTCCTGAATTGTTCCAGCCATTTGTCAATTTCTTTCATTTTCTTTAGCTCAAGCTGATAGTAAATTTCTCTTCCTTGAAACTCTTGCTTCACCAACTCACACTCAGTTAGGATTCTCAGGTGTTTTGAGACGGCTTGTCGGGTTGTATCAAAATGCTCAGCAAGGGAATTGGGTGTCATGGCTTGTGCGGCGATTAGCACCAGGATCGCCCTTCTGGTAGGGTCAGCAATAGCTTGGAAAATATCCCTTCTCATAGAAAGTGGTTTTAATTGGTGTGAATGGTTTCTGGCAACACTTCCGCTGTACATCCAGCATTATTTAGCAGGTCAATCAATAAATCGGATGGTATGTTTTCTTCAAACACCACGCGTAAAATCCGATCGCAATCGTCTAAATCGAAGTTCACTTTACAGTTGGCAAAATGTCCTTCAATGTGATCCACGAGCCATTTTGCCCGCTCCGGATCAGCGACATTTGTTTAAAATACCTCGACCTTCATTTCCAGACCTTGTGTCAACATGAGCAACTGTTCGGTTGCAAATATACATGCAACGGATCGGTTGCGCAAACAAAATGTTAGGATTTGTTTGCCTACTGAATATCTATTAATTTCAGTGGTTTAGCAGCCTGTTCTGAATACCAACGGTTCTCTCCGGATAATTTTCAGGGATGTCTTCATTGGCGAAATGGGCTACATGCGCACTCTTTTTGTGACACGATTGGAAAGAGTGGATTTAAGCTAGGCTGACTCCAAACAAGTACCCGACTAGAGCCGTCAACCCCATCGCTGCCGTACCCCAAAAGGTAATCCGCAGAATGGCTTTCTTGACACTTGAGCCGCCCGTCTTCGCAGCCACAGCGCCGAGCACGGTAAGGAAGACAATCGCGAAGCCGTAGAGATAGTATTCCATATTGTTCAATGGCAAGAAGAGGGTAACCAGGAGAGGAAGTACGCCGCCTACAGTAAACGAGGCGCCGGAAGCCAACGCGGCCTGGATGGGTTTCGCTTGTGAGATCTCGTTGAGACCCAGTTCATCGCGCATGTGGGCTCCGAGGGCATCGTGGGCAGTCAGCTCACGGGCAACGGTCATGGCCGTCTCTTTCTTCAATCCGCGCTTCTCATGGATTTCCGCCAGTCGTTGCAATTCGAGTTCGGGCATGGTGGCCAGTTCTTCTTTTTCGCGTTCTATGTCCGCGTTTTCCACATCGGTCTGCGAACTCACAGAAACATACTCCCCGGCAGCCATCGAGAGTGCGCCGGCCACGAGCCCGGCCACCGTGGCCAGCACAACAGGCTCCCGCAGTTCGCTGGCGGCAGCAATGCCGATGGCAAGACTGGCCGTTGATAAAATCCCATCATTCGCGCCAAGCACGGCCGCCCGAAGCCAGTTGCTCCGTTGTACGTAGTGGGTGTTGAGGTAATCGTTGGGTTTGCCGGGCATGGTTTTGTTGATAAAGAGTATATAGCCGTCCTCATTCAGGCCAGCGCCTGGCAATATTGTACAGAGCGTGTTCGATCAGCTACTCGGAGTAGTCGATCACATCGCTGGGCTTGCTCAGCCGCTTCACCTGTATCAGTTCATAAACGATCAATCCGTAGTGATACCACACACCCACCATCAGGATGGTAAACGTGATCACCATCCACAGCGGAGCATCCGGGCTCCAGAGGGCGCGCGGGAGTTTGGCGGCTTGCACAGCGGCCTTCACACCCCACGTAGTTGCGGCGGCAGCCTCGGCGTTGCCAAAGGTCTCATGCTCTTCGATACGGGCAATGACTGTAAGCTCACCATTCACACCACCGGGCAGGTCCGTCGGGAATTCAAATTCTCCGTAACCATCCTCATCGGTGGTGATGTCGCCAACGGGCAGGAGGCTGAACATGCGAGGCACGTAAAGTTTTAGCTCGCCTTCTTTGAAAGGAACTTCCTCACCCTTTTCATTCCAGGAAGTGACGGTCGCTTTTACGGTGTTGACAGAGTCCACGACTTCCGCAGTCAAAACGATCTTCACATCAGCGATATCCAGGCTGGTCTCTCCGGGGCCGAAGGTGTCATTGCCGGCAAAGGCCGCCTTGAAGCTAAAGGCATGACCGGCTTTACGGAGTTCTTCAAGGCTCCCGCCTTTCAGTTCAGCAATACCGGCGTTGTTAGTCGTAGCCTCTCCGAGGATTACAGCCTTTTCATCGGTCGTGCCGGCGAAGGTCAGGGTTAATCCTTTTACGGGCTCACTGTTCTCTTCATCTGTAACGGTGACCTTCAAGTCAACGCCATTATCGCCCTTCTGCGTAGCGATCATCTCCATAGCGATGGCTAGCTGATCCTGTGCTGCTAAAGGCAAAGCAAGGGAAATCAAGGCCATCAAGAAAATCAAGCGAATCAAGGTCAAGGTCGTCTTCATGAGAGTGAAGGTTGAGTGGTGGATGTCGTTGCCGTTGTTGCGGCGGCAGCTGTTTTCTTTTCTTTCTCAATAAGTTCGGAAGTCTCCCAGATGGGTACAATCGGGATGAATTTCGATGCCAGCTTGAACATGAGGAAGAACATGGCAACGCCGGCAGCGGTGAGCGCCCATTCTACCCAGGTTGCTGAATAGTTGATGTACTCGGGCCGGGTGTCCTGCATAGGGATCAGCGGAGTCTCCAGTGTAGGCACGATGATCAGGTAACGCTTGAACCACATGGCCAGTACCAGTACCGCAGCGGAGAATGTTATGGTGTTGATGGTCCTGAACTTTGGAATGCCGATCAGGATGATGGGTATCAGAATGCCCGCGAAGTTGGCGAAGTAGAACATGTAACCGTACTGGTCGAGGGACATCAACCGGTGAATCAACTCGGCGTTCCACTTTTCAGAAGTGTACCAGTCGGTGAGGTATTCGGAGAACGTGAAGTAGCCATACCCTGCGGCAAGGCCCACGAGCATGTAGCCGAGATAGACGAAGTGCCGCTCCTGGATGTACGCCTCGAGGTTGTGCAGCTTGCGGAATGCCCACATGATGAGCACGAGCACGCCGGTGCCGGTATAGATGGCGGCGAGCACAAAGTAGGGCCCGAAGATCGTGCTGTGCCAACCCGGTCGCAGGGTCATGCCAAAGATCCATGACAATACCGAACTCACGATAACTACCGTAGGGATAAGGATGAAGGAGAGTACCGTTAACGCCAGGTTCAAATCACGGCGTTGCATGCGGGTGTTGATGAAGCCTGCGGAGAAGAACGAATAGAGTTTCCTTCTCCACGGTGCCATAATCTCCGGCGAACGGGAAAGAATGGCGAAGTCGCGGATGGCCAACAAGTAGAGAAAAAGCAGTGCGCCTACGAGGAAAGTCATCACGGCGATAACGTCCCACACAATGGGCGACTGCAGGCGGGGATACATGAAGAGGTAGTAGAGCCTGTCGAGGCGACCGATGCACAAAAGTATGTACAGCGGACCGATGATGATCGAGATGACCGTCATCAACGCAGCCATGCGCATGATGGGCTTACGCCATTCGGCATCGAAGAGGTGCAGCAAGCCTGCGATGACAGCGCCGGCATAGCTGATGCCGATGAAGAAGATGAAGTTCACGATATACACACCCCAGATGACGTGGTCGCGCATACCGGTGACGACGTGTCCTTCGGTTACCTGGATGAATAAAGCGTAGAGGCCCACGAGGAAGATGACTCCCCAGAAGGCCATCCATACAAGTTCACGTTTTGACCAGGTGGCCAGCTGAGGTGAGAACTCTTTCAGCAGCGTGTTGGAGGTCTTTTCGATATTCATAGCTCAGTTATTGAACGTCTTTGAATCGCTCTTTCAGTTCAGGGGTAAGGTTCTTGAACCCGCGCTCCACCGGGAACATCCGGCTGGACGGGGGCAGGTAGTACACCCGGGGTTTTGTGCCAAGTTCTTCCATGAACCGATAGCCTGATTTCTCTTTGAGCAGTGCGGTAAAGCGCACCGTCTCGGATCCGTTGGTTACGGTGTCTTCGTTTTCGTCGCCGAAGAAGAAGACGCCGTTGGGGCAAGACGTTACGCAGTCGGGCAGTTTGCCTTCGCGCACCATGTCGGGGCAGAAGTCACACTTCTCAACAGTGCTATGCTTGCTCGGCGTGCTGGTCTCGGGAGAGTAGGGAGGGCACGTGGTCGGTTCTGTGATTTCAGGCTCGCCCCAGTTGAATACGCGTGTCGAGTACGGGCATCCGGCCATGCAGAATTTGCAGCCGATGCAGCGCTCGTTGTCGATAAGGACAAGTCCGTCGGAGCGCTTGAAGGTGGCGTCGACAGGGCAAACTTTTACGCAGGGCGGGTTGTCGCAATGAAAGCAGGTTTTCGGAAACCAGTACGGAGCCGCATTGTCGTTGTCTTTCATCAATTTGACTTGCAGCCATTCTTTGTCTTCGGGGACATGGTGCATCTTCTGGCAGGCGGTAACGCACTTGCGCGCGTTGCGACACCGGCCCAGGTCGATGACCATCACAAATTTCCTTCCCTCGATCCCTTCGCGTCCCGTGACATTGCGTGCCATGGTGCCAGCGCTACTGTGGGTATCCAGCTTGAGCTCGGAGGCATCGACTTCTACAATCTCACCGTCCGGTGACAGCAATTTGACGGTAGTTCCTGATTTGGCAGGAGCATTTCCACCCGTGGCTTCTCCCAGCAATTCTGTTGCTCCCGCAACGGTAGCCAGGCCTAACGCGACGCCTGCGCGGAGGAAGTTCCTGCGTTTTGAAGTTTCTTCTTTCATAGCGAATACGGATAGTCCATGTAACTCAATCCTTATTAATCCCTTAATCCCAATCCTTCAATCCTTAAATCAAGGTCACCCTTTAGCTTCTCTCCAGTCCAGTATTTCCTTATTGGAGACTTTCTTCTTCGATGCCTTGTCGAGAACGGCTTTGTCCACCTCGACGAGCTTTCCATCAGGGGTGAGCATTTTTACTTTCTCACGGGGAGCGGCCTTGGCGGCAAGGGGTGCTGCGGTAGCTGCTGCGGCTGCAAGAAATCCTTTCTTCAGGAAGTCTCTGCGGCTGTTGGTCTTCTCGTTCATGGCATCAAATGTTTAGAAGTTCCAGAGACGCGTGATGTTGAATCCAATGAGCACTTCGCCTTTGCCGAAGTCCAGCGGGTTATACATCATGTTCTCCTGAGGAAGAATGCCCTGGTAGTTGCTGACGAAGAACTGGAAGGCGTGTGCGCTGGTGGAAATCTCCCAGCCGATGGCCAGTCCGGGTTTCGGCATGGTGCTTGAGCTGCCGAAGGGCTGCACGTAGCTGATCTGAAGGGATGATTGTGCCGAGAACTTGTAGCGGGCAGCGACGCCGAGTCCGATCATGTCGTTCTTCATCGTGACGGTGGAGCCGGCATAGACAGAGTCGACAGCGTTGTAGTGTGTAAAGCTCGGGCTGATTTGCACAGAGATCTTCGAGTTGATACGACGGGCGATGATCAGTTCACCGTAGTAGGAGAGGCGGTGTATATCCGTTGCGCCGGTGTAGCTTCCCTCTATGTCTGAACGGGTGTCCATGGCAACATTACCGAAGACCGACATGCTCACGGGCATTCCTTTTTCTTTGGTCTGCTGGAAAATGGCATACTTGGCATTCGCATCGACGTACTTTTTATACTTCGCAAAACCAATACCAACGGAGAGTTTCTCCATGGGAGTGTAGTTGAGGCCCAGCCGTACGTTGGCGCCCGGAGCGTAGATTCCAAAGAAGTCGCTGACGCCGTTCTGCACGGTGCCGAACCTGTGCTGGAAGTCAAATTCCAGAGTTTTGGCGGTGGGAACGATGACTGTTTGCTGATCGATGATCCAGACACTTTCAAAGGCGGGACGCGCCAGTTCAGGTCCCGAGGATTTCTTCTCTTCGTCATCCTGACCGATGGCAGGCACGGAGACGAACAAGGTCAGCAGCAGTGATATGCCCAGGGCCATCGGCCGCTCGAACATGTTCAGGAAGTTGCGTTTAGTTTTCATAGGATAGTAGTCGCGTTAGGTTAATGGTTAATTATCAAGTGCCCCTTGTTGAATCCACTTCAGGATGATTTCACGATCCTGGTTGGTGGCGTACTTGGCCATGGATCCGGTGTTGATCTTCTCGTAAAGAATGCTCTGTTCCGGGAAGTCGATATCCACATAGCCGAAGAAGGTGAGGCTGTTGTAGGCGCTGGCCGGCGTCAGGTTCGGTGGAATGCCACCGTTGGCATGGCATCCCGAAGCGTTACAGCTGGCATCGAAGATGGGGATCACGTTGGCGCTGAAGCTCACGACGTCCGGAACCTCAACAGGCTTGGGCTTGATGATATCCGACGTACACGATGAGATCATCACGCCGAGCAGAAATATGGCAGCTAGCTTTTTCATTAGTTTTTCGGTTTGAAGGTGAGGATCTGGTTGTTACTCCCGACCTGGTTGATCAAATCGTTGTCGCGGACGGCAAAGTTGAACGAGTACGTGATGGTAGCAGGGTCGAGTGCGATGTCGTCGGTTTGTGTTGTATTGAGTTTGCGTACCAGGAGGACCGAGTACTTTTTATTGTATACCGGAAGGTTGGCGATCACGGCATTGGACGCTGCATGAATGTCTGAGCTGCTACCGGTGGGGTTCTGCAGATAATAGCCGGGTATGCCGCTGAAGCCGCGGAGGCGTGCGAACAGGTTAGCCCTGTCGGCATCGGCAGCGGGATAGTGGACGGCACCTTCATGTGTGTCGGAATTGGGTGCAAAATCATCCATAGCTTGACGCGTCCAGCGGTTGAACTGACCTGGCTTGTTCAGGCGAATGCCCGTTTCATAGCCGGCGGGTGTCCCTTCGCCATTTCCCGTAGGACCGTGACAGGGTGCGCACTCCGCTTGATAGTATACTTCACCAGCGACGATGTCGCCACTGAAGGCTTTTTTGTTTAGCAAGTAATAACCGGGATCGAGGATCGTGAATCCGGCTTTCTTGCGTGTAAGTTCTTGTTGTACATCATTCCATTCATACTGAGGGCCGCTGCGGTTGTCGCTCACGGCGTTGCGTACAAAGGTTTTGTCGCCCGCATCTGCGACAGGGCCTGCGCCGTTGTCGACCATGTCGATGGCAAAGCCAAGGGGTTCGGAGAGGGCCATCGACCAGTTCCATACATCCTTCTTGCCACCGCCCATATCGAAGGCGATCACAAAGTTATCGTCGGCGCGCTGCGATGTCCAGCCGGTTGTTGAGCCCGCTTTGTTCGGGTCAGCGGGGCCATCATAGATCCAGTTGCTGTTGGATGCGTTATATAGTGTGTCTTTCCAGGAAACGAGGATATAAAGACTGTCATTGGTATACGCAGCCTGCATGCGCACATCGGGGTCATCGCCCTGATTGAAGCCCGAGAGGCCGGCAAAGGTACCGCTCATATTGAAGAGACCATCGGCCACCTGTACTTGTCCGGTAACCAGGTTTTGCTCCGTGAGGGGTAGATAGTCAGCCGTCTTCCAATAGCTTGCGGAAGTCTTGTTGGGAGGCGTGGTCACATGGGTAGCCTCAAGCGTGGTCGTAGGATCCGACTTTTCGGGCACAGGGATCTTGACGGGATCCCGCTCGTAGTAGGTACATCCGGCCAGAACGAGGCACAGGAGGGCTGTACGAAGGTTGTTCATAAGAGATTGAGGTTAATCATGTATAAAAGTTACTTAAAAAAAGGGGGTCAGTCGACCCCCTTTTTCCGGATGTCCGGGATTACAATTGCTTGTAGCAGACGAGACTGATTTGAATTTTTACAATCGCATCGTTCAAGCTGCTGGAGGTAATGCCCCATTTGTTTTTAGCATCCATGAGGAATTTGCCTTCGAAGCCCGAATAACGACGGTTGTTGGAAGGGTCCGTCCAGGCTGCTACTTGTTTGAACCACATTTCGATCGGCACTGTGAATCCGTGGAACACCAGGTTGCCTTTGGCTACATAGCCGTCGCCGAGTTTGGCAATGGAGGTACTGACAAACGTTGCATAGCGGTCGGTATCGGTCGTGATGGTCTTGGGTGTGCCGTCGGTAGGAGCAATGCCATCGTCTGTTGCGATGCCAAAGACCGTGTTGATGATACAGCCATATTCAGTGAACTGAGTCAGCGGGCTGAACAGCGGGGTGTCAGCAACGGTAGTGCGGGGATCGCGGCCACCGGGGCTGCGGGTATCAAAGCTGGCTACGTCGATAGACACGTTGATGGAGCTTGTTGCGGGGTTGGCAACGTCAAAGTTGATGTCGACCAGATTCAGCTGAGCGAATGTGCCTGTGAAGTCGGCTTCTTTACCGCGATAAGCAAACTCGAAGTTGACGGGGCTATGCGTAGCATCGTAGATGAAAGCGCCGGTATTGGCGTATGTAGTGCCTGTCCAAGCGTAGTTGATATCGAGGACGTCAAAATCAGCACCTGTTTGGCCAACTGTAACCATTTCAAGGTCTTGGGTAATGTTGGCTGAGCCCATGGTCACGGCAACGTCTGCTGCTGTGGCGAAATTCAGACCGTCCAACCGCCCGCCTGTATTGGTGGGTTGGGTATAGAAGGAAGAATGAAGGGTGTAATTGCCAGCTGCCAGGTTAGGGAACGTGTACTTGCCGGTGGCGTCGGTTACAGCAACCAACACCTGACTGGTGCCAACCAAGGTAACAAAAGCACCGGAGGCGGCTACATTGGTTCCTGAACTATTAGGATAAATGGCTGTGCCTGACAAGGTGCCGAGGGGAGCGGGATCACTCTTGCTGTCACTGCACCGTACAACGGTCAGAAACGTAAATACAAGCGTGATCAATGAGACTAATCTTAGAGTTTTCATAGGAGTAAATATTTAGTTAGCGATCGAAATCATATCCTAAAGTACCATGCCACGGGTGGGTGGGTCATGACTTAAGTCAAAGGGTATAATGATCCTAATCAGCGAAGAAAAAGGCCACCTAACGGCCTCAGAACAAGCTATTTGAAAGAATAGCGGATCACGGACTTGAGAATAATTTCCGGTATGGTCAGCGATTGGCCCGGACGATTCTGTACTTCTTGTAAGCCGGAAGTGCCGGTGAGGATGGCTCCACCGGATTCGAGATGATAAACGTTGACGATGTAATCCGGCTTGTCGTCGGATATGCTGTAGAGTTCGATGACCACCAGGTATTCCCCGCCGCCCATCAGTGGTCGGTCCTTTCGGGGAACCAGCTGGTGGAGTTGGGTATGTGGAGGGATGAGGCTATCGAGCGGCACATCGGCGTCCAGCTCAAACGCCTTATAATAGGGCCAGGTCCTGCTGGACCCGGGTGAAAACGTGTACTTATAGCGAGGGATTTCTGCTTCCAGCAGCCTCTTGGCTTCTTCGCAATGGGGCCCCGCACTGAGGCAGTTTACTTCAAAATAGAAGACTTTGGTTGTGGCAAAGCCATCCCCTGAACGAGGCTGCCCCCCACAACCCAGCAAAATGGCGAGGATGAGGGGGGCAGCAAAGCGCATGGGGCGGCGTGTTGGCGTGTTAACGTGTTTGGGTGTTAACGTGTTTGGGTGTTAACGTGTTTGGGTGTCAACGTGTTTGGGTGTTTGCGTAATGGGCTGACTGTTATTTCTTGAACGTGCGCATGTAGTGGACGAGCAGCCAGCGGTCGTTGTCGTCGGCCACTTTCTTGTCGTAAGCCGGCATATCATCGCGGCCGAAGGTGGTTTTGTAGAACAACTCGCCGTCGGACTGCGCCTGAAATGCTGCTGAGGAGAAGTCACCGCACTTGGTATCCAATTCTTTGGATTTGGGGCCATCGCCCAGTCCAGCCTTACCGTGGCAGGACTTACAATGCTTGTCGTAGAGTTGTTTGGCCACATCGAGGTCATCTTTGGATGCCTTCGTGGGGTTTTCCATTTTCTTGTACTTGGCAGGCACTTCCCAGGGTTCCTGGATGGTGGTGAATGAGAAGGCGGTTAGCAGGATTCCGGAGAACAGAATCATCGTAAACGTATTCAGCGAGGTTTTCATAGTTGCGGTGTTTGGTAGCTAAATAATCAAGGTTCGTGCCACATCGTGCGTGGCTATGCTATAAAAATAGGGCAGTTGGGCGACTTTAGAAAATGATTTAAATCATCCTTTTGGGAGATTTACCTGTACGGGAATTCTTCTTTCCCGCTTATGGCAGGGTTCGAGTGCGCTGAAGTGCGTCAAGGTTCACTCAAACTTCTTCGCATACCCACTTTGTTCAAGAAACTTCGTGAAGTTCTTGATATTCAAAATATCGTATATGGCCTTCTGTTTGTCAGGCATCCCGTCATAATATGCCTTCGTGATTTTGTAGCCCATCCAGTACCCCAGATCATTCGGTCTACCTTCGGTTGTGCTGTACAGCCAACCGGTGTAGTCTTTGATGTTCATGCGCTCTCTAAACTCCAGCCACAATTCTTTTTCCCGTGCGTTGGCAAAGTCGTGCACGTGCTGATTGATGTGTTTTCCCGAGATCAGCTCCGCAATGAAATCGGCGGCGCCTTCCTTGATGCACGCGGCCAGGAGGGGGCCGCCATCATACTTCTGCTGAACGTGGATCAGTTCGTGAGCTACAATGTGCGGAACTTCGTCCACAGGTTTAACCACGGCCTTGAGCCAGTCGTTGAGTTCTTCCATGGGCGCCTGCGGGGTAAACCCGTACATTTCGGCGCCGATGATCAGACCGTCGTCGGACGTCGTGCCGCCGGAGCTCAGGGCGCCGATGACAAAATAGACGGTTGGGAAGATGGCTTGCGGATAAAGGTCCTTGAGTTTCACCAGGCTTTGCCGGATCGGACCTTCCATCCCGGCGATTCGCGTTGTGCTTGACCGGATCGATCCATAGTAGCGTGGATGTGCCGCGACGACCCTGGACAGATACTCCGCATTCCGAATCCTTCCCTTGGTAAATCCTTTGATGCCGTTACTACCCTTGTCGAGATACTCGTGCTGGAAAGCCTCAGACTTAAACTCCGGCCCCGCAGCGTCAAACGCTGCCCAAAAATGATCCAGATCGGAAGTGACAATCTCAGCCTTCAAAGGATCTTTATTCTGAGCAATGGCTTGAACAGATAGGAACAGGAGTATGAAGAGAGGATGGTGCATGTTAACTGATTACTGTTTACTGTTCACTGATTACCGTTTACCGCTCACTGTTTACCGTAGACTGCTCACTACTCACTACTCACCGATTACCGCTCACTCCTCCTAATCGGCGACTGCCTATCCACCGGCGTATTCACCGTGAAATACGGAACCTTCTCATCCTTATGACATGCGTTGCATTGCTTGGTGAGCATCTGGTAGCCCATGAGAAATCCGACAGAGTCTTTCTCTTTTACAATCTTTTCCATCTTGGGCAATGCCTCTTTAAGAAAGCGTTCCGCGGATTCGGCGCGCTTGGGTCTGCGCTCCAGACCGTACTCGATGGCCTGCTTGATCTTCTCAACCTGGTATTCGGCATATTCCCAGTTGCGATCCGTTCCGGCCCAATACAACTCCTGGTAGCGATAACCGGTCTCCACCATAGCCATGTCAAACCCACGCAGTTGTTTGGCTACGACGTCCAGCTTCTCGTGCGGCGTTCCTTTCAGCCAGCCGTCACGGCCGGAGGGTGGATGGTCTTGCTTGGTAGAACAATGGATGAACGAGAGGAATACCAACGTGACGAGAAGGGATGAGAAGAGTTTTTTCATTGAAAATGGGTTTACTACTTACTACCCCTGCAATGCGACAGTCATCCCGGACTCGTTCCGGGCCGCTCGGCCGGGGCAAACTTACTACTAACTCCTGACTCCTGACTCCTAACTCCTAACTCCTTTCTCCATCCCCTCACTCACTAAACGCCCTCTTCTTAATCATCCCTCCTTTAATATCATTCACGCTATTTTCCACTACAAACGCGTCAGGGTCGATCATGGTGATTTCTGTTTTCAGGCGTTGGAGTTCGAGGCGAGTGACCACTGAGAAGATGACATCCACGTCGGTACTGCGGTGACCTTTCTTGCCGAATCCGCTTTTTCCTTTCAGGATCGTAACCCCGCGGCCCAGTTTGTTGATGATGGCGTCCTTGATCTCTTCGCTCTTTTCGGAGACGATCATGACGCTGGTGTACTCTTCAATGCCGTGCACGACGAAGTCTACGGTTTTTGATGCGACGAGATATGTGAGGATAGCGTAGAGGGCCGTCTCCATGTTGATGATGTAGGCGGCGAGGGAGAAGATGAATAGGTTTAGCACAAGGATAACATCGCCAACGGTGAGCGTGGTCTTGCGACTGGAGTAGATTGCCAGCACTTCGGTGCCATCGATGACGCTGCCACCCCGGATGGAGAGGCCGATGCCGGCGCCGAGAAAGAATCCTCCGAAGACGGAGATGAGCAGTTTGTCGCTGGTGATGATTGGAAAGTCGACGATGGCCAGGACCAGGGCCAGCAGGCTAATGGCGATGAGGGTTTTGATGGCGAATTTGCGAGAGACCTGTGTCCAGGCGATGAAGACAAACGGCGCATTGAATAGGATGACCAGCAGGGGCAAATCGATGTCCCAAACGATGTTGCCCAACAACGACAGCCCCATTACACCGCCATCGAGGAACTTATTGGGTAGCAAAAACCCTTTCAGTCCAAAACCTGCCGCCGCGACCCCGAGAATGATAAAAATGGTGTCCTTGATCGTCCGCTCCAGGTTGATGCGGCGGATGCGCAGTTGTTTAAGGCGGAGAAGTCGTTGGTTGGTACTCACATCGACAAGTTAGGAAAAAGCCCCAGCCCGCCGGCTTATGGTGTCCAACTTTCTAATGGTGGTATGCGGTCGGGCAGGCTCGCCCCTTTTTTTGATACTGGATATTCGGTGTTTGATATTGGATATTTTTGCCCTTCACCGTTCACCAACCAGATCCCATGCTAGTTCTTGATCATCGTCAGCATCATCTTAAATCGCTCCGTCGCTTTAAGAGCATGCGGAATGTTGGCCGGTAATATGATGTTCTGGCCTGCCTTGAGGTTGTGTGGAGTCCCACCGATGATGATCTCAGCCTTACCATCCAGCAGCTGAACGAGCGCCTCATGCGGAGAGCTGTGCTCGGCCAGCCCTTCGCCCTTGTCAAAGGCGAACAGCGTAATATTCCCCGCCGGCTTTTTTACAATGGTTTTGCTTACGACAGCCCCATCGGCGTAGTCGACACTTTCAGTGGATATGAATATGCTGGAAGGTTCGATGAGGTTGCTCATGATGGGGGTAGGGCTGTTTCACTTCACTTATTACTTCTCAAGTTAGCTTCATTCTTTCTCCTTTTGAAGCTAGTCGGTAGGGCCTCTATGTCGAATATACTTTCTTGTTATTGTTATTAAGACTATTAAGCCCATTGTCGAAAAGAGGAAGGATAATTCTGTGTTAGTGGGAATTCTGTGTGCGGTAGCATGCATCATTAGCCAAAATAGTAGATTTCCAATCAGTAACAGCGATAGGACAACGGTTAAACTCCTCCTTATAATATTTATTGACTTTGTCGTCATCATTTGATTTTAACCGAATTGTGAACAACTACATCTTTATGGCTGGCTTGGTCCAAGAGCTGTGTGTCACTGTGATCACATCATTCTTCATTCAAAACAATATACTACTCTTAAACTTGCCCCAAAATCACCGTTGAGCTGTCAATTCTTGATTACTTCCAATGCCTTGGCTTGCCAACCTACCGATTCGGCTGCAGCGAAACCCCCGGAACACTCGGTGTCTTCCGCGGCAGCAAGGCACGACGATTCGCCGCCATCCAGGCAAAGGAGGCGGTAACCACAGCGTTGTGTTTCAGGTCTTCTTCGAGCACCTTGTCGTAAACATCCATGTTGGTGTGATGCGTGCGTGTGGAATATTCAATGGGGTCTTGGATGAACTGAAAGCCGGGCAGACCGATGGCATCGAAGGGTACGTGGTCGGTGCTGCCGGTGTTGCGGATGGTGAGCGTGTTGGTGCCCATCTTCTCGAAGGGCTGTAGCCAGGCACGGAAGATAGGACGCACACTTTCATTGCCCTGCAAATAGACGCCACGATACTTGCCGGTGCCATTGTCCATGTTGAAGTACGCGGATAGCTTTTGTGCTGCAGGTTTCAACACGATGGAGTCGTAGGGCTGGGTTTTGTCGAGACGCTCGCCGAACGTGCGCTTAACGTACGACCGCGATCCGAGCAGTCCCTGCTCTTCGCCTCCCCATAACGCGATGCGAATGGTGCGGCGTGGTTGTGTACCCAATGATTTGATAATGCGCATGGCCTCCATCATCACGGAAGAACCTGCACCGTTGTCGGTGGCGCCAGTGCCGGCATGCCAGGAGTCGAGGTGCGCGCCTATCATCACCACCTCATCTTTCAAGTCGGTGCCGGGTATTTCGCCGATGACGTTAAACCCTTGCGCCGCGGGCGTGAACTCCGTTTCCATAGTGAGCTCGAGTTTCACTGTTGCACCCGCCTGAATCTGGCGTACAAGTTTGTTGTAGTGTTCGTCGGCAACGATGATCTGTGGCAGGATCTTGGGAGCGGCTGCACTCTGTGCGCGAAGACGACTAGCCATCGGCGCATCGGGTGGGTAGGGGATGGTGGCTGCACCGACGAGCATGGTGCCGTCTTCGAGCCGGGCACTCGGACTAGGCTCCAGCACAGCGAGGGCGCCTTCCTTCATGCAGAAGTCCCACTTGGCGTAGATAAGTTTCTGCTCTTCACGGTTACCACCACGAAAGCCCCCGCGTTCGTTCTCCGAGGCTTCACCGGCATTGGCCATGCGAAGCAGTGTAGAGTCGTTAAAGCGTTTGGCATCGGACACGAACCCGGGCTTGACGGCGACAGGCGCACCGAAGAGAATGATTTTGTCTTTGAGTTTTCCTTTGAACTTGGCGAGATCGGCTTCGGAAGAAACGGACAGGTAGACAGCCTCTACAGATGCGGTGCCCTTGATGCCGGGCGACCACGCCTTGGGATGGGCGATGATGGGAGCGGCGACGGGATCAATACTCTGCAGGCTGAATTTCTTCAATTCCCACCCGCGACCGAACTCCTCGCCCCAATAGTCGATGTGTACATTCTGCACGCCATACGATTCCAGCGTAGCCTTCGCATACTCGGCCGCCTTTTTATGGTTGGGTGAATTGCTTAACCGCGGTCCGTAAACATCCGTGAGCATGCTCAGGTTGGCCATGAGTTTGGACCGGGTAAACCCCTCGGCCTTGATCTTGGCAATGGCTGCTGAATCCAGCGGCTCGTTGGTTTGGGCAAAACTGGTAGCTGCCAAGAGGAGGCAGCATAGGGAGATGGTCGTTAGCTTCATGGTTGAGTTTTTAGGTCAAAGCAAGAACCTAAGAACAACCCCGTTTATCAACGGTTTCCTTATCAGCGGGATATTGGTTCGACGATCGGATAGTTTCCGTGTCCGCCCGCCCCCGGAACAAGTCCGGGTTAAGCCGTTTACTGTTTACCGATTACGGATTACCGCTGCCGCCCCCTCACTCGCTCCTCAACGACTCCACCGGGTTCATCAGAGCCGCCTTTACCGATTCGAACCCGACAGTGATCCACGCAATGACCAGCGAGAGCACTCCCGCGCCGACGAAGATGAAGAGATTGAGGTCGATCCGATAAGCAAAGCCCATCAGCCATTCCCTCATGAGGTAGTAGCTCAGCGGGGCTGCGAGGACAAATGAAACCAGCACCAGACGAATGAAGTCTTTCGAGAGCATGTTGGTAAGTTGTGTTACCGAAGCGCCGAGTGTCTTGCGGATGCCGATCTCGCGGGTGCGCCGCTCCGTGGTGTAGGCCGCCAAAGCATACAAGCCAAGACACGCGACGAAAATGGCCAGGCTGGCGAATAGCAGTATGATTTGCGCCAGCTGCTCCTCGGTCCGGTACATGGTCTCGAGTCGCTGCTCAAGGAAGGTAAATTCAAATGCGCTCGGCACAATGCTCTTGTACGTGGCCTCCAGTGCTTTCATGGTCTCGCTCAGCTGACCGGCCTTTACTTTCACGAGCAGGTGACTCAGTCCTTCTGTCCTTGCATTGTGAAAACAATAGGCGCCAATCTCTTCTTTCATCGAGGCGAAGTGGAAGTCATCCATCACGCCGACGATCTGCACGATGCCAAAGCCGTGAATGGTAACATTGCGATTGACCGCCTCTTCCGGACTAAGGCCAAGGTAATCGGTTGTAGCCTTGTTCAGGATGACTTGTATCGTCGTGTCTTCGGGGGCTTTGATCTCGGGGAGTGTCGTCCCTGCAAGCAAGGTGATGCCCAGCGCCTCGGTTACTTTGTGGTCGGCGCGCACGGTATTCATCGACTTCCCGTCATCGCCACCGGTGAGCGGAGGAATTGATCGGCCGCTTGCACCGGCCCCGGGATACGATTGGGAGCGGGCCACGGTAACAACTTCCGACATGTTTTCAAATGCGGCCTTGAGCGAGGCCACTTGTTCGCGGTTCTCGGTACCCGTGGTAAGAATGGCAATGACTTGTTCAGGCTGGTAGCCAAGCTTCTTGTCGCGCATGTACATGAGTTGCTGATACAACACGATGGCGCTGATGATGAGTATGATGGAAGCGGAGAACTGCACCACCACAAGACTCTTGCGAAGCGTGATCCCTCCGCCAGCTTCCGGCGTAGACTTCAATATACGTTTGGGAGAAAAGGAAGAGAGGTAGAGCGCGGGATAGAATCCGGAGAGCAGGCTCAATGTCAGCCAGGTGAAAAGAAACGCGGCCATGAACCAGGGCGCTGTCAGGAAAGAGGCTGTTATCAGTTTACCCGTGATATTATTGAAGACAGGGAGGCTCAGCCCGGCGAGGATGACGCTGATCAGCATCGCGATCAGGACGAAGACGGCGGTCTCGGTATAAAACTGCCGCGCCAGCTGCTGGCTCGTGGCGCCGAGGGTTTTGCTGATACCAATCTCCTTGAAGCGTCTTTGCGACTGCGCTGTCGAGAGATTCATATAGTTAAACGAGGCAATGAGGATGACGACAAGTCCGAGCCCCATGAGAATGCGGATCTGCCCGATATCGCCGCGCTTGCCTTGCGGGTTGGCAAAGTCCTGGATATCGCCGAGGTAGATGTACACATCCTTAAGCGGCATAAGGTGCAGCGAGAACCAGCGGTTTTCTGCGGGTATGACGCGTTCAAGCATCGCTGCAATTTTCTTCTCAACATCCGCGGCATTTGCACCGGGAGCAAGCAGCAAATACGTCTCAAAACTTGCGTTGCCCCACGACTGTTTCTTCTCATCGCCAAAGTAGTGAGAGGGGAACGACCCGATGATGGGATACTGAAACCGGGATGTTGCGGGAGGATCGGTGTAGACACCGGTGATTTCCAGCGGCGCGAACTTGTCGACGGTAATGGTCTTGCCGAGAACTTCTGTTGTTCCGAAATATTTCTTTGCTGCCGACTCGCTCATTACGGCGGTGTTGGGACGTGTGAGGGCTGTCGCAGGATCACCTTGCTGGAACTCATAGCTGAGTACGCTGAAGACGTCCGGGTCGGCCCAGCCGAATACCTTCTCGCTCGACTTCACCTCATCGGTGGAGACGAAGGCGAGGTTGCCGAACTCATGAGCAAACACGCGTACGGCCTTCTCCACTTCGGGGATCTCCCGTGCGATGGTTGGTGCCGCCGCATTCGGTACGCCCGTCCACTTCTGTGTCTGCCCACCCCACGAGGCTTCTGTTGACACCATATATATCCGGTCGAGCTTTTTCTGGTGGCTCTCATACGCGAACTCATCTACCACATATAGGGCGATCAGCAGGGTACATGTAACACCGACGGAAAGCCCAAGGATGTTGATGATGCTGAACGTCTTGTTACGAACGAACCCGCGAAAGAGGATTTTCAGGTAGTTGAAGAGCATAGGGTTGGGTTAATAGTACTTAGACTTGAATTCACCGGCTAGGGTTGCACACCAGCAGGGGAAAGTTGCTGGGATCTGGGTGCTGGGCTCTAGGCTCTGGGCTCTGGGTATTGGGATACTAGAATACCAATCACACCAGCATTGCTCTGTCACTCGGACTCGTTCCGGCCGTCACCCCGGACTTGTTCCGGGGTCATTCACTCCTCAGCGACTCCACCGGATTCCTGCTCGCGGCAGAGATTGTTTGGTAGCCCAGGGTAAATAGGGCAACCACTACTGCGGCGAGGCCGGTGAGTGCGAACATCCACCAGTGAATGGCGGTGCGATAGGCGAAGCCTTCGAGCCATTGATGGGTGGAATACCACGCGAGTGGGGCGGCGAGGATGAAGGCGATGCCCACGAGCAGCAGAAATTCCCGCGAGAGCAGACCAGCAATTTGTTGGACGGAAGCGCCGAGCACCTTTCGGATACCGATTTCCTTCGTGCGATTTTCTGCCGTGTGCGCGGAGAGACCGTAGAGACCCAGGCAGGAGATGAAGATGGCCAGCAGCGTGAAGAGGGTGATGGCCTTGCCCAGGATGGCTTCCTTCTCGAGCATCTTGGCGAAGTTGTCGTCGAGGAAATGGTACCGGAACGGTTCGCCGGGAGCGAGTTGTTTCCACTTGGCTTCTGCTTTTTGGAGGAAGGCAGGGATCTTGTTGGCGTCAATCTTGAATCCAATTTCTGTTGGCTGTGTGCTGTACGTAAAGACAACAGGAGCGATGGCCGAACGCAGCGACTCGGTGTGGAGGTCGCTCACGACGCCGATGATTTCCTTGTGCTCATTGACTTTCATGCCAATGGGATCTTCCGGAAGGCCAAAGGTTCTGACAGCCGATTCGCTGAGGATGATGGCATTGGTATCGGAAGCAATCTCCCGTGAGAAGTTTCTTCCTTTGAGGAGGCGTATGCCGCACAGCGGAATGAAAAACTCGTCGCCCATGTAGGTGTTGAGCGCGATGGGATGTTCCATCGGGGGCACCTGGTAGGATGAGAACGTCAAGACGCGCTTGCTTCCGGGCTCACCGACGTGAAAGCTGGACAGTGCCACGCCAGGTTCGTTGGATAGCTCGTTCTTGAATACTTCAGCTTTTGTTCCAAGGACGTCGTGGTTGTCGACGGTGAGCACGTTCTCCTGGTCGAAACCCAGGTCTTTGGTCTGCATGAATTGAAGCTGTTGCCGGATAGCCAGTGCGCCGACGATCAACCCGATGGCCACAGTGAACTGGAACACGACGAGAAAATTTCGGAAGCCTAAACCACGACCGGCGGCGATCTTGCCTTTCAATACGTCGACGGGTACAAACGATGTGAGGTAGAAGGCAGGGTACACACCGGAAAGAAAGCCCACGACCAGTGCAAAGGCGATGACCCAGGGTAGGGTGTAAGGGTGGCTCCAGATGGTTGTCTGCAGTGGAGTGCCGGTTACGTATTGAAACGCGAGCATGAATATTTCAGAGAGCACGATGGCCAGCACCAAAGCCAGCAGCGTGGTGAAAACTGATTCGAGCAGGAATTGTCCGGCAAGCTTTGTGCGCGAGGTGCCCAGCGTTTTGCGGATGCCAACTTCTTTGGCTCGTCGCGCAGCCCGTGCTGTGGTGAGGTTCACAAAATTGACGGCCGCCAGCATGAGGATGAATATGGCGATGGCGGAGAAGATGTAGATGTTGGATTCGTTGCCGCCGGGTACCATCTCGGCATGCAGTTTTGATTTCAAATAGATGTCCTTCAGGGGATGAACAATGAACTTGACGGCCATGTCGCTCTTGCGGTAGTCTTCCAGTGTCTTAAAGCCCATGGGCTGTCCGGATTCCGGAAACACTTTGTTATCGAAGATGCGTACCAGCGCAGCATCAAGATCAGCTTGAGTAACATTTTCGTTCAGGACCACATAGGTATGCAGTGCCGCCGACGTCCAAATCTGGTCGCCGGTAAGCTGGCCCTGAATAGAAATCCAGATGGGCGTGCTGAGGTGGGTATTGAACTTCGTGTCTTTCACGATGCCCGTTACCTGATGAGGCACTTCTTGCTTTCCAACAGCTACCGTCTTGCCAACAGCATCGGTGGTGCCGAAGAGTCTCACGGCCATGGCTTCTGTCAATACGATCGCGTTCGGTTCGCGCAGGGCAGTCAGCGGATCACCAGAGGCAAAGGCGTAGTCAAAAACCTTGAAGAATGCGGTGTCCGTATAAAAGGCGTATTCAGTAAATGTCTTGTCACCCACCCGCAGAAGGACATCACGCTCTTTCTGTATACGCGTGCCTGTTTCAATACCCGGAAACTCCTGCGTAAGGTCGTTGAGGATGCGCTCCGGTCCGTTGGCGAAGTAACCAATATTGAAAAAGCTGATGCCGACCCTGTAGATACGGTCCGCTTTTGCGAAGCTGCGGTCGTAACTCCACTCACCATAGACAAAGAGGAGGATGACCAAACTACACGCCATCCCGAGCGCGAGCCCGAAAATGTTGATGAAGGCATGAAAGCGATTCCGACCAAGATTGCGGAAGGTGAGTTTGATGTAATGAAGAAGCATAGGGTGCTGTTTACAGATTACTGTTTACTGTTTACCGATCACTGCTCACTCACTCCTCAGCGCCTCAACAGGATTGCCTAACACAGCCCGAATAGCCTGATAGCTGATCGTGAGGATGGCAACCAGTACCGACGCGGCGCCGGCAGCCAGAAAAACCATGGGGCCGATCGAAATGCTATATTGAAAATCCTTGAGCCATGCGCCCATAACAAAGTAGGCTATACCGCTGGCAACAACAAAGGCAATAAGGATGAGCACGACAAATTCTGATGAGAGGGACACGAAGATGGTGCTATTACTCGCCCCGAGAACTTTGCGAATGCCAATCTCTTTTTTTCGTAGTTCCGTAGTGAACGAAGATAGGGCAAACAGTCCCAGGATGGCGATAACAATAGCCAGTCCTGTGAAATGCGTGAACATGGTTGCAAAGGCCTGCTCGTTTCGGTACAGTTTGGCGAACTCTTCGTCGAGGAAAGCATACTCGAACGGAGAACCTGGCAGGATGCGGTTCCACGTTGATTCGATGAGTGCCAGTGTCTCCTGCATACCCTCGGCTTTGGCTTTGATCGCCAGGGAGCCATTGTCGCGATTGTACAGCATGAACATGGGCTCCAGTTTGTGACGAAGGGTAGCAAAATGAAAATCCTTTACAACACCAATAACGGTATAGGCAGTCAGGTCGGTAGGATTTGGTCCCGTTTGCAAACTGATTTTTTTGCCGACGGCGTCGTTCCATTTCAGCAATCGCGTCATTTCTTCATTGATGACCATATTGAGCGAATCATCAAAGTCAACCGAAAAATTCCGGCCCTCTTTCATCTCCATGCCCATGGTTGGAATGAAATGTTCGTCGGCATTCATGATGCTGGCAATGATGTTCACGGAATTACCAAAGCCTTCCGGAAAAATTGAAGTACGGCCCAGCTGCTGGCCCATGCGGGTGGAGGAGGTACCCACGGCGGTAATCCCGGGATTTCGTAAAAACTCCGTACGAAGTGTCGAGGCCTGATTAATCGTCCGGTTGTTCAAGGCAACGCTGATCACCTGGTCGCGGCTGTAGCCCAGGTTGGCGCTATAGATAAAGTCCATTTGCTGATAAACGATTCCGGTACCAACCATCAATGCAATCGAAATGGTAAATTGCAAGACGACCAGCGCTTTGCGTAGCTGAACGCCTTGTGATGAACTCTTGAAGGCACCCTTTAGAACCAACATGGGCTTAAAGGCGGAGAGCACAAAAGCAGGGTAGAGTCCGGCGGCCACGCCAACAAAAAGGACAAGACCCAACAGCAGCGCAAGGTTCAGGGGCTGGATCAGTACGGCAGGATCAGCAAAACGTTGGTAGACACTATTCAGAACCGGAGTGATCGAGTAAACGATCGCCAGGGCAAATACTGCTGAAATGATGGTGACGAGTAGTGACTCTGTCAGGTGTTGTAAAATCAATTGTGAACGGACTGCGCCGATCACTTTGCGCATGCCAATTTCCTTCGCGCGTCCCGCCGATTTGGCCGTGACGAGGTTCATGAAGTTTACGCAGGCGAGCAGGAGTATAAGCAGTGAAATGGTGGATAAGACATACACATTCAGCACGTCCGACTTGTTGCTGTTGGTCTCGAACAGAATCTCTTTTGATTTCAAGTGGACATCGCTCAACCGCTGTGTGACAGGCACGAAGTATTCAACGCCGTTGTTTTTCTTACTCAATGCCTGAAGTTTGGAGTTCAATTGATTTTGATCAGGAACATCGTTAAGCAGGAGATAGGTGAACGTACTGATTCCCTGCCAGGACTCGAGAAATTGGCGGAAACCGTCTTCACCCTGAGCGGGTGTTATCGAGCGCAGGAGGTCGAACTGGATGTGGGAGTTCGGTGGCGGATCAGCAACCAACGCAACAACTTGCAGATCCGTGGTCTGATTGAGTTTGATGACTTTTCCGATGGGACTGGTATCGCCAAACAACCGCTTGGCGAGTCGCGGGGTGATGGCAATCGTATTGGGCTCGTCGAGTGTTGCCTCCTTTTTCCCTTCGAGGATTGTGAATCCAAAGACTTTAAAGATGGAGGATTCAGAACGGAATCCGGCATCACATTTTAGTAGGTTATCTTCATAGCTCAGATCAAGGCGTCCTCCACCCATCAACCGGACGCTCTCCACGACTTCGGGAATCTCAGCCTTGGCGGCAGGACCCATCGCCGGCGGTGTAACGCCGACCAACTTACTGCTCACCCCTTCAGCCTGATCAATGGTCAGCACCCTGACGATGCGGTCGTAGTTCGGATGAAAAGTATCATAAGAGAGATCCTCCTGAACATAGAGGAAGATCATCATACTTGCAGCAAGTCCGAAAGCCAGCCCAAGAATCTTGATCAAAGCATACGACTTCTGCTTCAGTAGATTCCTCAATCCGATAACAAAGTAACTTCTAAGCATGTTGTTTCCATTAAAGTTCCAAATCCTCAAATCCCCCACTTACCATTTACCGATCACCGCTTACCGTTTTCTGTTTACTGTTTACCGATCACTACTCACTCACTCCTCAACGCCTCAACGGGATTCGCCACGGCCGACTTCAGCGCCTGGACCCCGACGATGGTTAAGGTAAGCAGGAGTGCCGAAAGTCCGGCCACCGGGAGTACCCATACGGGGACCTCGATGCGGATCGTATAGCGCTCAAGGAAGTTGTTCATGAAGTACCACCCGAGCGGGGCGGCGATGAGAAAGGCAATGAGGACGAGCCGGGAGAAATCGCGGGTGATGAGGATCACCAGACTGGAAACGCTGGCGCCCATGACCTTGCGTATGCTGATTTCTTTGCTGCGCTGTTCTGTGGCAAACGAGGCGAGACCGAAGAGACCGAGCGCTGTAATCATCAGTGTGAGGGCTGTGAATACATTCGACAGCCGTCCGATCATGGTGAATGTGGAAAACTTTTTCTCGAATTCGACATCGGCAAAGCGATATTCAAACGGATACGCCGGGTTGTGCTTGCGGAAGATGGTCTCTACGCCGGCCAGCGACTCTTGAATACGATCGGATTCGCTGAGGCGCACGGTGATGGTACTGGACCAAGTTGGCGACATGACCATGATCATGGGGTCGATGGGACGGGAGGCAGAACCCATGAGGATGTTTTCAGTGACACCGATGATCTGCCATTTCTGTTCCCACATCGTCACCGTCTCGCCGATGGGGTTCTGCAGATTCAGGATATCTACCGTAGCCTGATTGACGACCAATGCCGATGTGTCGCTCTTGTGATCGGGGGAGAAGTCACGTCCCTGAAGCATCTTGATGCCGAGCGTCTTCGTGTAGTCATATTCCGTCGCAATGGTGGTGAATTCGATGCGCTGCCCCGGCTGACGCCCCGGCCAGTCATCGAGGGTGTTGGTAGAAAAGATGGCCGTGACCGGACTGTTGCTCTTGGTCATCGACTCCACGAGGCCACTGGCTAGCAGCTCGGTCTTCAAGGGCTGATAGTTCTTTTCAATGTCGCTGGTCGTCCAGATCAACAGCAGATTGTTGCGATCGTAGCCTACATCACGCTGGCGTAGGTGGGAAATCTGTTGGTAGACTACAACGGCGGCGATCACCAGTAAAATGGAAAAGCCGAATTGCAGCGTCACCAGCACTTCGCGCGGTGTAGCGGAGCTGCGGCTCACATGAACTTTGCCTTTCAATACCTGAACAGGATTAAAGGATGACAGGTAGAACGCAGGGTAGCTGCCTGCCAGGATCCCTGTGAGAAGTGTTAGACCCAGCCCTGGTCCCCAGAATTGAACCGATGTGTAGTCGATGACCAGCTTCTTGGCGACGAGCTGGTTGTACAACGGTAGCGACAATTCGACGAGGACGATGGAGACCAGAAAGGCCATCAGCGCCAGTAAAACCGACTCGCCGAGAAACTGGAAGATAAGGTCCTTGCGGCGTGACCCGATGCTTTTGCGGATACCCACTTCGCGGGCACGGCGCTCGGACCGGGCTGTGGCAAGATTCATGAAGTTGATGCAGGCAATAACCAGGATGAATACCGCGATGCCGGTGAAGAGCTGCACGTACAGGATCATACCGCCGGACTCTTTACCGTTGGTGAAGTTGGTGTACAGTCGCCAGTGACTCATCGGCTGCAGGAACAACGAAACATTGTTGAGCGCTTCACTCTTTTCAGCGATGAGGCTGTGGATGGCTGCATCAATCTCATGTAAAGGTGTTCCGGGCTCCAGTTCGACAAATACCTGGCTCACGTTATTGTCCCACCTATCTTTTACATTCGCCACCCATGACTGCGCGGTCTCGTAATAGCCGTAGGCGATGAAGAATTCAAACCTGCTGAACGTCGTGTTTTCGGGCAGGTCAGCAACAACGCCAGTGACTTTGAGTTCATCCTTATTTTCTACGAGAATCATTTTGTTCATGGGGTCTTCGTCCCCGAATAGTGCTTTTGCTGTTGAAGCCGTCAAAACAATAGACCGTGGATCGTCCAAAGCGCGGGGTGTACCTTGCAGCATTTGAAATTCAAACATTTCGAAGAACGATTCAGTAACCCAAAGTCCGAATTTATTGAGTCGTTTTTCACCAATGGCCAAGAGGGCGCCCTCACCCCAATTGGTCCGTACGGCACGCTTGATACGAGCATCCTCTGTCAGTATCGCGTCCTTCACCTGATACGGTACGGACTGTCCGGTAACAATGCCTTTGTCAACAACGGCATTCAGTCGTACCTGATGGATGTTCTCGTACTTTGGAAAATACTGATCGAATGTAACTTCATCGTACACCCAGAGGAGAATGAGGATGCTACAGGCGAGGCCTGTTGAAAGACCGGCGATGTTAATAAACGAGAACGACGGGTTCTTCAGCAGGCTGCGGATGGCGATCTTGAAATAGTTAATAAGCATAGGGTATGGTTCTCGGTGAATATTATTCGTTGCGGAGGGACTGGACAGGGTTGGCGGAGGCTGCCTTGAGCGACTCAAAGCTAACCGTCGCCAGAGCAATGATGAGGGCGGCGGACCCTGCGTACACAAACACCCATGCGTTGATGGACACATGGTAGGCAAATCCCTCGAGCCATTGGTTCATGGCATACCAGGCGATCGGCACGGCGACCGCAAAGGCTACGAGCACGAGCTTGACAAATTCTTTTGACATCATCCCGGTGATTTGGCTCAGGCTGGCACCCATCACTTTACGAATGCCGATTTCTTTGAATCGTCGCTCGGCCATGTAGCTGGATAGTCCGTACAAGCCGAGGCAACAAATGGCCATGGCGATGAATGTAAAGATGGTGATGATTGATCCCAATTTGCGGTCTTCGTCATATTGCCTTTTTATGTTCTCATCGAGGAACGTGTACTCGAAGGGCGTGTCATTGATTGTACGCTTCCATATCTCTTCAATCGCCCCAATCGTTGCCGTGAAATTCTCTTTGTTGACTTTGGCAATAAGAAACTGGAATTCATCCATTGACTCCGGCACCTCAAACAGAACCGGGTTGATTTCCGCTTTGAGCGAGATCTGGTGATAGTCTTCCATCACCCCGATCACTTCAAACGAACGCTGCTCACCACGCCAGTCAAAGAAGATCGAACGGCCCACGATATCTCCCGGCTCAAAGCCCAGCCTTTCCGACGAAGTCCTGTTGATGATGATCTTCGCGCTGTCCTGGGCAATGTTCTCTGAGAATGACCGTCCGGCCAATAGCTTGATATCAAGCAGTTCGAGGTATCCGGCATCTACGTCATTGCGCCTGTGGGTGATGGCCGTCTCCATGCTGCCGCCCGATGGATAGTACATCATATCCTGCCAGATCGGTGATCCCGGTACATAGGCGGCGCCCGAAACGGCTTCCACGCTGCTATTCCTTGACAGCTCCTGCCGAAGTGACGTGTACGCCTTACTCGCAGATGCCGTGCGCAAGGGCAGTACGATACGCGCATCGGCATCAAAGCCAAGGTCTTTTTCTTCCATGTACTTCAGTTGCTCGGAAATGATCAGGATGCCGCACACGAGAGCGATGGCGATGACAAACTGGAAGACCACCAGCGACTGACGAAGCCAGCCACTGGCATGCGAGAGTGCTGTCTTGCCTTTCAATACTTGCGCGGGTTGAAAGGACGAAAGGTAGAAGGCCGGGTAACTGCCGGCGAGGATGCCTGACGCCAAAGCAATGGCCGCTAGCGCAAGACCGAAGAACATAACGGACTTCCCATTCAGCCCGATGGCCTTTCCCGTAAGCTGATTAAAATAAGGCAGTGAAAGTTGGACCAGTACCATGCTTACCAGGATGGAGAGGATAACGATGACAAGGGCTTCACCGAGTACCTGCTTGATGAGTGAACTGCGGAAGGCACCCATCACTTTGCGGATGCCCATTTCGGTGGCCCGCTTGCTGGCTTTGGCTGTCGAGAGGTTCATGAAGTTGATGCAGGCGATCAACAGAATGAATGCTGCGATGGATGCGATGATGTATGTGTATGTAATGCGCGGGCTTCGTCCCACATCCGATTTCAGATAGATGTCTTTTATCGGCTCGAGGTGAAGTGTCTTGTGCAGTCCAAGCGCTTTCATGGATGCTTCGCCGTGCTTCAACAGGACCTCATTCATCTTGGCTTCGACAACATGCCGGTCGTGACCGGGTGCCAGGCGGAGGTAGCTGGGAACAAAATTATTTCCAGCCCACTCGTTTGACGCATTGGGATTGGTGCGGATGTAGGCACCCCAGCCGGAGCTGGTCATCGAGGTGAGGAAGTTTGGCTTGAGAAAACTGTTCTGGTCGGTGGCATACACCCCGGTTACACGATAGTCAGCCCGCGGTCCCCCTTGATTGATATTGATTACTTTGTCCAGCGCGGAAGTTGTTCCAAATAGTTTCCGGGCAAGGTGGTCGGCGAGCACGACCGAGTTGGCTTCTACCAGTGACGTTTTCTGGTCGCCTTCCAGGAATGCGTAGGTGAAAATTTCAAAGAAGGTGGAGTCGGCAATATATCCGTCCGATTCATAGAACATGTTGTCGCCGTAGCGAATGAGGTTCTGCGCTACGCCAGGCGGGTTGAGTGCGCGGGTGGCCGATTCTATTTCCGGAATCTCAGCCCACAGTCCCATAGCAATCGCGGGGCTGACGGAACCTTGCTGATCGATGCCGTGCTCCGATGCAAACTCCGTGTTGATGCGATAGATGTCATCCAGCCGTGCATGGTGTTGATCGTAGCTAACCTCGTCGGCGATATACAATGCCAAGAGCAGGCAGCAGGCAATACCGAGCGACAGGCCAAGGATATTGATGGCAGAGTAGGACTTGCTCCGGTACAGGTTTCGGAAGGCAATCTTGAGGTAGTTTTGCAACATGGCAGGACCTTATTTCAGGGTTGCTATCCCAATTCAGTGCCACCTAAAATATGGTCAAATTAATATCCAAAAGGCGGTTCAGAGCACCATCCTTGGGCGATATTGAACGATACTGTCCGGTATTGGGCAGGGAAAGGTATCAGCGAATTACGACAACGCGCCGGGTGGTTTGAATCGTCCCGGAAGAGAACCGCAGCAGGTAAACACCGGGTGCCCAGTCACGGGTATTGACTTCACGTTGGTGATTTCCCGCGGCCCGTTCTTCTGAATATTTCCAGTGTTCTTTTCCATGGAGGTCAACGAGGGCAAGGTCTGCGATACCGGGTTGTTCCATCGCGAAAGATATGGTCATGCTGTGGCTTGCCGGGTTGGGGAACACGGTTAGGGTTGCTCCGTCAGGCTCAAGCCCTGTTACTGTGGGGTCACGCTCTACTTTTACGTTGAAACCCGTTGAGGTCTCCAGTCCCCCGGCATCCCGCGCTGTAACCGTAATGGTTGCCGACCCGGGATTGAATCCACTCAGCAAGTCGATCGAGTTACCGTTCAATACGGCCCGACAAGTAGCAGCGTTAGAGGAGGTGATGAAATAGGTCAGAGGGAATTCATCAGGGTCGGAGAAGATGTTGACAAATGGAATGACCAGCTTGTTGTTGACAAACATCGTCTGGTTTTCCATGGTTAAATCGACCACGGGTGGTTGGTTGGTGAATGCGGTCAGACGGACGGGAATCTTCCAAACAGGATTTGTCGGATCGTTCGAGGTGAACTGAACTTCAGCGGCGTAATCGCCATTGACTACACTACCTGTATTAAAAGTAAGGGACAGATTTTGATTCCCGGCTTTAGGTGTAATCCCTTGCTGTTGCGATACGGATAGCCATGCTTGTTGGCCGGACGCGACCGAAAGAAATGCTCTGGCGATATTCATCACCTTCGCATCACTCAAGGTAGTTCCGCTGGCCGTGGAAAAGACCAGATAGTATATCCTGGACACCCCGCTGAAATCAAAGGATATCTGTTCATCCTGAGGTAAGGATCCATACGATCCGGAAAGGGTAGTGAACTTTGTTAGAAGGATCAGTCGGTGCACCGAGGGCACTGCAGGCCCGGAAGAACTTCTGATAATAGCGCTGAACGGATACCCTTCATGCACTGGATTCAACCACCGCGTATCGATGGTCGTATGCCCTGCCCCCAGTTGGCCACTGATCCTGAAGGAACCGACATTGGCATCAGCCGCCAGAACGAACAAGCCTGGGTACTTGGCAGTGAAGTACCTGCCGTCAAAGCCGTTGCTGAATTGAATGAGCTTGTTGGAGTAGGGAATATTCGTCTGACGATTCGTGGAGATATAGTTGCCGTGGTTGTACATATCATTTCCTCCATTCACGATATGATCTCCCGTTTCACCTTCCAGGAAGTTGTTGATGTCTGGAATCTTGTTGGTGATACGCTGATGGTAGACATTGAGGCTGTCGAGTGCGCGTTCCAGGGCGTTCCCGCCGGGGCGTATAATGGTTGCCGTCCATTCCAGAGGATATCCGCCCGGATTGGAAATGCTCAGTGAGCTATTCTTCACGGCATTCAATGCCATGGTCTCATGAAAGGACAACGGATTGGAGGCAATCACCGGAGGTTGGTAGACCGGGGCAGAGATGGTGAAAACAACCGTAGGCTCATCGGGGTCGTTGCTGGTCAGCGTCATGGTTCCGGAAAAATCTCCAACTGAGGTTGGGTTGAAGAGGACTTCGATATCGGCTCCATCGCCCGGTGCAATGGGTCCCGGTAAGGTGCCGGTTGAAAGTTCGGGGTGGCTCGGGGAAATCGACAGAAGGTCCAATGGCTCCGATCCCGTATTGTTGACATGAAATACGAACGATTGCTGCGTGCCGATAAATGCTTTCTCCAGGCTGGCACCGGTAACTTCGACGCGGATATCCGGAGAGGAAACCACATGCAGCGTAATGGGCAGGGTGATCGTCTGCTTAAGGGGGTCATTGCTAAGAATCATAACTTGGGCCGTGTAGGTACCGGGTGCAAGGCCCTCGCTCTTCAGATGCATCGTCAACGAACCATCGCGGCCAGGCAATGCGAAGTCCGAACTCTTGGTGAGGTCAAGCCAGGAGCGCTTCCCCAACATGTATTTGCCAAACCGCGAGCCTGCAGGTCCTTCACTGAAATAGATCCCTCGTGTTCCCGGATGTCCGCCATATACCATGTTTGCCTCGCGGGTGGAGAAGAATGGCAAGATAAGTGACCTCACCTGCTGAGTGGTGAAAGAATAAATCAGCAGGGACGTGGGGTAGGGTTTTGCGGTAGAAAAATAATTGCGGCCAACGGGGTCAATGGCTATACCCTGACCAAAACTGCCGCCGAATGTCATATCCCAGTCTCCGTCATAGTATCCAATGGATGATGATCCATCGCCGGGGTGGCCAAAGAGGTAGTTGCCATATACACCAATTCCTCCGCGCTTCGTGAAATTGAACAGTGGCCACGGTGTGTACTGCCAGGCGCCTGTCACGGTGTTCATAAACACGAGATTTCTTTTTTCGGCGAAGGCAAGCGAACCGTAATAGGTGCAAATGTTGGCTGTTGGAAACAAGGAGGGTATTGTACTCCATGAGTCATTGGCGATTGTATACACGCCCAGCGTTGGTGTCTCTGTATTGGATACATAAATCTTACCTTCCAGCAGCGCTCCACCGGCATAGGGGCCCGCTGAGACCGGGCTCGAACTGAGTATTGACCAGGCATTGGCTTCGGGGTTATATCGGTAGAAGCCGTTTCCGTTGATAGCCTGACCATACACGGCTCCCGTTTCTTCATCCGAAGAGAGCGCGGTAAGGGGAACGGGTGAATCGGTGAGTTTAACAAAGTATCCGGATTGTTCATCCGCCGAAAGGGCCGGTGTTGAATCAGGAAAATAGGCCGCCGATACGACACTAAGACGTGAGCCAGTAAAGTCATTCTTGAAGACCACCTGGGCAATGGAATCTTGTCCGACAAAGACTGTCGCGTTGATGGAGGGTGGCAAGTTGCTCAGCTCAGGAGCAAGTTCGGTGTAGGTGATCAAATCGACTTCCACAAGGGCCTCGTCGGGATCATTGGTCGTGATCTGCATGTAGGAGTCGAGGAGCCCTTCCGTTGTGGGTAAGAACTTCGCGGTAATTTCAACGGATTCGCCGGGGAGCAATGACACCGAGGTTGGAGAAATGGTGAATGCTGGGATCGGTGGTTGGAGGGTTGCTGTTAATGGTTCAGTGCCGACATTGCTCAGGGGGAACTTCACTTCGGTTTCGTAACCCACATAACCATCGGGCGTCCGAAAATAGGGGCCCACTGAAATATCCGGAGCACCGGCAACGGCAAGCCGGATACCAATGGCCTTCTCTTGCAGGAACGGATCGTTGGTGCTGAGGAAAACCGTGCCCCGGTAGGTACCCGGAGGGAGTCCTGCGGCTTCGATGTCGACCTCCATCTGCCGTGTACCTCCCGCCGCGATCGTTGCGAAGTTGGGAAAAACATGAAGCCAATAGAAGGTATGCTCCGGCTCATAACGTGCAAACAAGATATCTTCATTGCCCGCGGCGATGTAGATCCCCTGAAATTCACGGGTGGTGACAAATGCCATGCCTCCGGTGGGATTATCAATAAAGTTCTGGTAGTGGTTTCTCCAGGATTGCGACCGGATATCATAGGCAAGCAACGTCCATGTGTTGGTAGAGACATAGATCCTTTCATGAACAGGATCAACAGTCATTGCATACCGTAGGCCGTAGTTTGGGCGATTCAGTGGTTGCCACGTACTGGTGGACAGTGTGTATTGTGAAAAGCCCATCCTGTCAGCTCCTTCAGAACCGTAAATAATGCCGCGGTTGTAGGCAAGACTACCTGAGGTAGAAAACCGGAATGAAGGAGCAGGCAGTGAACCCCACGTTTCGGTGGCCACTGTGTAACGAATGAACTGGTTATCATGAGCGCAGTACAAGACCGTTCCATCCGATGTTACCAGACTCGTGGCTATTGGCGTTGGCTTTGTCGACCAGGTGTCGAGAGAAATATTGTAAATGGCCATGACGGCAGTATCGGCAAAGAAGAAGTAAAATTTGTCCTCCAGGTAGGCTGATCCTGCATGTCCTGTTACAGGAAAAGGTGCCGGTGCCATGGCCTCCCAATCGGACGTGGAATGACGGTACCGAAAAAAGGCGTCGGTGGAATTACTCAATCCATAGATGATGTTGTCTCTCGGATCCGTGATGATGGTGGCCAAGGGTGTAGGGCTGTCCGTGGCAAGTGTCATATCCCCGGGCGCCATCTTTTCTTCGTTGCTTCCCTGCTGGGACGATGCCCCGGTCGGGATGGTTTCAAATTCCATCCGCGCACTGATATTCAGTGGAAGTCCCCCATCATTTCCAACAGTGAAATAGTGAGCCTTTGTTTTTGCACCAACATAAACGGTGGAGATGACGGAATCAATGCCGATCTGAATTCGCGGCGGGGTAGTGCCGCTTCCGGAGAGTGGTACTGCCTTTACGGGTTGATCGGGATCATTGGTGGTTATAGAGAGCGTTCCCGTATAGAATTCGGCACCGGGAGGTGAGAACGTCAGGGAAACATCCTGTGACTGCCCTGGATTCAACAAGGAAGTCGCTACGCCATGCGTGAAGATGGCGGAGCCCGTATTAAACCCAGTCAGTGACAGCGGTTCAGTCCCGTTGTTTAACAGGGTAATGGATATCGTTTTTGAATCGGGGAGGATGACGTTTCCAAATTCGACCTCGGGCGGCAGTACCTTGAGATTGGGCGCACTGGTAACCGTTATGTTGACTGGTACAAACACCTGAAGGCGGTTGATATCGTTCGTAACGATCTGGAAGGACTGAGAGACATTCCCCACAGCAAGACCGTCGGCACTCAGGGTCATGGGTAGGAGAAATGTTTGGCCCGGCTGGATAGTCACCGTTAGGGGTGAAAATTTCAGCCAGGTTACATTTGGCTGAACGGGCGTTACAACAAGTTCACCGGTTCCAATATTCCGAATAGTGAGGTTGCGGATAATCGAGGCGCCTGAAATCAGCGTTTCGGAAACAGCAAGAGGGGAATAGTCGATGATACCCGGATTCAGCGTTGCCGCCGTGACGACATTCGACAATGCCGATTCGTTTCCAAAGGAATCCAGCACCTTCATCGCTAGGTAATAGGTGGTGGAGGGGGTTAGGTTTCTCAACTCGAAGGTTTCCGCCATGCCCGAAGGAGAGGGCCGCGGTAAGTTGGGTACCGTCTGCGTCGCAGCAAAGTTGACGGCCGTAATCGGTGATGTCGAGTATCTTAAGTCATAACGTGCCGCTTTCCCAATGTTGCCGTTACCGCCCGTAGCCGTCCACTGTACCCTCATGCTAATCGTTGTAATCTCACTTGTCCGTAGGTCATTGATGGGTGCTGGCGGCTCTGTATCATTGAGGGTCAGTGCCAGACCGGCATTCAGTCGCCCGGTGCCGAGAAGATTGGGG
>CAYMPU010000059.1:0-21789 GCA_964392375.1 uncultured Ohtaekwangia sp. | reverse complement strand
GTCTCATCCAGAAGTTCATTGCCATCGAAGGCCTGCACAACAAACTTCCCTTCATATCGTCCAAAGGCCTCGTGCAGATCCAGCCGTTGCTCACCCGGTTTCAGCAAGACGGGCTGCTTTTCATAGGAAGGATTTCCTGCCCATACTTTTATTTGCGTTCCGCCATCGGTTTGAATTGTGAGCAAGTTGCTCCGAAGAGTACATCGAATCTTTATGGGAAGTTCCGCAAAACATCCTGCCTGTCCCTCGTTGTTGGTCCCTAGCGAGTACCGGTCAAACGGATCTACAACACCTCGAAGCAACGACTTCTCTCCAACCTTCTGCACAGTAGCTTCTTCATGATGCCAAAGATCCACCCAATGGTAGCCGTCCCTGGGTTGTACTTCCATAAGCGGCCCACGGTACCCTTCGGGTTTGAGACTAAAGAGCGTGAACAGGCGCTTGGTCGCGGAAGGCCAGGCATTCATCCACAGGCTATCCCGAAGTGTGTTGACCAATGGTTTGAAATCCATGGAACGAAACAAGGATGTGTTCTCCCTAAGGATCATCGAGGTTTTGCCCAGATACCGATACTGTTCCTTTTCATAGTCCGGATGCCCGGGTGCAAACTGGTTGATTTCCGTGCCGTAGCCATTGAAGAACGCCACGGCATACTCACGTTGGATCGGTTCCTTAAAGACTTCCGCCACACGGAAAATGGCAAAGTCCGGTTTGATGAGCTTGTTCAGGTTGAGTAGCGGCGGGTAGTACAAGGCATTGTGCACGCGACCCGATACAATGCCGGGCATGTCTTTAGGCACGGCCATTCCCTCGCTGTACATCACTACGCCCGGTCGTACGGCATCGGCGGCCTGCTGCAACTCGCGTGACGACTCCCCTTTTGTATCCAACACAACGCCGTCTGCCGAGGTCTCCCGAATCAGGTATCCCAGTCCCTTCAAATGTCCTTCTGACCGTGTACTCTCATCCCATGGGTTGTAGGCGATGAAGAACTTCGTTCCATGCTTGCGCAGGGTGTCTGCGAGAATCCTCAGTGTCTTGAGCCCGCCCGGCAGGTCGCGGTACATGTCGAACTGGTTCCTTGGATCAAGTCCCAGCGTAGGCCATGTCGGCCACAAGCAGATCACATCATCGCCACCGTACAGTTTGCTTCCACGCTCGCGGAACTTGTCCCAATTGAATTTCCCGGTCTTGATGTCGTAATAGTCTTTATCCCACGCCATCATGAGGTGCATGACATAGTCGTCGCGGATCCAATGCAGGTCCTTGCGGTCGTACATGGCATTGTCAAAAGCATCGACGTCATAGAGCTTCTTCTCCTGAAAGCATTTGCGCAGCCCATCCTGCCACTCACCTTCATAGCGGTCGACAAACAGGTTGTAGGTAACAGATCCGCTGGGTTGAAGAATGGTTTCAAACCTCTTCCGTGTTGCCTTCTTCCAGGAATCGGGAATCCTGCGCGTTAATCCATATAGATGCGTTCCATCCGTGAGAGTAATATTTGTATAGCCCAGATCCCACGCGTTGTCGGGTACGATCACGTTCACCGGCAATAACCCTGGACGAAAGAGGTGGGTTCTTGATAGACGATGGTCACCCTTACCTGTGATATGGATGTCCGAAGGCGTCGGAGCAAACGGGATGATGTTATGCAGCGTGATCGTATCCCCCGAATGATTCTCCAGCGTAATAAGCAATGATGCCATTCCGGCGGCCTGCGTGGTTTGAATACTAACCGGGGAGGATTGGTCGGACGTATACCGCTTTGCACCGATATCAAAAGAAACAATGGGTCTGTTGACGGCATAGGTCGTTCCGGAGATTCTCACTTCCTTGACTCTACCTTTGTCGATGACTACCTGCGGCCCTTGAGCTGCCGATGTTGAGGCCAGACAGGCCAATAGGATGATACCCCATACGGTGGGCGCCAAGTCACGGCTAATGTTTGGTGTGCGCATCGATCGTAAGTTTCTTTGCCATGATGGGGCTAATCGCATCCGCGTAAGCACCATAAGCGTCGACAATCAACCCGCGGATGCCATGGGACGTCCGCACCGCAAAAAGGACATCGCTGTCATCCGGACTGTTCATTCCCTCAAACCGATGTACCTCGTCAACATGAAACTCTTCCGGCTTCAGCCGCATGTCCAGCTGCGGACATTCTATCCATTCCGGATGTAGGTTGAAGTCGACGGTGTACCCCCTGTCTTTCAGTGCGGTGATGGCTTCGCTCAGTGTGGGAAAGGTTTTCACAACAATCGGCTATTCCGGTGCACCAAGGCTATCCCTTCATCTTCACTTTTCTCGTCCCTTGCCTATCCCCAAACGGGTGCAAGTCCACGCGCAATGGCCCCAGCTGTTTCTTGTGCCAGCGACTCTTTTTGTACCAGGTGTGGTGGTAGATGGGCTTTCGCACGCTTACGGTATGATACGTTTTGGATCCTGATGAACAGGAGGCGAAGAGCCAGCAGCATACGAGAAGCGCGAGGTATTTCATGTGAGGAATAACCCGAAGATAGGGAAAAATTGGTGAGTAGGTGGTTTTCAGTAAACGGTAGGCGGTAAACAGTAAACGGTGAACAGTGAGCAGTAAACGGCTTGCTCCGGGGCAGTGAAGGAGCTGCCTGAGGCTCTCGAAGGCAGCGGTCAGTAGACGGTGAGCAGTAAACGGTAAACGGTAAACGGTATCGACACTCACCGTTCACCGCTTACAGATCACTGTTTACTGCTAACTGCTACTGCATCCCCTTCAATGTCAATTCAAGGTTCCGCCGCACAAACGGCTTCGTAGGATTTACCTGGTTCAGTTGAAGGGCGACCACACAGCCAAAGAACAGTGACGTCAGCAAGTTGGTGATATCGCGCGTCGACGATGTCTTTGTTATTTCTTTGCGAAAGACTGCCTCCAGTGCATGCTTCTCGATGAGCTGGTCGATGGACTGTATATCGATGGTGGCTATGTCGGCGACATCGGGGAAGAGGAGCTTCTTCTCTTCGACCTTCAAGGGAAAGGGCTTGGGTGCGCGTTTGGGATTTGACAAGTAGGCAACCACACTCAGGATGATGCCGGGGTGCTGGTCAAAGTCTTCGCCGATCTTGTCGAACAGGTAATAGATGCCTTGCACACCCTCCTTGGGTTTCTCCCGCAGTTCGACGGTACGTCGCAGGCACCAGACACGGAAATAGTAAGAAAGGATATCTTCCTTGACGGGAAAATATTTGAACAGGGTCACTTTGGATATCTTGACCTTTGCGCAGATATCTTCAATATACAGTTCATCAAATGGACGGCGGCCGATCAGCTTCAGGGTTTGCTCCAGCACCGACAATTTCAGGCGGGCCGCCTTTTCTTTCCTAAGACTCATGATCAGAATTTAAGGATTTTCAGAATGGCTTGAGAAGAAAAGAGGATTTGCATGGTCTATTCGGAATGACAGCGCTGAAAGTTGAGGCGGAAATAATACATTTAGGATCAAATACCCAAACCCTAATCCATGAAGCGTCTATTCCTTCTACTGTTGACCGCGGCTATAATTGGCTGCAAGACCGAAAAGCCACCTGTTGTAGGCCTCGTCGCCGATTCCGCCATGGTGGTCTCCGCCCAACCCTACGGTTCACAGGTAGGTGTCGACATTATGAAAAAAGGGGGTAATGCCGTTGACGCGGCCATTGCCACCCAGTTTGCTCTCTCTGTGGTTTTTCCTGCGGCGGGCAATATCGGTGGTGGAGGATTTATGGTTATCCGGATGAAGGATGGGACAACGACGACCCTCGACTTCCGCGAGAAGGCGCCGGCACTTGCTACCACCGACATGTACCTTGACAAAGAGGGCAACGTCATTGAGGGGCTCAGTCTCGCTGGGCACCTGGCCTCCGGTGTTCCCGGTTCCGTCGATGGCATGGTTGAGGCACATAAGAAATTCGGATCACTTCCGTGGGCAGATCTTGTACAACCCTCCATTGATCTCGCGTTGAATGGATTCCCGGTATCCGAACGCGAAGCGAACTCCCTCAACGAACTTCAGAAGGATCTCGAGAAGTACAACACGGTACGCCCTGAGTTCCTGATGCGCACCTGGAAGGCGGGTGACACCATCCGGTGGGAGGACATGGGCCACACGCTCGAGCGCATCCGCGACAACGGCCGGGCCGGCTTTTATGAAGGCAAGACAGCGGAAGACCTTGTGGCAGAAATGCAACGAGGCAAAGGGCTGATCACGCTTGAGGATCTGAAGAACTACAAATCGGTATGGCGCGACCCTGTTGAAGCCAACTACAAAAACTACAAGGTCATCTCCATGGCCCCCCCTTCCAGTGGCGGGCTGTGCGTCGTGCAACTCCTCAAGGCCATGGAGCCACTGCCCATCAAAGACTGGGGATTCAATACGCCGAAGACCGTACACGCCATGGTCGAAGCTGAGCGTCGCGTGTTTGCCGACCGCTCCAAGTTCATGGGTGACCCCGATTTCTTCAAAGTGCCGGTAGCCGAGCTTATTGACGGGCAATACATCACAGAACGCATGTCAACATTTAATCCCGAACACGCAACACCCAGCGCCGAGGTAAGCCCGGGCATTATTCCCGGCTACGAATCGGAAGAGACGACGCACTTCTCCGTCGTGGACAAAGAAGGCAATGCCGTGGCCGTAACGACAACGCTCAACCTCTGGTTTGGCAATAAAGTCGTTGTGGCAGGCTCCGGGTTCTTCATGAACGATGAGATGGATGACTTCAGTTCCAAACCCGGCGTGCCCAACGTATTTGGTGTCACGGGTGGGACGGCCAATAAGATTGAGCCAAACAAAAGGATGCTGAGTGCTATGTCGCCTACCATAGTCGAAAAGGATGGCAAGCTGCTCATGGTCGTCGGATCTCCCGGTGGGTCAACGATCATCACTTCCGTTTTTCAAGTAATTGTCAACGTCATTGAGCACGGCATGGGCATGCAGCAGGCCGTTGATTCACGTCGCGTGCACAGTCAGTGGTTGCCGGATATTATTGCTCCCGAGCGTGGCGCTCTGACCAAAGAAGATAGTCTTACACTGGTAGGGATGGGCCACAAGCTTGTTCCGAGACCAAACATTGGCCGTGTCGATGCGATCCTTGTGCTGCCGAATGGGAAGCTTGAGGGGGGTGCGGATAGGACGAGGTCGGATGATACGGCGAGGGGGTACTAAATACATGAAATACATTCTGCTCAAGTATGTAATGCCTCTTTGTGTAGCCTATTCGCTAATATCATGTGGTAACTCTTCTCATGAGCCCACACTTGTTGGCTCATGGAAAGAATCAAAGTTCGTCAAAACAAATTGCAAGAATATCATTTCCAATGCTACGATTTTGTGTTCATCGGAGTGCTCTACGTTGACCATTACTCCAACATCGATTACGATAGTTAGATCTGGTCAATCACCCATCGCCTACAACTACGTCATATCCGGTAGCTCGATAACACTTACAGCTGGCGGCATAACGAATGCCTATTTTACCCTGTCAGATACTGTTCTTACGTTGCAGTTCAAAGGAGATTGTGAAGAGACTACGACCTATGTTCGCTTATAGGGGCGAATCCCTTGATGTTTATCTCAGCCACCAGGGAAATATTAAAAATAAACTTCTACCCTCTCGCTCAATCCTTCACAATCGTAAACTCAACCCGCCTATTTAGCCTGCGCGTTTCCTCTGTTTTATTGTCCGCAATGGGTTTGCTGCCGCCATAGCCCTTGCCGGTAATTCGTCGTCCGCTCACTCCTTTTGACACCAAATAAGCCTTAACGGTCGCCACACGTTTCTCGGAGAGGTTTGTGTTGTGTTTGGGGTCTCCGCGGTTGTCGGTATGGCCGGATAGCTCGATCTCCACCTTTGGATTGGTCTTGAGAAAACTCACGACTTCATCCAGTTCGTCGTTGGATTCAGGTAACAAATTGGGTGTACTTTGCTGGAACAGAACACTCTTCAGGTTTACCGTGGCTCCGATCTCGATAGGCTGCAGCTTGAAGTTCATCTCCAGCGATTTCAGTTCGTACGTGCGCACATCCAGCCTCTCGAAGTTGCCAATGTATCCCTGGGCTTCTACCCTCACTGTGTAGGCGTTCACGGATGGAAACCGGATGTCGTATCGCCCATCGCGACCGGCAGTCACAGCAAAGGTGGTGTCGCTCCGAAAGGCAATGGTTGCCCTCAACGGTTGGCCCGTCTTGGAGTCGGTCACACGGCCCACAACCCGAAAAAACTTCTCATCTGCTGCGATGGGTTTGTCACGCACAATCTCCACCATCTTTACAATGGTGTCGGGTCGCAGGGCTATGAGGGAGTCCTGAAGGTTTGGAGGCGGGGTATATACCTTGATGTCTCCATAGCCATCGCTATTTTGTGTCGAAGTATAGATTGCCAGTTTTGTGCCGGGAACTGTGCGGTAATGCAATTCACGTCCCTCCGAGTTAACGCTGGCTCCCATGTTTACCGGCGTCGACCAGTTGGTCCATGTGTCGTCCAGTCGTTCGCTGAAGAACACATCAAAGCTGCCGTATCCTTTGCGACCGTTGGTAGAGAAATAGAGGATTTTTCCGTCGGCACTGAGGCTCGGCGCCCACTCCTGAAGCCCCGTGTTGATCATCGGTCCAAGGTTCTTGGGAGCAAGCCATTGGCCTTTTTCCAGCAATGAGATATAAATATCCTCTGCACCAAACGTCTCGAAGGATTCTGCAGAAAAGACCAAGCCTTCGACGTTCGTCGAGAAGTAAGCGAAGGTGTACAACGCGCGGTTGAGGAAATAGGGAATGCGGATATACTCAGGCTTCGACCATCCGTCAGGTGTTTTGTAGGCAAGTGAAATGCCCTGCGTAGTAGCATGGTAGTTGTTGGCCAGGAATATCCTTTCGCCGTCGTGCGAGAAGCCGATCACGGCATCGTACCCTTCGTCGTTGATTACCTTGCCTCCGTGCACGGCCGGCCCCCACCGATCGCCCATCCATACCGAGTACCAGATGTCGCCAAGATCCTTCTTCCCTCCGATATTATCCGAATGGTTGGCCACTGTGAAGTAGAGTACTTTCCCGTCGGGCGTCAGCATCGGCGACTGCTCGTCGTAGGTCGTGTTGGGGGCATCGAGGGCGCGCTGGGTAAACGTCGTTTGGGCGTGGAGGTTGGTGAGTGGTAAGAGGTAAGTGGTGAGTAGTAGGATGGAAGCGAGCAGGGTGTTGAAGCGGTGAGCGGTAGACGGTAAACCGTAAACAGTAAACGGTGAACGGTGAGCAGTCCCGGAACAAGTCCGGGATGACAGGGCGGTGCCGGGGTGAAGTGCGTTGAGTGAACTTAAGCCGTGGGCAGTAATCGGTAAACGGTGAACGGTGAACAGTGAACCGTGCGCCGTGTCCGGGCGGCGAGCAGAATCCAGTAAACACCAACTAGTCATCTCGAAACCCATTCGTTGTCTTTTAAAGTAAACCGCCATGGCAGGAGCGCATCCGGTCCTGCATAATCGATACCGATCCTTGAACTGGCTTCAATATCCCTCTTCCCTACCATCTTACCAACATCGGCCAGCCAGACGCTCTTCGATGTGAGTGCTTCACCATTGTGCTTGCGATCGATGCCCATGGCGCGCGTCAGTTTACCAGGGCCTGCCGTGATGCGTCGGGGTTGCGTGGTATTCACACGTTTCATCATTTCAGTAATTCCCTCCATGGGCTCCAATGCCCGGATGAGAACAGCATCGGCTTTGCCTTCCTGATTGGTCACCACATTGAACAGGTTATGCATACCATAACACAGGTACACATAAGCCAATCCGCCTTTCCTGAACATCACCTCATTCCTTGCTGTCATCTTCCCCTGGTAGGCGTGGCAGCCACGCTCCTTCCAGGAATATGCTTCTGTTTCAACAATGATGCCAGCGGTGGTCTTCCCACCGATTCGCGTAAATAGTCCCTTCCCAAGCAGTTCCCGCGCAATTCGGGTCACGTTTGTTCCTTGGTAAAATGCGTCTTTGAGAAGCACCGGGGAAAGGATTTTTATGCTTGCGTAAAGTGTTCTATTTTTGACACCTCTAATACTAAATCCAACAAAAATAACAATTATGAAAAGAGTTTTGATTCTTCTTTTGGTGGCGGTAAGTCTGGCGTCACAAGCGCAGGTAATTACTCCCGCTGCCAGCCCTGCAGCTACCGTATCGACTGTAGTCGGTCTCACCGATGTAAAGGTTGAATACTCCCGCCCGAAGGCAAAGGGACGCAAGATCTTTGGTGCTGGCAATGAGTTCGTAACCCCTTACGGCCAGGTGTGGCGCACAGGTGCCAACGCAGGTACGGTGATCTCCTTCAGCGACGACGTAAAGTTCGGCGGCGTTGATGTTCCCAAAGGAAAATACCTTGTGCTCACCATCCCCGGCGCTACCGAGTGGACAGTGATCCTTTATAAAGACATTGCCTTGGGTGGTAATGTTGCCGGCTATGACCAGAAGAACGACCAGGCACGCGCCACCGCGAAGGCAGAGAAGCTGACCGAAAAGGTTGAAGCCTTTACCATCGAAATCGCGGATATGTCTGCCGACAGCAAAACGGCGAACTTCCAGATCATGTGGGAAAATACTTCCGTGAAAGTGCCGATCGTCGTAGACTTCGACAAGAAAGTCCAGGCTTCCATCGACGCCAACACCAAGGTGAGCCCCAACAACCTGTATGCTGCGGCGAGCTATTATCTCGAAACCGGCAAAGACCTGAAGCAAGCCCTCGAGTGGTGTTCTACGGCAGCCGCTGCGCGCCCGAACGCCTACTGGATCATGTACACCAAAGCTAAGATTCAGCAGGGTCTTGGCGACAAGGCTGGTGCCATCGCCAGTGCCAACGCATCCAAGGCTGTAGCTGAGAAGGAGAAAGACGGAGCGTATGTGAAGATGAATGATGAGCTGATTAAATCGCTCAAGTAGATAGGAGTCAGGAGTTAAGGAGACAGGAGTCCCTGCGATAAGAAGCCCTTCGAGATTCGAAGGGCTTCTTTTTTTATGCTCTAGCTCCGACCTCCTAACACCGACCTCCTAGCTCCGACCTTCTAGCTCCGAGCTCCTACCTCCTAACTCCTAACTCCTACCTCCTCACTCCTACTCCCCCCAAACCCTGCACAACAAACGCCACCACAATCACCGCCACACAGCCAATGATGTTGTACAACAAGAACGCAACATCGGTGTAGAAGTACAGATACAGGATGATGGCCTCTCCGACCAGACCGCCGATGAAGACGGCATTTGATTTCAGATACTTGATGTAGAACGCCGAGAGGAAGATACCGAGGATGGTACCGTAAAACAGCGAGCCGACGATGTTCACATACTGAATCAGATTCTCCGCCTGGTTGGCGACCGAGGCAATGAGCATCCCGAAAATAGCCCACCCTACCGTCAGCCATTTGGATGCCTTCACATAGTGCTGCTCGTCGGCATTGGGCTTAATGCTGCGCTTGTAAATATCGACCGCTGACGTGGAGGCCAGCGCATTCAGTTCGGAGGCAGTTGAAGACATCGCCGCTGAAAAGACGACCGCCAGCAATAGTCCGATCAATCCGTGCGGCAGGTAATTCATGACGAAGTTGATAAAGACGTAGTCTTTGTCCATGGTGTTCTCACCAGGCAAAGCCGCACTGATCGCGCCCTTGGTTTTGGCCCTCAGCTCGGCCTCGGTTGTCTGGATCACCTTCATATCGGCCTTGGCTTTCTCGACAGCGGGACGATCATTGGTTTGAATGGCCCCAACCAATTCCTGTGCTTTTTGCTTGCGCTCCTGATAGACTTCATCATACGTATTGGCGTACGCACGAATCTCTGTCTGTGCCTCTGTCGCCAGTGCCTTATTCAGCAAAGGTTGATTGTGAACCAGCGGCGCCTGATGGAACTGGTAGAAGACAAAGATTAGGATCCCGATATACAGGATGATGAACTGCATGGGGATCTTGAGTAACCCATTGAAGAGCAGCCCAAGCCGGCTCTCCGTTATCGAGCTTCCTCCCAGGTAGCGACCGACCTGCGATTGGTCGGCGCCAAAATAGGATAGAAAAAGAAACAGCCCTCCGATTAATCCCGACCAGATGTTGTAGCGGTCGGACAAATTGAATGAAAGGTTGATCAGGTTGAGTTTACCAACTTCACCTGCGTATTGGAACGTCTGGCCGAATGTCATCCCTTCCGGCAGCATGCTGAAGGCAATATACCCTGCGGTTATCATCCCACCCATAATGATGGTGAGCTGATATTTCTGCGTAATACTCACAGCCTTCGTGCCACCGGAGACGGTATACAACATGACGAGCGTGCCGATCATCAGGGTGGTGATGTTCAGACTCCAGCCGAGAATCGTAGACAATATCAGCGACGGTGCATAAATGGTAATCCCCACGGAGAGTCCACGCAACATCAGAAAATAGAACGCTGCGAGCGAACGCACCTTGCGGTCAAAACGGGTTTCGAGGTATTCGTAGGCGGTGTATACCTTGAGCTTGTGATAGAGAGGTACGGCGGTGATGGACAAAATGATCATCGCCAATGGCAGTCCAAAATAGAACTGCAGAAAACGCATGCCGTCTTCATATGCCTGGCCCGTGGTAGAGAGAAACGTAATGGCACTGGCCTGTGTGGCCATGATCGACAAACCCACCGACCACCAGGGAAGGGTGTTGTTGCCCAGCAGGTAGCTCTGCATGCTCTGTGCCCCGCGGGTCTTCCAGGCACCGTAGGCTACGATGAGCAGCAACGTCCCGAAGAGGACAATCCAGTCAAAGGTATTCATGCGAAAGACTGTGTGATGAGGAGATAGATGATCACCTGGACGACCATCGTCATCCACACCAGCCAATACCAGCCCTTCCAGCTTCGAAAAATCGGCGGCTTGCTTTCGTTTGTATCCGGGCTCATTTTGCGTTCTTCACTTTTTGGCTCTTCGGTTTTGGCTGTTTGCCTAGTGACGTGAGGTTGGCGAAGAGTTTATACGCCCCTGCCACTCCTTCCGGGAGTTCGCGGAAAAATGACAAACCCGTATAGACATAGTACCCTTGTCCGTATTGCGCCACCAGCAGGCTGCCGTTGCGTGCGGGCTCACCGGAATCGTTCATCGATAACAGCGCTGCGTATTGACCGTCCCACTTATCGGGAAAGTAGAGACCCCGCTCCTGCACCCAACCGTTGAAGTCTTCGGCGGTGATCTTGTTAGGAAAATTCAGCGCTGGATGGTCAGACTGAAGAATGCGCACCTCGCTCGTCTCTTCTGTAACCCTTTCGCGTGAGATATTGAGCGGGTAGGGCGAAAACTTGTCCTTATCGATTTCCAGGTCGTTGCTGGTATTGTATTGTGTGATCATCGTACCGCCTGCCTCAACATACTTCAACAGGTCAGGCATAAAGTAGCGCAGCCGCTCGTTGGTATTCAACGCCCGCACACCCAGCACTACAGCATCAACTTTCTTAAGATTTTCTGGTGTGACTTCTTCATTCTTCATCTCCCACACCTCATAGCCCAGGTTGCGCAGCGCCGCGGGCGTCTCATCCCCTGCGCCAGCGATGTAGCCGATCACCTGTCCCTGCTTTTTCACTTCCACGCGCACCAGGCTTGCCTTGGCTTTGGGCAACAGGGTCTGGAAGGGTATGTGATCGTAAGCGATCGTTTCCACCGAGAGGTCATGAACTTTGCCGTTTACATCGACCTGTGCAGATAGCACAAACGATCCCTCGCCAGTCGGCGCCGGGTACAACATGAAATCGAGTTTAACCTCTTCGCCCCGCTTCTGCAGGCTTACCGGTACCGATGCGGGCTCTGACTTCCATCCAGCAGGCATCACGAGTTTCGCAGTTCCGGATACCGCTGTACCCGATGCTGATTTGACAAGGACGCTGACCATTTTGGGTTTTGTGTCGGGGAACACAAACACCGGCTGACTGAGGTTTACAAATACCGGAGGCACAATTTCGAATGGACGGGACAACTCTCCTTTCACAGGATCCGTCCACTTGTACACGAGGGGAACCTGAAGGGTTATGCGGTCACCGTTGATTTCAAATGTGCACGCAACTGTTACCGCGGGACCATTTTCAGGTTTACCGATATATTCAGGTCCGGGGATGCTGAACAACCCCAGAGAATGATCCTGGCGCAGCCAGTAGGGATCCGTGTATCTGGAGCTGGGATCGAGGGTCTTTTTGGTACGGAACAATATCAGTTTGTTGTCCGGAAGGTCAAGGCTCATCGTTGAGTCCAGCGCGAGCTGTGTGCTTGCTATCGACGTGAGCTTCACGCGCACGGGAGATCGATTGACCACTTCAAAGCTGTTGGTGATCAGTTCGCCGGGCGTCATCCAGGGCTGGTTGGTTGTGATTTCGGCAAAGAGTCCGAGGCAATCCTGGATCAGCTGGTTTACTTCCGTCAGTTTTCGTGTCCGCCATACAGAATTTTCAAGCGCTTCAATCTGCTTGCGCACCTGCAAGAGCAACGGTACGGAGTTGTAGGGCTTCTCACTGCTAAATTCCCGGATGGCCTGTTCCACCAGCGGCTGGACCTTCTCCCCACCCTTTACACGGGTCCACGTTGTGTTGACGCCGTCAAAGAGATCCTTGCCAGCCTTCTCGCCCTTCAGGTAGACAAAGAATTCTATCGACTCACCGCGACGCCCTGACGATCCAAAGCCCTGGCTCTTGTGTTGCGAACGACTTTCGGCGGCGATCTCCGAGTAAGACTTTCCGAGGAGAATATTGTAGGTGCCCATGTTTACCGCCACAACGCCGGGGGTGGTCTCATTGACTGTCTGGTCAAAGAACCTCCCCGTATTCATGTATATCCGCGTAGGCTGCCACACTCCGTAACGTGATACCTGATCGGGACGGTAGTCTGCTTTACCGGCAAGTTCGAACGCCTCAATAGCCAAAACAGCAGAACCCGTATGATGTCCGTGACCCGCGCGCTCGTCGGGTGGGAATCGGGTGAGGATGATGTCGGGCTGGAACTGTCGCATGACGCTGACGACGTCGCTGAGGATCTCATCCTTTCCCCAGATGGAAAATGTCTCTCTCACATTCTTCGAAAACCCGAAGTCATTGGCTCTTGTAAAGAACTGCTGTCCACCATCGAGTCTGCGTGCCGCCAAAAGTTCCTGCGTGCGGATGAGACCCAGCTGGTCGCGCAACTCTGGTCCAATCAGATTCTGTCCTCCATCCCCCCGTGTCATCGACAGATAAGCCGCCGCCGCCAGCCGGTCGTTCCCCATAAAGGTTATTGCCCGTGTATTCTCATCATCCGGATGTGCCGCGACATAGAGCACAGAAGCGAGGACATTCAGTTTTTTCATCTTCAACTGAATAGCCGCCGCATTGGGCTGTCGGAATTGGCCCGAGGCGGTGTTGAGGCTCAGAAGACTGAGGAGGAGGAAGATGTGGAGGCGCATGTCAGTGATCAGTAAACGGTAAACGGTGAGCGGTAAACGGTGTGCGGTAAGCGGTGCGATTCATAAAATCAAGCAATCCTTCAATCAAGCGAATCAAGGTCAGAATTTTCCGCGTTTGATTCCATTGACCAGAAACGTCCCATCCTCTTCCACCTTCACCACGATCTTCGACGTATCCTTCTTGTCATTGTCCATCAGTACAAAAGTAAACTCATACGCGGTAATGCGGTCTTTCATGTCATCGGTATAGCCCATATCCAGTTTATAGGGTTTGTTCAGTTCGATCTTCCTCGCCATCCTGTTCTTCTTGTTATTGTCGCTGCACTGTATGCGGACTTCCTTGTCGGAAAGGGTCTGGAAGCTGATGTGGATGATCAGGTATGGCAGTGGACTGCCACCGCCGCCAGCGCGTTGCTCTTTTTCAGAAACCGTTTCGGTGAGATCGATGTAGGTATTGGGTGAAGAAGGACGAGGCTTGAATTTGTACTCAATCTCGATTTTGAACTCTTCCACCGGCTTCAAGGGTAGTTCGGGTTCCTGGACAACGAAGAGAAACAGGAGCAGCAGCTGGTACATGAATCTTCGGGTGGCAGTCTACTTGCGAAAGAGGATGATATTGGTCAATGTATTGGTCGTCCCCCAGGGGTATGTGTACGATACATCAACGGCTGTAATCTGGGTGTATGTACTATTTACTGAACAGGATGTGAATGTAATGGAATATGGTTGCACCAGACCTGCATCGTTGGCGTTGATGCGGATCTCGCCGATGGCGGGAAGTGCAACGCCGTTCATCAGGGCAGCAGCAACACCCTGGGTTCCTCCCACTTTAATGGTGGCCGGGTTAACGATACCCAGCACGCCCCCTGTCGTTTTCAGCTCAAAGTCGACACTGATGTTGTTGTCGGGGGTCTTGTAGGTCCACACCCCATCTGCGGAGGTAAAGGATGGTGCGGGCGTGTCTTTAGCGCACGCCGTCAAAAACAATAAAACGATGAAGAACCCGCAATACCGCATACTGCGAAAATAGGCATTAATCGGCTGCTGGCCGGCTACCGTTTGAAAAATACCTCACCTTGCATCACTCGACCACCAGTTTTGTTTGGGTCAGCAATGAGGATGAAAACAGCCTGACCACATACAACCCAGTGGATGTCATCGAAAGGTCAATAACGGTCCTAACGCTCCCGCTGGCGTTGGCGCGATACATACCGGAGAAGGTCTGCGATCCGCGCAAATCAGTAATCATTATTTGCAACTCCTCACCCGGAGCGAGGCCCTGGATGTCCAGTGTTGTTACCTTGTTTGTTGCCGGATTTGGGTAGGCGGTTATCCGTGGCTTCCGGGAATCATTAACGACTTTGACTAGTTCAGAATAAGTGAAGGCTCCGTCAAAATCAGTTTGCTTTAGTCGGTAATAAGAAACGCCGGGTATAGGGTCATTGTCAAAGTGGCTATACTTCGACTGCTGTGTGGTGGTGCCTTTACCTTTCACCTGGGCCAATGACTCGAATCGTTCCGCATCGATCGTACGCTCCAGGGTAAAGAAGTCATTGTTCAATTCACTTTCCGTTACCCAATCCAGTCGTACCCCGTCCTCTTCCACGAAGGCCGTGAACGAGGTGAGTGTTATGGGCAACGGTGAGTTCACCGCGTCAACGGAAGCGACATGGAAGTTGTTGGCGTTGAGGTTGGCAATGGAGAGTGCCGTCCGTTCGATCAACGGATTTGCTGTTGTCCCGGAATTTGTACCCGGGGAGCCAACGACGCCGGTAAACGTACTCAACCGCAAGTGCGTTATGTTAGCGATGGTGCCGAAACCTGTACCTCCAGCCCGCAACGCCCATGTGTTGGTACCACCCGTCGCTGTTGTGGTGATTGTCCAAAACGAATTATGTCGTCGTGTGATGGTTAAGTCATCGGCAAACGATACAACGCTTGTGGTACTTAGGGTTGCATCGTGAAGAGCCGTTGCTGTCCCGGCCGTGGTGGCGGGTTTCCCTATGTAAATTGGCCTGAAGTCAGCAGAGGAGCCAAGCGGGAATAGTCCGCGAACACCACCGACTGCAAAAGCGCCAGCGGGTATACCGCGTACAATACTTCCACCATACATCCATCCGCTGGCCGCGGTCAAGCCATGCACCAGCGAGCCGGCAGCATTCGATGTGATGGTCAATGTTCTTCCGTTGAGGTTGGTGCGTCCGCTGGTCATCGTCAACACGGTAGAAACGGTAACATTGCTGCTTAGCGTTAATTGCGGCGGTGTAGCAAACGTGTTGTTTAGGATCAGGTTCTCAAACGTCTCCCCTCCGGCCAGAACCGTCGATAAAGTTTGAGCGCTTGTCGTACCATCCAGTGTGACCGTTTGACCATCGCCATCAAAGGGATCAGCATTTGTGCTGGTAACCGTCCAATTGCCTGCCAACGTTAGATTGTCGTTGCCAGTATCCATATCGAGTCTCGCGGTTCCAGCGATCAGCAAGTTGCCATTGACATCCAGATTATTGCTTGAAGACTTTATTCCGCTGGTGGATAAGCTCAAATGGTGATAGGCTACAGCCACGATACTTTGGTTTCCATTGGCACTGTAGTTGAACGTATTGCCCACTGCAGAGAAATCCATAGCAGCAGCAAGATTGGCATCAAAAGCTGCCTGGACGAAACTCCAGTTCCAAATTCCCGTGGCTTCGTTGATGAGCGGCGCCGCATTGACAATGTTTAGAAAATCACCGGACTGGTTGATGGTCCCGGAATTCACAATGCTACTGTTGGAATCCGTGAAATTGACACCCGCCACATTGAGGATAGCTCCAGCAGCATTGGTAAAGGTGTTGCCGTCATCATTGGCCGCTTCGACGAAAATGTCGGAAGTAATCGTCAGTGTCCGACGGTTAATGAACTCGGCGTCATCTGAACCAGCATCAGCCGCTTGGTTGAATATGAGGTCATCGCCGATGGTGAATGTCCCGTTCAGATCGTTGTCAACTACGATGTCATCGTTAAGAATACTGAAATCTCCTGTCAATGCGATTGATCCTGTACCCGAAATATTCACACGGGCAATAGCGCCCGTCACTTCTATGTTCTCGGTGGTAATCGTACCGTTGTTAATAAACGAACTTGTGATACCCCTCGCAAATTCAATTTGCACACCCGTTCGGGCATTTCGGTTAATGGTTCCCCCAACATCAACTTGCAAGATGCCTCGATCAATAATCAGATCTACTGTATTCACCGTATAACGGAGCGTTCCCGTATTTCTTACTTCTACTCCACCGGCTGTGGCGGCAACATTTATGTCGACCGTGTTGCTATTGCCGACAATAACATAATCTGTTGAGATCGGGGTACAATCGCACGAGACGCCACCCAGTGCAACGACCGACCACGTCGCGTTACCGATTGTGGCATCGTTCCAGTTTCCAGACTTTCTGGAGTACAGTGTGTTCACGCCAATGATGCTCATGTCATCAAAGGTGAATGAATCGATCCCAAAGAAATCACCATTGGTTGTTGCCCTGATGACCACCTCCAGGGTGCTTCCGGTCACGATGGCCGACCCGGTGAGGGTGAAACTCACAATCGCGCCTGTTTGTTCAAAGAACAGAGTTTCTGGCCCCCCATCAACCCGATAGTAAGCCCTAAAATAGTCCCCGGCCCCTACCACGAATCCGACAACAGTAACCTCAATGATGGCACGGCCAGTGCCGGCGATAGAAACAGGGGTCATATTCCAAACCCCCTCACCATCTGTATTGGTTACCTGAAACACGTTTGTCCCGAGCGGGCTTTGTTTTGAAAAGGTACCGGCACCTCCGTAGGTTGCCGTCCAATTGCCGCCAATTGTGCCCGCTGCAACGCCAGTCTGAACGCCATCAACCTCAGCCTCAAAGTCCTCAAACCAGAGAAGCTGGCCTAGCGAGGGAATGGCGGCCGCAACGAAAAATGTGATCAGGAAGAAATTTCTCACTTGGGGTGTCCACTATATGACTGTGTAAATATACTTAAATGCGGTTTTGTAACCAGCCAATCGGCAGGCTTGAACGTCGGATCAAATCTTTTTATCAAAACTCACTTGTTTTGTTGCAGAAAAAAATCGTTCCAGGCCATTGACCTTTCTGCTTGTCCATCGTAACTTCTATTCCTAATGAGTCCTTGGTCTGCCTATCATCCGATTAGCTCGCATTGGGGTTATTCTCAGGAAAATCCGTACCGGGGCTTAGCTGTCATCCAGGCCAAAACCTAATAATTAGCGCCCTTGCGCACTTTTTTACGGGACCGTCTTGTAAATTAGGTCAAAAACGCAGAAAATAGGGTATTGAATCTGGACGGTTACTGGACGGTTACTGGACAGTTACTGGACGGTTATTGCATCGATCCTTAATGAATCCTTGATCTCTACTGGAAATCAACTGTCGGAAATCATGAAATTAGCTTTTGTGCCAAATCAAGCGAAACACCATGACTAAGGTCATCAACAATCCGTTGCTCGTTGGGTTAAGCGGGAGGCTCGGTCCAACCCATTATTACCGCGAGGTTCATGGTCAAATGCAGATGTGCAACATGCCTTCCAAGCGCAAGCGGATATCTGACAAACAGGTGGATCAGAGTAAGTTATTCAGGGACGCCTCACAATACGCTAAGCAGGAAACAAGTGATCCGGCAGTCAAGGCGCTGTATGCGAAGTCCATCGACAGCCAAAGACGCAGTGCGTACAATGTCGCGCTTTCAGACTACATGAATCCTCCGGTGATCCACTACATCCGCGCGGCGGGGTACACCGGTGCAATAGGCAGTCTCATCACCATCAAGGCAACCGATGATTTCCGGGTTGAGAACGTGAGCGTTGTCATCTACTCAGCCAAAGGCAAGATCATCGAAAAAGGCGAGGCAGCGCGTAACAAACATAAACCGTTCATGTGGAACTACCGCACAACCGTGGAGAATCGGGGGGTGAAAGGCTGCCGTATCGAGGCCACGGCCAAGGATAGGCCGGAGAACAAGACGGTAGCGGCGGTTGTCGTGTAGGCCCAAAGAAGGCGATTTGCAATCCCGACTCTTTCGCATATTTTTGCCCCTCATTTAAGCCTACGTCCAGGCTTTTGTGACCTTTTAGCCTCCTTAGCTCAGCTGGTAGAGCAACTGACTTGTAATCAGTAGGTCGTTGGTTCGATTCCGACAGGGGGCTCTGAATATTAGGCAGTTACGCGATTGTAGCTGCCTTTTTTATTGAGGACTTTTGTCTTCGCTCCACCAAGCACTATGTTTTCAAAGCCTTGGGTGGTACATCACTTACGACTCTCTTCTCGTTTCGTGAGAAACACATGGAGGTCTGCCAACCTATCCGTATTGATCAGATCTACACCAGCATCGAGCAACACGCCCCACGCTTGTTCATTATCGGGTATAGCCCAAAGCCGTAGCTTTTTGTTTTCGGCATGGACACGCCTGGCAAGGGTGCGAATGTGTTGAAGCTCGGATGCATTGGGGGTACCCTTTCCATTCCAGTGCATCCAGTTCCCGAAGTGATCGCTGATCAGCGGCATTTTGTCTGATGAATAGCCCTTGTCCAGGTCATCGGGTCTGCCATCGATGGAGACGTTCCTCGAATCCAAAATCATCGTATAGTCGCGGTTGCCGGAGATGACGACACGGACGAAATGATTGGGTGAATCTGGTGAAAATAGATGGGGATACTGGCCGATTACATCCAACAACTTTTGCAATGTGTGTGTCGCTTCGGTCTTAATGTCGATGAGCAGGACTATGGATTCTATAGGATGTATTTTACTATCGAGATTAAGAAGACTGTCGAGGGGATTCAGGTACAGCACTTGCAGTGTTCGGGCCGCTGAAGGTTTGGGCTTGCTATGCGCGACGTAGAGCGCACCGTCGATGAGATGAACGTCGGCTTCAACACTTCGGAATCCATTGCGAAGCGCATCAAGCAGCGGGCGGGGGTGTTCGTAGTCGTTGTGGGCATGGGCATTGGGGTGAATGGACTGCCCATGGGAGAAACCTATGGAAAGAAGAATGGCGGCCAGCCAATAGCAATGCATGGTTGAATGTAGGCAAACTTTTGATGTCGGGTTTTAAACGCAGAGGCAACGAAGCAATGCACGCGGAGGTCACGAAGAATACAAGGAATCAAAAAGATTCATGGCCTTCCAGCGGTCATTTGATTATTTCCAGCCAGTGACTACCGTTTTCCATTAGCCTTCGTGTAGAATTTATCCCGTGGGTCAAACAGGGTTTCCCGAAGGGAGAGTATATCCTTCGATGTCCACTGGCTATCATAAAAGTAGTCGTGCTTAAAGGCCATGATAAGTGATGGGCTTACGGTTACGCCGTCATCGAGGCCGCGCTGGTAAAGCCTTCCGCGTCTGTCCAGCTCGAGTAACTGGATGGTCCACCACGGTCCGCGACCTTCCATCTCCTGAACGGGGTTGGTAAGTCTGACATTCAGAACGTAGATCGTGTCATTCACCTTGCGGAGGAAAAGATTCTGACCGAGTGTAAGCGTAATCCCCCCATTGATCTGGATGGAGTCACCGATGATTTCAAACGGCAGACCAGCTTTCACGTGGTCGTTTCCCAATTCAAAAATCCGTGCTCCCCGAATGACATAGTTGGTAACGGTATCCATCCGCTGCATCGACTTTGACCAGCCGATGGTCTGCAGGCCCTTACGCCAGGTCATTTTGCTGCCTTCCGTAAGCGTGTCGGCTGCCTTCAAATACTGTATTCCATTGAATATCCTCACCTGCTCATGGACCACCACCTTGTCCGACGAAATCACCATGGCCGGTTCACCCTCTTGAACCCACTCTCCTCTAAACTTTTTGGGGAACGTGTATATACTCTTCGCGTCGACAGGTTGGGGCTGTGAAAAGTAATGTGAGTCGCAGCCGATGAACAAAAAAGCCGTCACCATCACCAGACAAGGAAGCGCTATTGATTTCTTGATCATGATTTCTGAATGGGTTAAATCAGTCCTGCCTTTGAATTCGAAAGGTAAGTCTTCTTACCGAAGAAATTTCTATATTGACTGGCCTGTGTTACCCTTGCGACTCTTACTGCTTACCGCGTTGATGGTTCAATGCACCGCGCCACCAAAAGAAGATGGTTGGTGCTCTCAACCCTTGCGCCACGCGTTCAGCCAGTATAAGGAAGTACCCACACGACACACCTGGTTCAAGGTATTCGATGTTGGTCAAGGAGTCTACGCCATCGCCGAACCCTATAACTTCCAGGAGGTCATCTCCTACCTCATCGTCGGTACCGAGCGCAATATTTTGTTCGACACGGGCATGGGCATGGGTAGGATTAGTGAGGTTGTCGCTGAGCTTTCGCCCCTGCCCGTTACGGTGATCAACTCCCATACGCATTACGACCATATCGGCGGCAACAGCGAATTCGAGACGGTGCTGGCCGTGGATACTTCGTACACGCAAAAGAATGCAAGTGAGGGATGGTCTCATGATCTCGTACGACAGGAAGTGAAACCCGATGCCTTCTGTGCGGAGAAACTGCCTGATCTTGATACGGTCAGGTATTCCGTGAAGCCGTACGCCGACAAGATCAAAGGGTTTCTGTCGGATGGCGATACGATCGAGCTGGGAAACCGTACCATTGAAATTCTTCAGGTTCCAGGTCATACCCCCGATTGTATCGCGCTTCTCGACCGGAGCAATGGTTATCTATGGACCGGCGATATGTACTACGAGGCTACCATCTGGCTGTTCTTCGACGGCACCGACCTCGATGCCTACGAGGCTAGTATCGCGCGCTTTGCCGACCTCGCTCCTTCTCTTCAGGCTGTATTCCCCGCGCACAACACGCCGGTCGCAGACCCCGTTCACCTGATAGATCTGAAAGCCACCTTCACACAAATCCGTAACGGCGAAGTCAAACCAAAAGCAAACCCCAACATCATGCACCCCGAAGACGGGAGGGCGGTGACCTTTGATTTTAGGTACTTCAGCTTCCGAATCAGGAAGGACCTACTAGAATAGGTGTTTGGGTGTTTGGGCGCCAACGTGTAAACGTACGATGGACTACCAATAGCCAACAGCTAAAACCCGACAGCCAATCTCTATGCGTGGCGGTGTTTATAGCGTTCCTCTTCCTCGAGGTCCTCTTTGGTCTTTTCCCAAACGTGGTGCGTCAGCAGGTCGGGAGCCAGGATGGCCAGTGTCACCAGGGTCAATGCCAACAGGGGCACGAAGATGATGGGCAGCATGGCGGCTGCGATGAACAGTGCGAAAGCGATGAAGATTTTCATAATACGTTTTGTTTAAGTTCGACTGTCGCCTTTCCAAATACGTATGACTCTCACTTGGGTACCTAACGGGTACGCAATCAAAAAGG
>CAYMPU010000058.1:0-5747 GCA_964392375.1 uncultured Ohtaekwangia sp. | reverse complement strand
TTCATGCCAAAGAAAGTTCTGTGCTAAAGGTAGTTATTTTTGGAATACTTCTTGCCTTCATCTGTTCATGAACACTGTCTCTCCTTCCTTCGCAGCTCAATTCAGCAACCTGCTGATCTCCACGTCGTTGCTGCTCTCCGTAACCACGGGTTGGGCACAGCAGCCGGACCAGTTTTCTGGCAAACTGATCTTTCGTGATGTCTTTGTCGTGCCCAACGGCTTGCAGTTCCAGGGCACAACCGTTGGCGGCCTCTCCTCCATCGACTACGATCGGGAATCCGATAGCTATCTCATGATTTGTGATGATCGGTCGGCCTTGCAGCCAGCAAGGTATTACCGGGCGAAGATTAGCGTTACCTCGAATGGAATTGATACCGTCATCATCACGGAGAAAGTCGACCTGCTCATGAAGAATGGCAGCACCTATCCCAAGAATTCACTGGATCCGGAAGCGATGCGATACAATTCCAGTACGAAGGAACTGGTCTGGCTTAGCGAAGGTGAACGAAAAGTTGGTAGTGACACTGTGCTGGTTGATCCGGGTATTTTCGTCACCGCCGCCGGAAGGTATACAGGAGAATATCCTATCGCAGACAATGCCCGCATGACTCATGGCGCACGAGGGCCTCGGCAGAATGGCTCATTCGAAGCGCTCAGTTTCTCTGATGGCGGCCGGAATCTTTGGGTTGCGTTGGAAGAGCCACTGTACCAAGATGGACCCCGGGCTGACGTTGAAGAAAGCAAATCACTGGTGCGTTTTTATAAATATGATGTATCGACGCGAACGAATATCGCCCAATACGCCTACGACCTTGACCCCGTGGCCTACGCACCCATCCTCACCAGCGCCTTTCGGGTCAATGGCATCACCGACATTCTCGAGGCAGGAATTGATCAGTTCCTTGTAGTCGAACGGTCATTTTCCACCGGCCGATTGCCCTGCACCGTCAAGATCTTCCTGGCAGCCATGAAGTCTGGCAGTGATGTGAAAGACATAGATGCACTCACGGACAATACATCCGTTAAGCCAGTTTCCAAGCAATTGCTGTTAAATATGGATGACCTGGGTATCTATATTGACAACATCGAAGGCATTACCTGGGGACCGATCCTGTCCAACGGCAATCGCACGCTGCTCCTCGTTTCAGATAATAACTTCCAATCGTTTCAGAAAACGCAATTTTTTCTTTTCGAGGTTGCGTCACCTAAATAAATAGCATTAAGAAGATTATTTGGCTTTTAGCCGTACAAACTCCACCATCGGGTCACCTCCCACTCGTGTGCTGATCCTGTCCACAACACCTGCTTCATTCGTGAGGAAGTTCAGCTTGAAAACCGAGTGGCTGTAATTGACGGTGAGATCAGGGTGCTCGGTGGACCAGAACTGATCGTAGTGGAAGTGTTCAAGGGCCTCGTTCCAGATTCTGAATTTCATGCGAAGGTGATTGCCTTCCACAGTGACTTCCATTTTTCCATAGGCCTTGTGCTCGTAGGTCCCGGCATAGTCGCCAAGGGCGTGAGAAGGCCGGGTATCATTCACTTTCAGGGCCTTCAATGAGTCCATACGTTTCCAGGTACGGTCTGTGTCCTTCTTGAGCTCTGCGCGGATTTTGACTGTCCAGGGTGACTCCTCCATTTGCAAGAGGCGATCAACAATACCAAATACCGCTGCGTTGGCCATGGGCGAGCCTTGTGCTGTGTTCGTAAGCACAACGACGCCAATGCTGTCCTTGGGAAGCATGGCGATGGTAGAACGGTAGCCGCTGATCACACCGCCATGCATAACCATGACATGCCCTTTGTAATCCGTGCTGATGCGTCCCAATCCGTAGAGGCCGTAGAATACCTCATCATAAACCATTTCGCGGGTACTGATGTTGTTGGGCTTCATGGTCTCTTTGATGGCATTGGGAGAAATTACCTCCTTGCCTTTGAATTTGCCTCCATTGATCTGGCTCATCATCCAATGGCTCAACTCGTCCACGTTAGAGACAATCGCCGCCGCCGGTCCCCAGCACTCGCAGTGGGTGTCGGGCTCATAGGGTTTAAGCTTTTTGTCAACCCTCCCGATGAGGTAGTCCTGCGAAAACTCCCCGGTTTTCTCTGCGTCTTCGAACGTAAATCCGCTCTGTCTCATTTCCAGTGGGTCAAAGATGCGTGACTTCACCAGCTGTTCCCACGTGGTACCGTTGACTTTTGCAGCAACGGCCCCGGCTGCTGCGTACATGTTATTGTTGTACAAATAACCTTCCCTGAAACCCAATGTAGGTTTCATATACTGGAGACGGTCGAGAATCTCTTGAAGGCTATACCCGGAACCTGACCACACCCCATCCCAGCGCGGTACTCCGCTGCGGTGGCTAAGCATATCGCGGAGGGTCAGCTTTTCATCCAGTTCGCCGGTGGCAAAACGGAGTTCGGGCATATACGTACGCACCGGTTTATCCAGATCAAGTTTTTTCTCAACATGCAACATCGCCGCTGTCATAGAAGTGAACAACTTTGTATTGCTGGCGATCCCAAAGAGGGTCTTTGTCGTAACCGGCAACTTCTTGTCGACGTCCCGGAAACCATAGCCCTTGGAAAAAACAACCTTATCCTTGTACACCACGGCCACTGCACTTCCGGCAATCTCCCACTCGGTCATCAGTTGTTGCACGTAGGCATCTACTTTAGGAACCTGCTTCTTGAATGCAGGAGCCTGCCCGAGGACGGCTACGCTAGAAAGTAATACAGTGATCAGTGCAGCAGGTAATCTCATACGTATTTCAATTTTGATTTGATCATCCCAAATTTAAAGTCCTCAATTTCCAACTCTGGTCGCCCGCCACCCCTTCTTCAGTTGCTGTGACAGCTCTGCGACAGTCTTCTCGTTACCACTGGCATCAGCAATATTCACATTTTCCTGCGGATCAGTCTCATGATCGAACAACTCTCTGGCCAACAGTTCACCTTTCTCATCGTTAACCCAGGTGTACCACTCCACATACCGGTAGCGATCCGTGCGGATGGTGTAGCCCATTTTTTCAGGCTGCGAGCCTCGGGGAAACCTTCCCAGCAGAAACTGGCTATAGGCAGCCGACTTCCACACCATTGCAGGCTTTTCCAGCAGCGGCTTGAAGCTCGATCCCTGCAATGAAGCGGGAATCTTGAGTCCTGCCATATCCACCAGCGTGGGAAACACATCGACAAATTCCGTGAGCGCGTTGCTCGACTTACCCTTCGCCTTTACGCCTGCACCTCCGACGATCAGCGGTACGCGCGTATCAATCTCGTAGTTCGACTGCTTGCACCAACTGTTGTGTTCACCGAGCTTCCAGCCATGATCACCCCAAAGGACGATGATGGTATTCTTCGCAAGGCCAAGGCGGTCCAGAGCATCCAGGAGCCTACCAATTTGTGCATCCGTATACGATACGCTGGCATAGTAGCCGTGAATCACTTCGCGTTGGCGTGCCTCGGACAATACGCCCTCGGCCGGCAATGGCAGGTCGTGAAAGTCATCGTAGCTGCGCAGCTCTCGGTCGCCATGGACAGCAAATGGCGGGCTCCCCTTCGGCGGGAATTGATTGGGTGCTAAGGGTAACTTGCTCCGATCGTACATATCCCAGTATTTCTTCGGGGCATTGAATGGAAGGTGAGGTCGATAGTAGCCTACCGAAAAGAAGAACGGTTTTCCTTCCTTCGCAAGTCTCTCCAGTTCAGCCACCGCCATGGTCGTTTGTGCCCCATCGTAATAGGTATCATCAGGCACGTCAGCATTTTCCGTAGCGCTCGCTTTAATGTACCAGATGCCGTACCGATCGATCCGTGCTTTGTTGCCTTCTGCGATGAACTTCTGTTTCTTTTGCTCCTGAACGGCCAGCTGTTCCTTGGTGGCATATACCGCATCGGGATCAAATGGATATCCGTCAACATGCAATTCACGAGTCCATGATGCGGTGTCCGGGAAGATGTTGTGGTAGGTTTTGCCAATACCGACTGTGGTATATCCATGCTGCCGAAAGTATTGCGGCAAGGTGGTTACTTGCGGCAATTTTGTGCGAAAGTTGGTCTGAAGGTCCCACACCCGCAACGTATCCGGCCGCAAACCTGTCAGTAAACTTGCCCTGGAAGGATTGCAAACTGCTTGCTGACAATACGCCCGCGTAAAGACAACACCAGCCTTCGCAATCCGATCAATGTTCGGCGTACGAATCACTTTGTTACCATAACACCCCGCCTCCGGCCGCAAATCATCGACGGGAATGAAGAGGATGTTGGGACGGGATTGGCCGTAGGCACCAAAGTAACAGCAGGAAAGGAGCAGCAAAAGCAACCGTAGCATAGCGTACATGGTAAAACCATTAAGGAAGTGAATGTAGAAAAGAAGTCAGAATTTGCAGAATTTGAGAATGAACAGAATTCGATTGCAGGGAAGTGTCTAGTTCAAATGGAGATTTAGGTGAATTGAAGAGTATCCCCTTTTGTCAGCATCAGAATTTGCAGAATGCTAGAATGGACAGAATTCGACTGTTTGTGTGGTCCTAAAGTGATATTCAATCCCTTTCATTCTGTTCATTCTGTAAATTTTGTAATTCTGCTAATTCTGTCAATTCTGCAAATTCTGATGATTCTGATGATTCTGATAATTCTGATTGAAGATGAGTTTGTACTGGAGACTAGTCGAACCAAAATTGATTAGCAATCCTCTCGGGAAGTTATACGCTACCGTATAGTTCTTCGCCTGCGCCAAATGGGCGTTCTCGAGAATGATGACCGCCTTCAGCTCAACGATAAGCTTGTTCTGAATCACAAAGTCGGCCCGACGCGTACCAACCTCATCGTCGTAGTAGTAGATCGTTTGCTCCACCTCACGCTCAAATGAAATCCCCGCCTTCTTCAATTCGATGGCCAGACAACGCTGGTAGATCTTTTCCTGAAATCCATTCCACAGAAAATTATGGACCTTCATCGCACATCCTATGATGGCATATGTGAGGTCATCCCTGACAAAATTTCCCATGAAGCAATCTTGGAGAAAAATAGCCCTGTGTCAATCTGGAAAACATGACAAAGCGAATCACATAATCCTGAATTCCTGAGCCTTGAATTCTGTTAATTCTATAATTCTGTAAATTCTGTAAATTCTGATCCCGATAGTGAATAAAGGGTAATCTGTCTTAAGCCATCCTACCTCAGCGTATACCCCACCCCCACACACACCACTGTAGGCGTGATCCTGAACCGATCATTCGGCTCGGGTAGCTGCTGCACCTTCGTGGTTGTGGTATACTCCATAAACGTATGCTGAATGCCCAGCTTGGCCGTCCATCGTTCGTCGACCGCATAGGCAACGAAGAATTCGGAGTTGAGACTGCCAAGGTCGTTTTCGCCGATGAGGAGCAGGTTGAATCCGGTGGGCGCGGCCTCGACGGGCTTCGACGTGATACCATCCGGGGCGTTGCCGTTGATGTAGACCCCAGATTGTTGCTTGCCGAAGGAGACGCCAACAACATCAATGTTAAAACCGGCACTGAACCGATCGGAAATCGTATAGCCGATGTTTACCATAAAGTTGAGTGCAAAGATGCTGGCACTCGGCACCAGGACCGAGTCCATGTTGGCGGGAATCTCCTTCTTGAAAAAGGCCTGCGGACCGCCTTCACCCTTCACGATCTTCGCTGGGGCAGTGACGTAGTATCTATCGCTGGCAAAGAGGCCATTGAACCGCATGCCGATGCCCATCGTCAGACGCTGCTTCTTGC
>CAYMPU010000057.1:0-14333 GCA_964392375.1 uncultured Ohtaekwangia sp. | reverse complement strand
CCATAAAGATATACGATGAAGACTTTCGCGAACCGCGCAACAAGTTCAAACTGCGCGAACGGGTGCAACTCATTGAAGTAAGGCGAAGCCTTGGTTACAGCAACCGCTTTACAGCCTATTTTGACGATGATAACCTGCTCGAAGAAGTATTGCTGCACAACAACATCCGGTATCGTCAATTTCCCGAAGAAGAGATCTTTTATGAAAGCCTCTCGCGCGGAAAAAACACGTTGTTTGATGATCACGAGGTGTTTGTCGTCTCCCATGATGGAGATTACCGGCTGACCTTGTTCATCGATCAAAAAACCTTTGGCATTCTGCGGATGGAGTACGAAAACAATGTCGTACAACCGATCAACAAGAAACGGGGAATGATGAGCAAGTTTGTCGGCCTGAAAAAGACCATCGACTACAAGTATTATCAAGGTAAGCTCTATATGAACTATATGGAGGTGCTTTCAAAAATCAATTGGTACGATCTCAAGACCGATAGCCTTCGGTTTGAAACAGAGTTGTCGCAACACCTGTTGATCAACCAGGTGTTCCCTGAAGCCCATGAGCGGATTCCGATTACTTCCAAGATGCGACGATACGGCCTGCAGTATCAGGATCAGCCCTACAACAAGCCGTTCTGGGATAACTACAATGTCATCAAGGCAAGCCCGCTGGATGAAAAAATAATTGCTGATCTGGAACAGGAAGGTCCACTGGACAAGCAGTTTGAGAAGAAGTGACGACAGGGCTAAAATTCTTTAATAAACTTTCAGAGAGGGTTGAAGAAACGCGGCGTCACCTCGCCTGATCAGCGTGCTTCAATCCGGATGGCTTCTTCCAGCAATTCCTTCCTATCAATGGGTACGACACCCACATGCTGACACACTAACCCGCCGCCAAGGTTGGATAATAGGGCCGTTTCCTTGGCGTTGAGTTTCAATGCAACGCAAAGCGCAGCAACGCTGACCACCGTATCGCCGGCTCCCGAAACGTCGGCAATCTCCCGCTTGTGCGCTGGCAAGATGTGCTGCATACCCATGTGATCGATGAACACACCGTATTCTGACATCGTCAACATGACACCTTCCACAGCCAGTCTCTCTTTCAGCAGCCGAACGCCTTCCTTTACCGAAGACAAGTCGCGCACGTCGAGATCAACTTTCAGTCCTTCCCGTAGCTCTTTAACGTTGGGCTTGAACAGCGTCACTCCTTTGTAATACATAAAGTTCCTTTTCTTGGGGTCCACCACCGTGGGTATCCCTTTCGCTTTAGCCCAAACAACAGTTTGGGCGATGAGTGACGGCGTGATGACGCCTTTGTCGTAATCCTCGAAAATCACGACATCACATGTGGGCAGTAGTTTTTCAATGCGCTTGAGCAACTCGCGTTCTTCCTCCGGCGTAGCTACCAGGTCCGATTCCTGATCAATGCGGATCACGTGCTGCTGAGAGGCGATGACCCTCGCTTTGACGGTTGTGGGTCGTGAAGTTGTCATCACCATACCTTCCAGCGATAATTTCTTTTCGCTCATCAGCTTCGTGAGCATCCTGCCATTGTCATCCTCAGCTGAAAGCCCACAAAGGATCGGTGTCGCGCCGAGAGAAAGAATATTCAGCGCCACGTTGGCCGCACCGCCCAAACGATTGTCACGGTTGGTCACCTGTATAATGGGTACCGGTGCTTCCGGAGAAATCCTTTCCACAGTACCCCAGATGTAGGCATCCACCATGACATCGCCGATGATGAGCACGCGGAGCTTTGCAAAATCAGAAAAAATCTCAGGCCACGACCGCATGGGGACTTGCTTTGAGGCCGGAGAGAACTTCTTTCAATCGGCGCAATGCCTCAATCAAATCCTTTTCGGATGCTGCATAGGATATCCGAATGCAGTTAGGATCGCCAAAGGCACCTCCGGGAACTAACGAAACGTGTGCCTTGTCAAGCAGGTAGAGGCACAGATCATCACCGCTCTTGATGGCGTGACTTCCGTCGCTCTTTCCGATAAAATGACTGACATCCGGGAAGAAATAGAATGCCCCCTGAGGGTAATTTGCTTTCACACCCGGAATTTCCTTGAGCAGTTTGTAGACCAGTTCGCGACGATGGCGATACTCTTCCACCATTTTTAAGGTGGGCGCCAAATCACCTGTGATGGCAGCAAACGCTGCTCGCTGTGAAATCGAGCTGTTGGCTGACGTCAGCTGCCCCTGCATCTTGTTGGCTCCGTCAGCAACCCACTTCGGTGCGCCAATGTAACCCACACGCCAGCCCGTCATGGCATAGCCCTTTGCAAATCCGTTGACGGTAATGGTACGGTCAAACATACCCGGAAGCGAGGCGATGCTGGTCTGGTCGCCGGTGAAGTTGATGTGCTCGTAGATCTCATCGGCAAGAATCAGCAGGCCGGGGTGCTTCAACACAACATCGGCAATGGCCTGCAGCTCGGCGGTAGAAAACACGGACCCTGTCGGATTGCACGGCGACGAAAAGATGATTGCTTTCGTCTTTGAGGTTATTGCTTTCTCAAGCTGAGCAGCAGATACCTTGAAATCGTTCTCGATCGTCCCGTTCACCATAACCGGCGTTCCTTCCGCCAAACGAATGATCGCATCATAGCTTACCCAGTACGGAGAGAAGACAATCACTTCGTCGCCGGGGTTGATCAGGGCAAACATCACGTTGGCGATAGACTGCTTAGCGCCATTGGAGACGACAATGTTCTCAGCTTTGTAAGGAACATGATTTTCCTTCTGGTATTTGGCAGCAATGGCCTCGCGCAGATCCTGATAACCAGCCACGGGAGGATAGGTGAAGTATTTGCCCTCATCGATAGCCTTTTTGGCCGCCTCACAGATATGCTGCGGCGTCTTGAAATCAGGCTCGCCAAGGCTAAGGTTGATCACATCAATACCTCTGGCTTTGTATTCACGCGCCTTGCTGGCCATCGCCAGGGTTGCAGATTCTTCAATGGATTCGAGACGACGGGATAGATGGTTGCTCATACGCCGATGGTTGGGCTGGTTAGCCGCAAAGAACGGAATTTATGTCCTTAGTAAGCAAATGGCCAAAGCCGCTTTACCCGAAGAGTATTCTGGCGGTAATGCTTCGGCCTAGTGTGATTTCGTCGGCATATTCGAGATCGCCGCCCATGGGGATGCCACGGGCAATGCTCGTGATTTTGACCGGGTAATCTTTCAACCGTCTATGGAGATAGAACGCGGTGGTATCGCCCTCCATTGTAGGGCTCAGGGCAAGGATGACTTCCTTGATCTCTCGCTTCTCAGAAGCAATGCGGGCGATGAGCGATTCAATTTTCAATTCGGCTGGCCCTATGCCCTGAATGGGAGAAATGATGCCGCCAAGAACATGGTATACTCCCGTGAACTGCGAGGTATTTTCAATAGCCATCACGTCTTTACTCTCCTCCACCACGCAGAGTATGCTGTGATCGCGACGGCCGCTGCGGCAGATGGTACATTCATCCTCGTCGGAAATCGTGTGGCATGTCTTGCAGAACTTGATGTTGGACCTCATCCGGCTGAGTGCTTCGGTCAATGCCAGCGTCTTGTCTTCTTTCTCTTTGACCAGATGAAGAACCAGGCGCAACGCCGTCTTCTTGCCGATGCCGGGAAGGCGAGCAATTTCATTCACAGCATCTTCAATCAACTTCGAGGGGAACTCCATACCTATCGTCAGTTCTTCCAGTACAACACTCTTCCTGCCGAATGCTGCTCGTAGTCGGGACACGTATTCACTCCGGCAATGCCACCAAAATCGCAGATCTTTTTTCTCTCGCAGTTGTAAACGCTCACCATAACATCCGCGCAACCAATTGCACAAGGATTGACTTCAAAAACCCTTTCACCTTTATAAACATTAACGTAAATCTCAACTTTTAATGGTGAAGACTTTAACGCGTCCAGCCAGGTCATATCGGGACAAAGGTTAACCCAAAAGGGGATGTCCGTATTCTTGTTTTGCGAGCACATGGTCAAAATCAAAACGAGAAACAACAACCCCCGCTTCATCCGGACTTGATTAAAGAATCTTCGCGTCGATTCCCGCGTCACAGATGCCGTCCTTGAGGGGCTTGAGCTCTTCGTACGAACCCGTCTTTACGGCGCACTTCCCTTTGTAATGAATGAGCCAGGTGCATTGCTCTGCCTGTTCGGCGCTGTGCTTACACACGCGAATCAGGGTATCAATCACATGTTGAAAGGTGTTGAAGTCGTCGTTGAACACGACGAGGTCTTTGACGTCAATATCCTCCTCCAGCAACTCGACGGTTGTCTCATTCTCGTACATCGGCTTGGTGTCCCTCTCCGCATTCCTCATGGCGTACAGACAATTTGTTGCTCTCACAGGTTCCAAAAGTAAAAAAAATTACCAAGTTTGGCCCCTTATCCGCTATCCATGAGCCCCCTGCTGGTCCTGACCGTGATGGTTATCTACTTCTCCGCCCTGATTGCCATATCGGTAATCACGTCGAAAGGGGCCACCACAGACACGTTTTTCACGGCCAATCGGCAATCTCCGTGGTACCTGGTTGCCTTCGGGATGATCGGGGCCTCGCTGTCTGGAATCACCTTTGTTTCCGTCCCCGGAAATGTTGGCAAGACAAATTTTGCCTATTTCCAGGTTGTTCTTGGATACATCGTCGGGTACACAGTGATCATGACGGTGCTCATGCCGCTTTACTACCGGTTGAACCTCGTGTCGATCTACACCTATCTGGAGCAACGCTTTGACCGTTGGTCGTATAAGACCGGCGCTGCTTTCTTCCTGTTGTCAAGAACGGTAGGATCGTCGCTCCGACTCTGCCTGTCGGCCACTGTGCTCCAACTGTTCCTGTTCGACGCGTGGAACATCCCGTTCTACATCACTGTCATCATCACGATCTTCCTCATTTGGATTTACACATTCAAAGGGGGCATCAAAACGATCGTGTGGACCGACACATTTCAAACGACCTTCCTGGTTTCGTCCGTGATCATTTGCGTATATCTTATCGCCGATCGTCTGGGGCTTTCTCTCGGCGAGATGGTGAATACGGTATATGCCAGCGACCTTTCCAGAGTATTCTACTTCGACGATGTCAACAGCACGCTTTTCTTTCCGAAGCAATTCTTTGGCGGCGCCTTGATCGCAATCGCGATGACGGGCCTGGATCAGGATCTCATGCAAAAGAATCTCACGTGCAAAAATCTGGGCGAAGCTCAAAAGAATATGTTTTGGCTGACCACTTCGCTGGTCGTCGTCAATTTACTCTTTCTGACATTGGGGGCCTTACTCTATATATACAGTTCAGCTAAAGGAATTGCTCTGCCCCAATTCAGTGATGAACTGTTTCCCCGACTGGCGCTTGGCGAATTTGGACTGGTCGCAGGAGTCTTTTTTCTCCTTGGGATTATTGCCTCTTCCTATGCCAGCGCCGATTCTGCCCTGGCGGCTCTGACGACTTCCTTCTGTATCGATTTTCTCCATTTCAAGGATAAACCGGAAACCGTAAAGCGTCGCCAAAAGAACATCGTGCATATTGGGTTTTCGGTACTGTTCCTGATCATCATTCTGATTTTCAAAGAACTCAACCAGCGTGCACTCATTGATGCTGTGCTTACTGCGGCCGGATACACGTATGGCCCCTTGCTTGGTTTGTTCTCTTTCGGTCTGCTTACCCGGCGTGTCGTGCGCGACAAACTTGTACCTGTAGTTTGCGTTTTGGCTCCCATCCTCTCGTACATTGTCAGCTCAAATTCTGTTGCGTGGTTGAACGGCTACGTATTCAGCTATGAGCTTTATGCCGTTAACGGAGCGCTTACGATGATTGGTCTCTGGATAATTTCAAGTCCGCCGAAACCCGCGGTTGCCGGATAATCTATTCCAGTTCCTTCGAAGGATCCCAAAGTCTCTTGTCAAAGTCAACTACTTTGTCCTTGACAATCTTAACCCCGTCTCGCTTGAGTTTGTCTTCCATGGCAGTTGGCGAGCAGAAGTGCATCTTCCCTGTGAGGAGGCCCTGGCTGTTGACAACCCGATGGGCCGGCACTCCTTTTTCTCCATGGGCGGCGTTCATGGCCCAGCCCACCATACGGGCACTCATGCCGGTACCGAGGTAACGGGCGATGGCCCCGTAGCTGGTGACACGACCTTTCGGGATCAGTTTGACCACTTCGTAGACGTCGCTGAAGAAATTCGGTTCCTCCTTTTCCGCAGCCTGCTTTTTCTTTGCCATATCGGAAGACATTTTACCAAAAGGCCCCATCGATTCCAAGACTGGCGTCGGAGATTTGAAAACATCCCCTAATTTTGTGCCCTCATGCGCATACGGCTTACGTTGTTTCTGTTCGTTTTGATCGTCGTCAGCTCCCGGGCGCAGCAACTTCAATTCTCGGACATCTCCGATTGGACGCACGTCGAAGAAGGAAAGCTGCTCACGTTTGAGGTGAGCCTTCGTGAACCTGTGGCGGGCACAAAGTTCTCGGTGGAAGGAACTTCTGGACTTGGCATGACCATGGACTCGCTAGGAAACTTTTCATGGACGCCGTCTTATGATCTTGTCGACCGGTTGACCCTTCAAAAGGAGATTCACGTCATTTTCCACGCAACACTCCCCGATGGCAAGAGGTTACGTCATCCGGCAACATTCATCCTGATGCATGTTAATCGCCCACCGGTAACGGAGGAGCTGCCCATCTTTTATGTAAGGCAGGGTGTGCCCAATACCTATCAAATCAGTACCGTATACGTCTTTGATCCTGACGGCGATCCCATTATCGTCAAACCCCGAGAAGCGCAAATGCCTGAAGGTGCCACGATTTCATCGCTGGGTCAACTCTCCTGGGCGCCGTCGCGTACGCAATTCAATGCGCTGAAGAATAATCCCGTCACCATTGAAGTCGTTATCCAGGATCAACCGGGTAAGCTTGAGTCGGTTTGCAAAATCACGGTGAAGCAAACCCAATTGGATCTGCCGCCAAACTTATTCCTTGTGCCCGCCGACAGCCTCCTGACGATTAATGAAAATGAAGTGGTCTATTTGAAACTCTATGTCTCTGATCCCAACGGCGAGGAGAACATTGACCAGGTCGACTTCGTGAGTTCCGATGTGAACATTCCCAAGACCGCATTGAAAGAGAACTCGCTCACGCAGCGGGAATTTGCCTGGCTTCCGGGATATGCGTATGTGAACGATATTGTTCAAAAGAAAGAAGTTGTGCTCACCTTCTTTGTCATCGACAAAAGCAATAATCGAGCACAGCGCAAGATGCGTATTACGGTGATGGATACTGAGAACATTGAAGAGAAGGACAAGATACTGACACAGAAGTACACCCAGTCGATGACGACGGCCTACAACCTGATCGAACTCCTTGACCAGACCAATGAACGATTGGAGACCTTGTACCGTCGTGCGCGCAAGGGAAAGAAGAACCGTACGATCCTCAATGCTTCTCTCGGCGCCATGACCGGTCTTTCGCCACTTATTTTGCCCACCGACCAATCAAAAACCGTTTCGGTTGTAGGCGGTACATCGGTGCTTACACTCAACTCGCTGGAGGCCGGACAAGTGATCGGCAAGAACGCGCAGGAATATCAAAACCAGATCAAGACCAACCGTGATCTTCGCAATCAATTGCAGCTGAAGGGAAATTATTTCGCCCGCAAGTATGCACTGAAATCCAATCGCCGCAACGCGGAATTTGAGCTCGACCGCGATGACCTTGCGCGGTTGATCAACAGCGATGCCGTAGCTTCACTAAAGATGCCCGCCGACACCCAGGCCAAGCCGGATGGGAAAGATATACGGAAGACGTTTGCGGATTATAGCGAGCAGTAGGTCAACAAACTCAAGATCGATTCACACACATTCTGTAGAAATTCTTCTACATCCGTGTGTTCTGCCATTCCCCAATCAAATGCGTGGGCAGACAGCCTGCTCTGGCACAGACTTTTCTGCGTAGAGGCGACAAACCTATTCTTAACCTCTACAAACTATGAAAACACGTACTTTTCTCATTGCCCTGCTTTGTATCCTGATGGTAGGTCAAAGCTGTACCAACAAGCCCAAAGAGGGTGAATCACAGGCCACCGCAGAAGAACAAGCGGTCGCTGAACAAACCAAGAAACAGGAAGCTCTGGTAGCCAAGCGTGCTCGTATCGAAAAAGCACGACTGGAAATCATTGAAAAGCGGAGGATTGCCGCTTTGGAACTTTCAAAAACCAGCCTGACGTTCACGGACAGTAATGGCAAGCTCGTCTACAACAAAGCCGAAACGGATCCCTCCTATTTCGGCGGGGAAGATGCATTGGCCAAGTACCTGAAGGATAACCTGGTTTATCCTCAAGTCGCGCTTGACAAAGGTGTTGAGGGTACCGTCTTTGTTGACTTTGTCGTGGACGAAAAAGGAAAGATCGCAGAGGTTGAAGCGCGCGATGCTGCGTGGGAAGATGTTGATCAGTCCTTGATGGATGAGGCGACCCGCATTGTTAAATCGATGCCCAACTGGGTGGCCGGCAGTCAGCGCGGAAAGCCTGTGAGTACCAAGTTTAGTATTCCTATTACGTTTCAGCTTTCAAATTAGGTTGCCAAAGGGGAGCGATTCTGACTTGCTCTGTTCCGCAGACGCAAAAGCAGCTAGGCCTTCCTTAAAGTACAAAACCCCATCCGTTAAGGATTGGGGTTTTGTGTTTTGTAACGTTTAGACCATGGCCACAAAAAAACCCCTCTCCATCACAGAGAGGGGTCTCATTTACCACTCCACTCAGATCACCTTTTCAAGGGATCCAACATGGCCTGGCTTGTCGAACGCCGTAGCACGAAGGGTCGTGCCTGCCGGTGTGGGGTTCGCGGCCGTGGCCACGTACTTCCACATCATGCGGGCTGACTCATCGGTCACCGCGTCGCCTTCCTCGATCAACGCTCCGGAGCTGTCGAGGATCTCTACCTTCACGCGCGTCACCATGAAGTCGTCTTTAGCTCGGATCGCGATCGGGTCACCTACCCTGCCACGGTAATCGATCGTGTCGATGAATTCGACCTCCGGCGCTACGAGAAAATCACACATCGCCACGGTATAGGCCGAGTGCTTCTTTTCCGTGATGCCCTTCGTGTACAGGGCATTCGTTGCCGGATCGTCGATCTGCCGTGAGGCATAATACGCAGCATCCAGGAATCGTTGACGCGCCTTCTCGGATTTCTCCGTGACTTTCTCAGTCCGCTTGGGGCGTTCTGTCACGATCAGCCGGTTGCGTACCTGACGAAGGCTGACACGTCGGGCAGACATGCTGCCCATGGGTTTTGTACTTACATTTTTCATAAACATTTGTTTGTTAAAGTTTCACACCGTCAGTGATGATGCTGCAGACATACACCTCCCGCGATGCTTGACACAAATGTGAACAGCGCGGCATGGTCACTTCCCCCAAGTGACCCTCAACGACCCTCAGTTTCCTTCAATGACCTCAAACTACCTCCAGTGACCTCGCGCGTCAGGGTTGAAAAGGATTGTGAAGTATTGGCAACGGATTGCTATGTATTGGGTAGTGATTGAAAAAGCTTGCAAAGTATTGCCTGGTGATTGCAAAGGATTGCCTGACGCTTGAAATGAATGGGTAAAGGCTTGCGAATCGATTCGTCGGCCTCATAAAAATCCAATTTTCCGGCTGGTAATCAGGTGGTTATAAGAATTTTGAAATATAGTCCCCAAATCCTGTCCCGTTTCAGGGGTGCTGGTATACTAACTTATTAGAAATAACATAAGTAAATTATGAAATCGGAAAGCAAAGGGTTTGTTCCAGGCTACGCAGCAATGCCGATGCCCTTTGCTGCCTGTATGGAAATGAAAAAGGACACCAACCGAACACCCGAGCTTGACGCAGAGCTCATGTCGCTGGCAGACGGGCAAAAGCGGCTGATCGACTCCATTTGTCGGGCCGCTTGCCCCTGCTCGGGTCCCGATCGGAAAGACCTTCGGCAGGAGATCCTGATTCGCGCGCTGGAGTCTTATCCGCGCTTTCGGCACGAATCAACGTTCAGCACCTGGTTATACAAAGTGGCCATCAACACGGCATCCGTATGGCGACGGAAGATGCGGAACAAGAAAATTGAATTCAGTGAATCCGTTCCCGACATGGCAGAGGAAACGCCTGCCGTGACCGATGGTGACGATCGCATCAACCGACTATTCGGGCAGGTGGACTTCTTTGGAGGTGCGATTCTGGCATTGATGCTGGAAGGTCATGAGAACAAGGAAATTGGAGAATTGCTGGGTATCTCCCCGGAAGCTGTACGGAAACGCCTGTTACGATTAAAGAAACAAATCACTGACTACTAAGACTATGGATATGACATCCGAAAATGAAGAAAAAGCATTCAACCGGAAGCTAGAACAATTGAAGAGGGACTGGAACGCCCTCAAGCCGGAGCATGAAAGCGCTGAAGAGTTGCAGCGGATCAAGGAAGTCTCCCGGTTATCACGGGTGATGACGCGCCCGACAAAAGATCATGTCGTGTTTGCCGGCAAGATGCTTATCGCTATTACCGCGATCATGGTTTTTGACTATCTCACAGCATCCAAGCCATTCACCATGGCCTGGATAATTTTTCTTTTGACGGATGATTACATTGGCTATCGCTACATGCATTTTCTTCCTGCGCGCGACTCGATCAGGGAAACCCTGGACACAAGTCTCCGGACACTGAAACGCCTGAGAATTATTTTCGTGCTTACCCCTATCGTGATCTGGATGATACTCCGGATGATTTTACCTTTACTCCCAAACGGTGATCGTGTTGCGGTAACAGCCCTGGCGTTGTTGCCAGTACTCCTCTTGATTTGCTTGTGGGTTTGGATAAAATGGTCGTTCAGGATCAGGGAGGTGGTAGAGAAGCTTCGCACATACAATGAATTGGCAGAAACGAATTCCTAACCATGACGGTATGCCCATAGGTTATGCAATCCCCCACCTTCACCATACGACCCTACACGCAAAAAGAATTGGCGGCGCTTTACCGGACTACGGCGAAGACTTTTCGCCGCTGGCTCCGGAAGGCGCAGCTGGACTTGGGTCCGAGATTGGGCAATTTTTATAGCCCTTTACAAGTGAGGATGATTGTTGCTCACTTTGGGGAGCCGTAGAGAATTTCGGATGAGAACAGTATCCAAAACAGCCAATCTTGACTTATCTCACACTTCAAAGTATTTTTTTGGCGCTTTTCATTTGTTTTTCGCACTTTAAAGTATGATTTTTACTGCCTGACAGCATCTGCAGGTGGCTTCTCAAACGGAAATAGAAGGATTTCTTAGGGACTTCAAGCAGAAGCTTGGATTCTGGGGCCTTTTGATTCGTTCCGACCGCGACAAGAATTTCAAGACGATGACTGCCTTGGAATACTCATTCAACGATGTGAAGAAAGAACTGTCAGGGTTGGAGATCGGGCATTATGCAAAAGGCCCGTTGACCGACAGTCTTTACCGGGATGCTGATATGTGGGTGTTTGGGAAATTGATCCAGGGACAAGAGGTGTACATCAAAATCACGATGGGTCAACCGGGTGATAAAGTGCTTTGCATATCATTTCATTTCTCTGAAGAAACGTTGATCTATCCCTATAAAAAATAAATATATATGAAGAGTCCCATCACAGGCAAAGAAATGGTGATGAAACAGGAGACCATTGAAACCGAGTTTCGCAAGGAGAAATTCGAAGTGGTTTACCATTATTATTTGTGTGAGGATAGCGGAGAAAAATTTGAGGATGAACGCGTCACACAATTAAACCTGAGCCAAGTGTACAATCAATACAGGAATAGGTATAACCTGCCATTTCCTGAGGAGATTGCTTCTCTCCGTCAACAATACGACTTGTCACCGTCCAAAATGTCGGAGGTGTTGGGATTTGGCATTAACGTTTACAGGAATTATGAATCCGGAGAAATACCCAACTCTAGCAACGCCAGGTTAATTCAACTAGCGCAAGATCCTAAAGAATTCAAGAAACTAGTTGAATTAAGTAACACGCTTAATCCAAAGGAGCGAGAGCGTGTAATGCAAAAGATCGAAGACCTCCAAGTTAAGGAGGATTTCTTCGATTTTGATTTAACAACCTACTTAATGGGTAACCCAAAAGCCGATGATCAGACGGGTTACAGAAAACCGAGTTTGGAAAAATTCACTGAAATGGTGGTATTCTTTACTATAGAAGCTCAACCAAGCTTGTGGAAAACCAAGATTAATAAAATGCTTTTCTATGCGGACTTTTTGAATTTCAAAAAGGAGGTGCAGTCTATTAGCGGATGCCGATATCGCGCAATAGACATGGGACCCGTTCCAAACAATTTCAATAGCCTGTTTGATTACATCGCTGAGAACGACCACATCGACATTACAGTAACCTCATTTCCCAATGGGAGCATAGGTGATCAATTCAAGCCTAATGCCAAAAGAGCCTTTGACGAAACGAAGCTCTCTAAAGAAGAGATCGAGACCTTAAAAGAAGTCGTTTTCAAATTTAAGAAAGTAAAGACTCCTGAAATCATAGAAATCAGCCATAAGGAAGAGGCATGGCAAAAGAACTTCAAAAGAGGAAAAACGCTGATTAGTTACATCGATGCGTTCAAACTTGTCAACATATAGCTCGCTAAAGCCTTTGCCCACCTCCAACCCGCTTCGCTTGCTTCCTTCAAAACAAAAAGCCCCGACAGAGTCGGGGCCTTGCTTTTCTTTCTTCTGCAGAGGAGGAGGGATTCGAACCCCCGGACCCCGTGAAGGGTCTCCGGTTTTCAAGACCGGTGCAATAAACCACTCTACCACTCCTCTTTGAGGTTTTTTGCGGACTGCAAAACTAAGGCTTTGTTTGGAACTGCAAAAATCAGCCTTATGGCAGAGGCTCTTTTTCCACCTATATCGTCAGCGACTTCGACCCCTTCAACTGCTCCCTCCGCTTTGCCCGCTTGTGTTGGGCTATGGCCTCCATTTTCTGTGCGTAGTGCAAGCTGGCGTTGATTTCGTAGCCGAAGAGGAGCACCACCGTCAGTAGTTGGATCCAGATCATCAGCGCGATGAGCACACCGATGGAGCCGTATACCTTGTTGTAGCTTCCGAAGTTGGTGATGTAGAATGAAAAACCATACGATACGGCCAGGCACCCCAGAGTAGCCAAAAAAGAGCCGATGGAAAAAAATTTCCAGTTGTAGTGGATGGCCGGTCCAAAATAATAAATGAAGGAAACGGCAAAAAAGAACACGATGAAGATCACCAGGAACCGGAGGGCGAACAACCCGTAGAGGGATAATCCATCCAGCCGGGTATGGCTGAGGTCTGCCAGCTGGTACGTTACCTGGTTGAGCACGATTTCACCGAGTACCAGCAGTACAACGGCAGAAAGCAACACAAAGGCCAGCAGCACGGTGAGGCCCGTCGCCGTTAACCGCATGCGAAAGAAACTGCGCTTCTCCACCGTCTGGTAGCAGGCATTGAACGCACGCATCAGGGCCATCATTCCGTTGGTGGCGAGAAATGCCGCAAAGAGGAAGCCAAACGTGAGCAGTCCGCCACGCTGCTTTTCAATGATGTCGGTGACGGTCACCGACACCACTTCAAACATGCTGGGAGGCATATACTCACTCAGGAAGCGCAAGATGTTGTCACGGTCGATCGCCGGAAAATAGGTGTTGATGTAGGGAATGAGCGTGAACAGGAAGATCACGGTAGGAAAAATGGCCAGCACAAAATTGTACGCCACGCCGTTGGACCGGTCGACGAGCTCATCCTTCTCAATGTTGGCGGCAAACATCTTAAAGAATTTGTAGAGCGAGAGTTGGTTGCCGGGTACCCTGACTTTCTTCAGCCACGCTTTCAGGGTGCGCGCGGTAGGAATCTGTAAAATGCGTTTACGAATCGGGTAGCTCATGATCCGGGCGGCGTAAAGTTAGAAATACGGCGCCAATACCTTCTGAAAAGCTTCCGGAGGTCGGCAGGGTCGGCCCGTTTTCTGATTCACAAAGGCCAGCAAGGTCTCCCCGCGGTGGATCAATGTGTTCTGCTCATTGTAAATGTTATAGAGGAATCGGATACGCACCGTCGGTTTTTCAGGTATGGTTACCTCGACCCTGAGCAGCTCATCGTACACGGCCGGGAGCAGAAACTCCGAATGATTCTCGAGAACGGGCATGATGATACCCATCGCCTCCAACTCTTTGTAGGTCATCCCCAAATTGCGCAGGCTCTCTACACGACCCACCTCATAGTATGTGGCGTAATTGCCATAGTACACATACTGCATCTGATCGGTTTCGCTGTAACGATCGCGAATGCGGGTCTCAAAGGTATACATGGGG
>CAYMPU010000056.1:0-11502 GCA_964392375.1 uncultured Ohtaekwangia sp. | reverse complement strand
GTGACACACCTTCGAGAACCCTCACCATAGCCCCAGTGAGCATTCTCCGGCTATAGGATTTTACGTCACGCTCAGTCGCTGCACCTCCCCGCGTCCACTGAGATATGCGCTCGCTCAGCAACCGGACCATATCTTCTTCATGGTCACGACTCACCATGGTGCCAGCCTTCGTCTCCCTGAGAATTTGCGCCGCATCACCCTCGGTGGGTCCAACACCAAAAATAAAATTTCCACTGGCGAGATACTCGAAAAATTTACCGGGGAGGTTGCCTGGAGCCTGCACCGTGTGCGCCAGGATAAGCAGTTGCACATCCGTTTCTCCGTATAGCTTTACCAATGCTGCATGCGGCATGGGGTCCCGAAAGGCCGTTATCGAAGAAAGCGTATCGTCACTCATCACATAATTCCGAAAGGCTGTATTGACAGACCCGATAAATTCAATCAGGATACGGTCCTTCCATGCCGGCTCTTTAGCTAGAAGCACTTTCACGGACTCCATAAACGGCCGGGGATCACGAAGTTCATCGACCATACCGATGTGACGAATGGTGAACGTGGAGGTTCGCGTATGCACAATACCCGCAAAATCATCCTCGTCAAATCCGTTGGTGATCAACGTTACCTTCCTTCCGCCCAGTTTCTCAAATCGGTCAACATGATAAGGAGCGATGGTAATCACGTGGTCTGCCTTCTGAAGGACCTCACGTTCCAGCCGCTGATGCTTCCGTCGTGCCCACCCCGTCAACGAAAGTGTATCCAGAAAATCCCACTCACTCCACGGGTCACGCAAATCGACAATCCACCGAAGCGATGGGTTTTGTTGCTTTAAGCGAAGGCCAATCAAATGCATGCTGTGGGGCGGGCCGGTGGTCACCAGGGTGTGAATATCGTTTGAAACAAGAAAGTCCGACAGAAAAGTCACCGAAGGCTTCACCCAGAATACACGCGCATCGGGGATAAAAACATTTCCCCTCACCCAGGAGGCGATGGACTGCAAGAAACTTTTCTTTCCCGTGGTCACGGCATCCGTCTGTTTGGGTGCCTGCTGCCCCATCAACGCCGAGGTCTTCCGAAACAAAGCGTAAGGTTCCCAGATGGGCAGCTTGATTACTTCTGCTTCGGCAGGAATATCCTGCAGCAACGAATCATCACGAATTTCAAACGTCGGATTCTCCGGCGTGAACACAAACGGCTGCCAACCGAAGGAAGGCAAGTACTTGACAAACTTCAACCACCGCTGCACACCACTGCCGCCGGAGGGAGGCCAGTAGTAGGCTACGATCAGAACTTTTTTTTCGGATCCATTATGGGTGCCCGCCTTGGGGTGCTGGTTGCTGGTCACTGGATGCTGGATGCTGGATAGAGGCACGAAGATAATAAACCCACGCAAGTCCCTTTGTGCCTTGAAGCGTTTTTGCGGTACAATCAATACTTGATCCCCACTCCACGCTCTTCCCCCAGCACACCCTGCCTGTACGCAAGCTTCCCATTCACAAACACGTAGTCGATGCCTCTCGAAAACTGGTTGGGATTGCTGACGGTGGCTGTGCCGTTGACTGTCGTGGGGTCGAAGACCGTGAGATCTGCCCAGGCACCGGGTTGCAGCACGCCTCGATCGTTCATGCAAGGTCGCAGAAGCTTGTGTGGCAGTGAGGTCATTTTTTCCAACATGAATTCAACAGGCAAGCCAAGGTCCTGACCGTGCCGCAGTGCTGTCGAAAAACATCCGGCACCTCGGGGGTGGGAATTGGCATTCACGGCATACTCAATACCGCCGTCGGAGCCGATCATGCAAAATTTTTCTTTTAGTGCCAGGTCGACGGTTCGATCCATGGGCATCGTTCCTTCGGGTACGGCGACCAACTTCTTTAATGCTCTGTATTTCGCAAAACGCTCCGCGGTGAGCCGCTCGCCTGTCCCGACCAGCTGCAAGTCGCGGTAGGTAAGGTTATAGCGCTGCTGCCAGCCTTCGTCGAACCGCGTGGAATGAAGGTAGGTGGCCCAATAGGAATAAGGATATACACAGCACGTAATCTCCATTCCCTCGGCATTGGCCCTGCGAATTCTTTCGAGCGCCTCCGCCATGTGAAAAGTGCCGCCCGTAGAGTGAAGGTGTGCAATATGAACACGCGCACCACTCTCCTTTGACAACCTTATTGCCTCATCGACACCCGCCAGCTCCTGAGACTCCGACGAGTAGCGCAGGTGAAGGAAAAGCGGGCGATCATACTTCCGGGCCAGGCGCGCATAGACAAGCACTTCGCTGTATGGTGTCGGTTGGTATTCGATGCTGTGCGAAACACCCAGCCCCCCTTCCGCCAGGCATTGTTCAACTTTCTTCTTCCTCGCCTCGAGCGTTGTCGCCGCATACCGCACCCGCATCACCGCGGTCGACACACCATAGTTGATACGGTGCGGCTTTGCGCCGAATGTCCGGTAATGTGCCGCAATCTCCCCCGAACCACCATGCATCTGCAAGGCGGTCGTAACGCCATCGCTGACCTTATATTTCTCAACAATAGAATACGTCCGCTGCGGATTGGCCGTGTTGTCGGAGAGGATGTCGATGAAGCCCGGGGAGATGATCCTGTTTTCGATGGTCAACACCTCTTGTCCCTGCAACGTACCTGCTTCCCCGATCACCAGTTTTCCGCGAGTGTTTATCCCAACATCAATTGCCTGCCACCGGTCCTGATAGAAGCACCGACCTCCGCGAAGAACGGTAGTCAAGGTTGGCGTTTGCGGAAAAGTGACTCGAGCGAGACCCATCAGCGATGCCGTCAGGGGAACTGCCTTGGCGAGGAAGGAGCGCCTTTTCATTGGACAACAGTCTTTGTTTCGCAGGCAGCGAGAATGCCGTTCCAATCATCTGGACTAAACCATTGATTGGTGGCATCTTTCCTGAACCACGTCAGTTGTCGTTTGGCATAGTGACGCGTGTTTCGCTTCAGCAACCGAATGGCCTCGTCGCGATCATAGCTGCCTTCCATAAAGCCGAATATTTCCTGGTAGCCAACCGTCTGCAATGCCGGCAAGTGGCGATGTGCAAACAACGTCGCGGCCTCCTCCATCAATCCGCCAGCGATCATCGCATCAACCCGTTGGTCGATCCGCTGGTAGAGTATCTCGCGGTCGAGCGTCAAGCCGATCTTTATCACATCAAATGGAAGCACCTTGACACTTTTCTTGTGAAAGCCCGAGAACGGTTGCCCGGTCTGACGAAATACCTCCAGCGAGCGCATGAGACGCTGCGGATTCTGACGGTCGACAACCTCGAAGTAATCAGGGTCAACGCGCTTCACTTCCTCCTGCAGCCAGGCCAGATCCTTTTGGGCATATTCAGCGATGACCGCTTTCCGCACATCGGCGGAAACTTCCGGTAACTCATCGAATCCTTCAAGTAAGGCTTTAATATAGAGACCCGATCCACCGCAGAGGATTACGTACTCATGAATCTCAAAAAGGCCATCCAATACGCGTTGAGCCTCTTCCGCATAGGTTGCTGCATCATAATCTTCCGCCACCGCGCGGCAATCCATCAAATGATGCCTCACACGTGCCAATTCCTCTTTCGACGGCTTGGCAGTGCCAATGGCCATCTCCCGGAATACCTGTCGTGAATCAGCTGAAACGACCTCGGTGCGGAAGTGCTCGGCCAAACGGATGGCCATGCTGGTTTTGCCAACGGCAGTAGGACCTACCAGAACGATGAGCTTGCCCCTCTTCATGTATGCGCCACGAATTTACGATCTGCTGGCCACACCCAACCGTACTTTTTTATAGATTGCGGAATAAATTCGCCACTACGAATGATTAAGTACACCAATCAGTTCCTGATCAAACTGGAAGACATGCTTGCGGAGTCAGACTATTTCCTCCGATACGAGAAGGGAAACTTCAAGTCAGGCTACTGCCTCCTGCGCGACCAGAAGATCATGATCGTCAATAAATTCTATACAACGGAAGGAAAGATCAACATCCTGCTGGAAATACTCAGAAACGTTGCGTTGGACACATCAAGGTTCAACGAGAAAAACCTGAAATTATACGAAGAACTGCAGCAGCAAGAAGTGAGCTCAAACACTTGAAAATAACCTTCCTCGGCACCGGCACCTCCCAGGGCGTACCTGTCATCGGGTGCACGTGCGAGGTATGCCGTTCCCTCGACTACCGCGACAAGCGCCTACGCACATCGGTACATATTGACACGGGTCATCTCAGCCTGGTGGTCGACACGGGTCCCGACTTTCGGCAACAGATGCTTCGCGAGAATGTCGTGCGACTCGATGCCGTGCTTTTCACCCACAGTCACAAAGACCACACCGCAGGCCTCGATGATGTGCGCGCGTACAATTTTCTGCAGGGCATGGACATGCCCGTGTACGCTCACGATTATGTATTGAAGCAACTCACCACCGAGTACGCCTATGCCTTTGAACCCCATCGCTATCCTGGCATTCCCCGGTTGACCCTTGTCCCCGTTGAAGACAACGCATTTAGTATTGGGAGTGTTCACGTCACACCACTGCCAGTGCTACACCTCAACATGCCCGTGTATGGCTACCGCATCGGCGATTTCAGCTACATCACCGATGCCAATGCCATTCCTGAGTCCACCATGCAGAAGATCAAGGGATCAAAGATCCTGGTGCTGAATGCCTTGCAGCGGGAGAAACACATCTCCCACTTCAACCTGGAACAAGCAGTGGCCATGGCGCAGAAGATCGGTGCCGAAAAAACCTACCTCACACACGCCAGCCACAAAATGGGTCTGCACAAAGTGGTGGATGCAGAATTACCATCCGGCATTACACTCGCCTACGACGGACTCACGGTAACGCTCTAGCGGTCAGGCCGTGCACAACAATCATTACTTTCTCCGTCAACTTTCCGCCGAGCTGGAGCGGGTCCTCGATGGATTTACCCTCGTCTCCTGCTTTAGCCAGAACAAAGACGAACTTGTTATTGAACTGAATAACAGCGAGCGATCCTTCTTTATCAAGGTCAGCCTGCAGGCAGACTTCCAGTGCCTTTCCTTCCCTACCTCCTTTCATCGCGCGCGCAAGAACAGTATCGACCTGTTCCCGGAAATCATCCTCCAGCCTGTGCGTGGTATTCGGCAGTTTACCAACGAACGAAGTTTTGCCTTGCTGCTGGGCGATCACCATGCACTCGTCTTCAAAATGCACGGGCGACAAGGCAACGTAGTCCTGCTTGATGGCGACACGGTTCACACGGTTTTCCGCAATAACTTTCCCGCCGACCTCACCCTCACCCTGGGCAGCCTGGACCGGGCCATCGACTGGTCTTTCGCTGCTTTCGAAGAGCATCAACACGACCTTGCATCGTTCTATATGACGTTTGGCCCGCCCGTGTGGGAGTATCTTGGCCGATTGGGTTTTAACGAAAAGAGTATTGAAGAGCGATGGAAACTTCTGGAACGGGTAAGGGTGCAGTTGGAGAATCCATCGTACTTCCTTATTCAGGCAAGCACCGGCCTCCGCCTGTCGCTGTTGCCCAATGAAAAATCCGAACGAACCTTTACGAATCCCATCGAAGCAGTCAATGAATTCTTCTTCTTGCATCAGTCGCGATCAGGACTTGACAAAGAGCGCGCGGCATTGCTTTCTTCTGTACGGGGAAGATTAAAGCAGAGCCGTGCTTTTCTGGAAAAGACCCGCGCGAGGCTCGCCGAAGTGGAGGGCGATCATCATTACCAGCAGTGGGCAGACCTGGTGATGGCCAACATGCACAGGATGACTCCCGGCATGGAGTCTATCGCACTGGAAGATTTTCATGAAGCCGGCAACACGGTGACCGTGAAACTGAAGAAGGAACTTTCCCCGCAGAAGAACGCCGAGGCCTTCTACAGAAAAGCCAAGAACCGCGCCATTGAACTAAAAACGTTGCGCGAGACGATGGACCGGAAGGAGAAGGAACGTGATGCGTTGCTGAATCAAGAGCAGGCGATTCTCCAGGCACCCGACCGGCAAGCCTTACAGCCCTTCGCGGCGGCATTCAGCAGCCAAGCAAAGGAAAAGGAACGCAAGGAGACCATGCCCTATCACGAGCATACGTTTGGCGGCTTCCGTATTCTTGTCGGGAAGAACGCTGCGGCCAACGACCAGCTCACACTGCATCATACCTATAAAGAAGATTTGTGGCTTCACGCCAAGGACGTCGCCGGCTCACATGTGGTCATCAAGTACCAGTCCGGCAAGACATTCCCCAAAGACGTGATCGAACACGCTGCCGCGCTCGCCGCCTTTCACTCCAAACGGAAGAATGAGTCCCTCTGCCCTGTTGCCGTGACACCGGCAAAGTATGTTAGAAAACGGAAGGGTGATCCTCCGGGAGCCGTGGTCGTGCAGCGCGAGGACGTGATGATGGTTGTTCCTTCACGGGGTAAGTGAGCCCCGGAACAAGTCCGGGGTTCAGGGTTTCGGGTTTCGGGTTCGTAGGCTCTGCTACTAATTCACAAAGTGAACCTTCAGCATGTTGGTTCTATTGCGCTCGTGAATCGGCATGGACGCGAGGATGATGAATGCGTCTCCCGTCTTCACATGACCATCGCGCTTGAGGATCTCCTGAACGTCGGCGATGGTTTCGTCGGTGGAGGTCTGCTTCTCGTAATAGTAGGCGCGCGTAGCCCAGACCAGGTTCATCGTATTCAGGATGTTCTTGTTGCTGGTAAACACAAAGATGTTTGTATTGGGGCGGTGCGACGATGCCTTCTGTGCGGAATAGCCGCTGGCTGTCATGCCCACGATCGCTTTCGCGTTGATTTCTTTAGCCAGTTTGGTGGCAGCAAGGACAAGGCTGTCGTTGACAAAGATCGGTGAATGTGGATCGACTTCACGGAAGCGGTAGTAGATGTTAGCTTGCTTCTCCACGGAACCAATGGTGCGTACCATGCTTCGTATAACTTCAATGGGGTAACGGCCAGCAGCCGTCTCGGCGGAAAGCATCAGCGCATCAGCGCCATCCATGACCGCATTGGCCACGTCGTTGGTCTCCGCGCGTGTAGGCCTCGGGTTCTCGATCATGCTCTCCATCATCTGGGTAGCTACGATTACCGGCTTGGCCAGCTTATTGCATTTCTCGACGAGCATTTTCTGCACCATCGGAACTTCTTCCAGCCAGATCTCCACACCGAGGTCACCACGGGCTACCATGATCGCATCGGTAGCACTGAGGATGGCGTCAATATTTTCAAGGGCCTCGGGCTTCTCAATTTTTGCAATGATCTTCGTAGACGCCTTATGGTCTTCAATGATGGCGCGAAGGATGTCGATGTCTTTGGCCTTGCGAACAAAAGAAAGCGCCACCCAATCAATGTTGTTCTTGAGTCCAAACTCCAGATCAGCGCGGTCTTTCTCTGTGAGTGAGGGTGCTGTCACACGGGAATACGGGAGGTTGATTCCTTTGCGGGATTTCAACAGCCCTCCGTACACAACTTCGCATACAACTTCGATGTCACGTACTTCAAGGACTTTAAGTTCAATCTTGCCATCGTCGATGAGGACCATATCGTTCACCTTCACATCCCTGGGCAGGTCCTTGTAGCTGGTGCTGACGATTTCGTGATTACCCACGAGTTCGCGGGTGGTGATGGTGAGGTTTGAACGCGGCTGAAGGATCGTTCCCTCCGCCACTTCGTTCACACGAATCTTCGGACCCTGGAGATCTTGTAGGAGCGCAATGTGCGTACCCATTTCAGCGTTGATCTCGCGGACGAAATTGATCACCTTCTGATGGTCGGCGTGTGTGCCGTGTGAGAAGTTGAGACGAAACACATCGACGCCTTCCTTGGCCAGTGCGCGGAGCATTTCCTTGGCATTGGATGCCGGTCCTACGGTAGCGACGATCTTGGTCTTGTTGTATGAAATTCTTTCCATGGTGATTGCAAAGTCCTGAGTTGCCCTGCGTGGCCAATCAAAAAATAAAGTTCTCCTTTGATTTTAGAGCCGACAAAGGTATCAAAGCAGCCAATTCCACGGAAGGAACGTCCCGCAAGTATTCCTGCAATCGATTGCCTGAGAGTCTTTCCTCGCTTTGCGTCATCAGGACGTAATCGAAATGCGGGAATTCAGGAACCAGCACAGGCAGGCTGCCATCAGCATCCGAAGGGCGATTCCGGAAGAGATGAAGGGCATTCAGGGGCGTCAGGTGCGCAAATTGGTCGTAAAAAGCCGAGCCCTTCTTCAGGTGTACTTCCAAATCTTTCTGCTTGGTGAGGTGCGTATTCAGAATTTTATTGAGGTGCCAGGCAAGTTTATATCCTTTTAACGACGTGCGGATACCGACCAATTCGAAATCAAAGGTGTACTCTATTTCGAGCTTGTTTTTCCTGATTTTGGCACCCATTAGACTATTCCAATGAAAAGTAAAAAGTTTGACAATATGACCCCAAATCTCTTACTTTGCGCAGATTTTTAAAATCCTTAAACCATACAAACATGTCGGACATCGCACAAAAAGTTAAGCAAATCATCATTGACAAGCTCGGCGTAGAAGAATCGGAAGTTACTCCCGAGGCAAGTTTTACCAATGATTTGGGTGCAGATTCATTGGATACCGTTGAACTGATCATGGAATTCGAGAAGGAATTCAACATTTCCATCCCGGATGACCAGGCTGAGAATATTGCTACCGTTGGTCAGGCTATTGCTTATCTGGAGCAGAACGCGAAGAAATAATCAGGAGCTCTCCTGGTTTCCACATTTATGAATTTAAAACGGGTTGTCATCACGGGGATTGGTGCACTCACACCTATCGGAAATACCCTCCCGGAATATTGGGAAGGCCTCCGCACAGGAAGAAGTGGTGCGGCGCCCATCACCCGATTTGATGCTTCCCTTTTCAAGACGCGCTTCGCCTGCGAGCTGAAAGGATACGATCCGGCCAACTTTATGGACCGGAAAGAATCACGCAAGCTCGACCCCTCCACGCAGTATGCGATGGTGGCGGCCGATGAAGCGATCGTCCATTCCGGATTGGCACTGGACAAGGTCGACCCCGACCGCGTTGGCGTCATCTGGGGTTCCGGTATCGGTGGACTGCTCACGTTTCAGGAGGAAGTAAAATCCTTCGCACGAGGTGACGGCACGCCGCGATTCAACCCCTTCTTCATTCCCAAGATGATTCCGGATATCAGCGCCGGACATATCTCCATCAAGTACGGATTTCGCGGACCGAACTACGCCGTAGTCTCCGCCTGCGCTACCTCCACACACGCTATCTACGATGCCTACACCCACCTGCGCCTCGGCAAGGCCGATGTGTTTGTGACCGGCGGCTCGGAGGCAGCCATCTGTGAGGCGGGCGTCGGAGGATTCAATGCGATGAAAGCGCTGTCGGAGCGAAACGATTCACCCGAGACTGCCTCGCGTCCTTACGACAAGGACCGCGATGGTTTCGTGTTGGGCGAAGGCGCCGGCGCGCTGATCCTGGAGGAATATGAGCACGCGAAAGCACGTGGCGCAAAAATCTGGGCAGAGATCATCGGCGGCGGCATGTCAGGCGACGCCTACCACATCACCGCTCCTCACCCGGAAGGCGCTGGCATCACACGCGTCATGAAAAATGCACTTGATGATGCCGGACTGAAAGCTTCCGACATTGGCTACATCAACACCCACGGTACCTCTACGCCGCTGGGCGACATCGGCGAAATCAAAGCAATCCAGCAGGTGTTCGGCGAACATGCCAGCACGATCAACATCAGCTCTACCAAATCCATGACGGGCCACCTCCTCGGTGCCGCCGGCGCGATCGAAGTCATCGCTTGCCTGCTGGCCATCAACGAAGGGATCGTGCCACCCACCATCAACCACTTCACCGACGATGAAGGCCTCGATTCGTCGCTGAACCTCACGTTTAACAAAGCCCAGAAAAGAAACGTCGACTTTGCGCTCAGCAACACGTTCGGCTTTGGCGGACATAACGCGTCCATCATCATCAAGAAACATTCGTAAGACCTCCCGTGTGGAACTTACTGAAATTCCCCAGCCTCGGTTCTAAGAAAGAAGAACGGAAGCTGATTAATGCTATTGAAACCATTACCGGCTACACACCGTCCAACCTCTCACTCTACAAGCTGGCGACACTTCATACCAGCCGCGCCAAAGAGAACAACGGCTTTCGCGAATCCAACGAGCGACTCGAATACCTCGGCGACGCCATCCTCGGAGCTGCCGTCGCTGACTACCTCTTCAAGAAATATCCTTTCAAAGACGAAGGCTTCCTCACCGAGATCCGCTCACGCATTGTGAACCGCGACTCCCTAAACCTCCTCGCCCGCAAGATCGGCATCAACCACATCGTACAGTTCGACCAGAAAAACGCCCAGCTGCAGCGCGTCGTACTCGGCAACACCCTCGAGGCCATCGTGGGCGCCGTGTATCTGGATAAAGGATATCTTCGCTGCAAGAAATTTGTTATTGACAAGCTGGTCCAACCCCACTTCAACCTCGACGTGGTCGTGCAAACCAACTTGAACTACAAAAGCAAAATCATTGAGTGGACCCAACGGCAGGGCAAGGCCGTGCGCTTCGAACTCATGGAGATTAAGAAAGCCCGCAACCAAAAAGAGTTTGCCATCCAGGTATTCATTGACGATGAACCGTTGGGCATCGGATACGGTTATACCAAGAAGCGGGCAGAACAAGATGCCGCTTTCAAAACGTGTCAGCAGTTAAACATCGAATAGCCCCGCGAGCATGACCAGGATAACCATCGCCGGAGCCACCCTAAACCAGATCCCACTCGACTGGAACAATAATGTCACGAATATCCTGGCAGCCATCCGCGAAGCCCGGGAGAGCCACGTCGACATCCTCTGCCTTCCCGAGCTGTGTGTGACTGGTTATGGATGTGAAGATGTCTTTCTCAGCGACTGGCTGTCAGCCACCGCGTGGGAAAAAGTGCTGACCCTTGTGCCACACTGTGAAAATATAGTAGCCTGTGTAGGTCTACCGGTGCGCATCTTTGGGAAGACCTTTAATGGCGTCTGCGTCATCCGAGACCAGCAGATCCTCGGCATCACCCTCAAGCAGAATCTTGCCAACGATGGCGTGCACTACGAGCCGCGCTGGTTTGTACCGTGGACGGCCGGCAAGGTCATAGAACTCAGCCTCGGCGGTCACACCGTGCGCGTGGGAGACCTGGTTTACGAGACACACGGTATCTGCTTCGGCTTTGAGATATGCGAAGATGCGTGGAGTAAACACAGGCCCGGCCATCAACTGAAAAAGCGTGGTGTAGACCTGATCCTCAATCCGAGTGCCAGCCACTTCGCACTGGGCAAAAGTACAGCACGCGAAAAAGAAGTGATCATCGACGGGTCCTCCATGTTCGATTGCGTTTACTTGTTTGTTAACCACCTCGGCAACGAAGCCGGACGCATGATTTATGATGGCGATATCGTTATTGGACAGCAGGGAGAATTGCTTGCCGTCAATAAACGTCTCTCTTTCAAACCCTACAACCTCCTGATCTGCA
>CAYMPU010000055.1:0-40082 GCA_964392375.1 uncultured Ohtaekwangia sp. | reverse complement strand
CTCAAGGTTCGGTCGCCGTGTAACGTGTCCTCTTCATGCTGGTATACCTGTGTCATGGGGTAATTCGCCCATAACATCAGACTGGTAAGTGAGGCTGGCAGCATGGCCTGCAGTTGTAGTGCACTCATCCACTCAAAATTGTTCAGTCCTAGGTAGCACATCAGAAACGTGAAAAAGCCTTGAAAGAATCCCGTCACCAGCCATCCGGCTACTGGGTATTTTTTCAGCCGAATCATCGGATGGCTATAGGCTTTGGAAATTAATCCGTAGACGAGGACCATTACGGCAAAGGTCATCGAGACCAGTAACCAAGCCATCACAACGGCCACTGCATCAAACAACAACGCGGTCCAGTAGAGTCCCCCAGACACGGGTGGCGGGTTCTTTAGCCCACCAATACTTTTTTCATCCTTGTCAAAATAGCTGTTGTATCCATTGCTGGCCGGGTAAAGAAAGAGGTGGAGTATAATGAAGATCCAGGTTAGCCGATGAAGAATGAGATTGGGAGAGACGGCTACAGCGAAGAGGAATACAGGAAGAAGAAAAAACGAAAAGGGAATTCTCAGATGAAGCCAGGTGGATCTCGAAAACATACGTTGATGTGTGTTGAACAATATAGACCTTTTTCGATTATTATTGGGTAATGAGCTTTATCACATCCCTTGGAACGGCCAATCCTCCCCATGCGCTCAGACAATTGGCAATTGCTGATTTCATGGTGCGCGCCATGGATCTCGGCAATGATGATGCCCGAAAGTTGCGCGTTCTCTTCCGTGCCAGTGGCATCGAGACGCGGTACTCGGTTCTGGAAGATTACGGTAAGACCCGTGACTTTCACTTCTTTGAGAATACCAGTGGGCTCGAGCCCTTCCCCTCAACCAAGCGCCGTCTTGAATTATACCGAAGGCATGCTCTGGCGATTAGTCTGGAAGCCGCCAATCGATGCCTGGGTGCCCTTCCTGATCTTAGAAAAGATACCATAACCCATCTCGTTGTAGTAAGTTGCACGGGCATGTATGCCCCAGGTCTCGACATCGACCTCGTCAAGGCCTTGGGCTTAAATTCTTCAGTCGAGCGGACATCCATTAATTTCATGGGCTGCTACGCCGCATTTAATGCGCTGAAGATCGCAGCGGCAGCTTGTGCGGCTCGCCCTGACGCCAAAGTGCTGATTCTTTGTACAGAACTGTGCAGCATTCACTTTCAGAAAGAGAATACCGAAGACAATATGCTGGCCAACGCGTTGTTTGGCGACGGTGCCGCAGCAGCCTTGGTGGAGCCCTCTGCGCGCCGCGGTAGCAACCTCCAGCTCGAAGAATTTCATTGTGAACTGGCTACCGAGGGTGAACATGATATGACGTGGACGGTCGGCGATCTTGGCTTTGAAATGCGACTCTCTTCCTATGTACCCGAAGTCATCCGCAGCGGCATCCGGAGTCTTTCACGCGCTTTGTTGGCAAAAATCAACAAGAGCATGTCTGAAGTGGCCTATTACGCCATTCACCCTGGCGGAAAAAGAATCCTGGAAACTATCGAGGCCGAACTGGGACTTACCAAAGAACAAAACAAATACGCCTACGAAGTGTTGCGGAAACATGGGAACATGTCATCACCGACCGTGCTGTTTGTTCTGAAGGAACTTTCCCAACACCTGAAGGCCGATGATGACGGAAAACGAATTCTGAGTTTCGCCTTTGGGCCTGGCCTTACGCTGGAAAGTACTCTGCTGAAAATTACCATGGCTCCGTGAGCAACAATTCACCCGATCTTTCGCGTCGCTCCACCGATCTGGAGATTATGGACGACCTTTCGTGTTCGGGCGAGGTAGTCGACCAAACCCTGCGTGAACTGGATATCATCAACCGGTGGCTTGGCGGCAATCGTGTAACCCTTGAGGGTATCAGGGAAATGATTCCGGCTGTGCAATCCCACGTTCTTGCTCCCTTGTCAGTTGCTGACCTGGGCTGCGGCGGCGGAGACCTGCTGAGGCGAATCGCCGAGTTGGGTCGGAAACTTAGCATTCCTATGAAACTCATTGGCATTGATGCAAATCCACACATCGTTGAGTACGCCAGAAAACACAGCACCGGTTATCCGGAAATTTCATACGAAGCTCTGAATGTATTGTCGTCCGGGTTTGCAGAAAAACATTTTGATATTATCACTGGAACTCTATTCTTCCACCACTTTGATGACGCTGGTCTGGTCGATTTACTAAAGCAATTGCGGAGACAGGCGAGGGTCGGGCTGGTGATCAATGACATTCACCGGCATCCGGTCGCCTACCACGCGATACGCCTTCTGACGCGATCCTTTTCATCTTCCAGCATGGTTCGCTTTGATGCACCACTTTCCGTGCGACGTGCATTCACCCATGCAGAATGGGTTCGCCTTCTATCCGAAAGTGGAATATCGCGATACAGCCTCGTATGGAAATGGGCATTCCGGTGGAAAATCTGCATTCCAACGCAATAGCCTCGTTTGGCACAGTTTTGGTATTTTTGGATACGAAACATACAAACGATGAAAACGACCCTTCTAAGCATACTCTTTCTGGCAATTCTTGCCGGATGCGGATCCAGCCCTTACGGAACGAAAGTCAAGGAGCCCTTCAGCGGCAACGCATATGAGTCCAATAATCGGTTCTTCCGTGCCAGCGGTAAAGGTGAAAGCTCATCCGAAAACATTGCACGTGGTAAGGCAGACATTGATGCCAAAACCATTTTGGCGGGACAGGTGAATACAACCATGAAGCAGGTGGCCGACAACTACATGGGTCAAACCGAGAACGAGCGTGGCGCCGATGTTGCTGAGAAATTTCAGAGTCTTGCACGGCAGGTCATGAACACGGAGATGGCTGACCTTCGGAAAATCGGCGAGAAGAAATATTATAATCAGAAAGAGAACCGCTACACCGTTTTCATTGCCTACGAAATCAAGAAAAACGCCATGTTTCGCTTTATGAAGAAACAAGCCAAGCTGGACAATACCATCAATGAAAGCCAGCAGGCACTTATTCAGAAAATCCTTGATGAAGAGGAGAAGAAATCTGAAGAGGAGGAGAAGAATTAATTCCCCACCATGCGCTCCGCGCTCTCAGCAATCTTGAGCTGCTCAATGAAGGCATCTATTTCTCCGTTCATGATCGCCGGGAGATTGTGTTGCGTGAATCCAATCCGGTGATCGGTGACGCGACTCTGAGGGTAATTGTATGTTCTGATTTTCTCCGACCGGTCCCCACTTCGCACCTGCGAGCGGCGTGACGCACCGATCTCAGCATTTTGCTTCTCCACCTCCATCTCGTACAACTTCGTACGAAGCATTTGCAAGGCGCGCTCACGGTTGGCGTGCTGCGATCGTTCAACCTGGCACGTGATGACAATACCTGTAGGCTTGTGGGTCAACTGCACCTTGGTTTCTACCTTGTTGACATTCTGTCCACCGGCCCCACTGCTTCGCGCTGTCTGGTACTCCAGGTCCGCAGGGTTGATAACAACATCAACATCCTCTGCTTCCGGGAGCACAACAACCGAAGCTGCCGATGTGTGTACGCGGCCCTGTTGCTCAGTCTCCGGGACCCGCTGCACGCGATGAACACCGGATTCATATTTGAAAATGCCAAAGGCCCCCTCACCTTCGACAAGCGATATAACCTCCTTGTATCCGCCAGCCGATCCCTCCGTGACATCCATCACCGACATCTTTAATCCGCGACGGTCGCAGAAACGCTGGTACATGCGCCAGAGATCACCCGCAAAAATTGCCGCCTCGTCGCCACCCGTCCCTGCCCGGATTTCCAGGATGCAGTTTCGGTCGTCATTGGGATCCTTGGGCATCAGCTGCTCCTTGATCTCCTGCTCGATCTTCTCTCGTTTGGGTGCCAACTCCTCCAGTTCCATCTTGGCCAGCTCCCGCAATTCCGCATCCTTTTCGGTCTCCAGTACGTCCCTGGCATGCTCCAGTCCGTCCAGAATCTGCCGGTACGTACGGTAATTGATGACAACCTTTTCAAGATCCCGATACTCTTTGCTGAGTTGGGTGAACTTCTTCATATCCTTAACCACCTCCTGCTGCCCCAAAAGCTGCTGGACCTCTTCAAAACGGTGGTTGATCTCTACTAATTTCTCAATCATAATACTGGAAACGCGGGCAAAGTTAGAAAAATAGCGAGGAGTATACAGTCTAACATTTTGCAAGTAAATTTGAGCATGCTGGGCGGCTTGAATCCCAACCTCCATTGTCACCATAATCTCTGTTGTATGAATAAATTCCTCGTTCTTCTTCTACTGGTCAGCCTGGGCTGCGGAGGTAAACTCTCACAGGAAGAGCGTGAAAAACTGCACGATGGGATGGCCACTCAGGACATCCGTAGAGTCACGGATGCAGAACTCCAGGAGGCGGCACTGTCTTTTGCTGCGCGCGTGATGCGTGAGGTGGAGACGGTGGACAAAATGCTTGTTCAAAAAAGCAGGATAGATTCTTTAGGCGCGGTACTTGGCGTGAAAATCTATTCTCTGACGCCCGATGATGCCACCCTCAAGGAAATTGAACATAACCTCATAGAGGCCTACATCGCCGGAACTGATGCCGGAACGGCTGGTGACAATCTCCAGGCTATTGGCAGTGATTCCCTGTTGTTCACTCACCCAATCTTCCGACTGCATCCTGACGGCTCTCAGGAGTTCAGCCATGCAGTCGGTATCCGGATGGCCAAGCGGACCGTTATACTTTCGATGCCCCAACCCTGATCCCTCTGGCCTCCGTAAAACCCACCTCTCGAACCACCGGATCGGCTACATGGCAGCTATGGATCGATACTGGCGGCACATTTACGGATTGCATGGGTACGGATACTTCGGGCAATACCCACAGGCTCAAAATTCTCAGCACCGGCGTTCTCCGTGGTAAGATCCTCCGTCAGCCAAATGCCAAAACTCTGGAGGTGGATATCTCCTGGCCTGTTGACGAAGATATTTTCCACGGCTTTCTCTTGAGGATTGTGGGTTCGTCAAGGTCGACAACAATCGATCGTGTTGACCTTGTAAATAGCCGGATTAGTCTTTCAAAACCGTTGGCGGCTACATCCATCGGGAGTTTCATCGAGCTCACCACTGAGGAGGAGGTACCTGTCCTCGCCGCCCGGTTTCTTACTCGAACACCGCTTGGTAAGAAGTTTCCATCGCTGGATGTAAAATTGGGGTCAACGCGAGGCACCAATGCCATTCTTGAAAGGAAAGGGGCCGTGACAGCCTTTCTGGTCACCAAAGGATTCAAGGATATCCTTCTGATCGGCAACCAGCAACGCCAGAATCTGTTTACCGTGAACGTACAGAAGCCTCAGCCGTTGTATCGGCACGTTCTTGAGATCGAAGAGCGAACTTCGGCCACAGGCAATATTATTGAGCCTCTGGAGTCCTCACACATTAAATCACTGATCGCTTTACTCAAACGCAAGAAGGTTGAGTCCATCGCCATTGCGCTACTTAACGCCTACGTGAACCCGCTCCATGAAAAGCAATTGGCAGCCGCGCTCCGTAGAGCCGGATTCCGTTTCGTGTCGGTTTCTCATGAGCTTTCTGCGCAGATCAAGATTCTTAATCGCGCTGAAACCGCTGTCGCCAACGCGTACCTCGATCCAATCATTGCATCATACATTTCCGGAATTCAACGTGGACTTTCCGGAGCCCGTCTTTCAATCATGACCAGTAGCGGAAGTCTCGTCCGTGCCGATTCGTTTTACCCTAAAGACAGTCTCCTGAGCGGACCCGCTGGTGGGGTTGTTGGCGCTGCACACCAGGCGTTGAGGTCCGGAATTCACCGGATTCTTGCCTTCGATATGGGCGGGACCAGCACCGATGTATCGATGTACAACGGCCGTTATGACTACCGTTTTGATTCCCGCGTCGGCACGTTCAGCATTCTTTCTCCTTCCCTGGCTATAGATACGATCGCTGCCGGAGGAGGATCCATTTGTGATTTTGATGGGCACCGGCTTACGGTAGGACCACGAAGCGCAGGCGCAAATCCTGGCCCGGCATGTTATGGTGCCGGTGGCCCTCTGACCATCACCGATGTCAATTTGCTGTTAGGCCGCATTGATCCTGAGCAGTTTGCTATCCCGATTCATCGGAAGGAGTCTGAAAAAGCGCTACGTGTGTTGACGGCCAAACTGAAACGGACCAGCGGGATGGATCACCCACCCCTTCAAATTCTTGAGTCCTTGCTGCAAATAGCCAACGAAAAGATGGCGGAAGCCATTCGCAAAATTTCAGTTCAGCAAGGGCATGATCCGCGTGATTTTGCACTACTCAGTTTTGGTGGCGCCGGTGGCCAGCATGCCTGTGCCCTTGCCGAGATTCTTGGCATGCAGCGCGTGCTTGTGCCTTATGATGCAGGGCTTCTCAGCGCATACGGCATTGGCCACGCTACGATTGAGCGTATGGAAGAGAAGCAGTTGCTTCAGCAGTGGAAAAACGTGAAAATGAATCTGGATACGCTACTGGAAGAGCAATATGATCGTGCGAAAAAGCGCCTAATGCAAGAGGGCCATTCCTCCAGCTCCATTTTCCGGAAGAATAATTTTATTTACCTGCGTTTCGTCGGGCAGGACAGCTCCATTGAGGTGGAATATCAGCCTGGGGATGATGCACTTGCTGCTTTCCGCAAGCGCTATCAGTCCATTTATGGTCATTGGACTGAGCGAGAAATTGAAGTAGAGTCGATACGGGTGATTGCTGCCGCAGGTAAACGTGAAATCACCAGGAAAAAAAGCGCCCCGCGCAATTACACACCGCAGCCCCTGAAAAGAGGGGCGGTTATTTCATCCGGAAAAAATATCACATGTGGCCTCTTTCGCTGGGAGGATCTCAAACCCGGTGCTGTAATTGCCGGGCCAGCCTTGGTCATCAGTGACAACTCAACAACGCTGGTTGATCCCGGATGGGTGTGGAAGCTAGACGCAGAGGACAATGCCAATCTCACGTTCACCAGTTCCGGTTCCTTACAGGCTCGTCAGCATTCCCGCGAGGGGGAACTGGAATTGTTCACCAACCGGTTTACCGCCATTGCTCAGGAGATGGGTGCATTGTTGCAGCGGACATCATTCTCCGTAAACATTAAAGAGCGGCTGGACTTCTCCTGCGCTCTTCTGGATGCCGAGGGTTACCTTGTGGTCAATGCACCACATATCCCTGTGCATCTGGGCAGCATGGGTGTCTGTGTTCGGGAAGTGCGAAAGGCAATTGACATGCGTGATGGTGATGTTATCATTACCAATCACCCGGCTTTTGGCGGATCTCACCTGCCCGATGTTACCCTGATCAAGCCAGTCTACTTCAAAAACAAACTCGTAGGCTATGTTGCCAATCGGGCACATCATGCTGAAATAGGAGGTTCAAAACCAGGGTCAATGCCGGCGGACGCAAAGCAACTGGAGGAGGAAGGCGTCATTATTGAACCTTCCTATCTGGTGAAGAAAGGCAAACCTCAATGGAAAAATATTTCAGCCCTACTTACTCAAGGAAAATTCCCCTCGCGGGTACTGGAAGAAAATCTGGCTGATCTAAACGGAGCTTTGGCTTCGGTTAACCTTGGTGAGAAGGAGCTGCAGGTATTGTGCCGACGTCACGGAAAGGCCCGTGTGGTCGGCCAAATGAAAGCATTACGACAGTACGCATCAGCGTTGCTCGCAAAAAAGCTCGTGACCCTCCCACGCAAGGCGATGCGGGCTACCGAGTACCTTGACGATGGAGCCGCCCTGAACGTATATATCCAACGAAAGGGACCAACGCTACAGATTGACTTCACCGGTTCAGCTGCTGTCCATGAGGGGAATCTTAATGCCACTAAAGCGATTGTCCAAAGCGTTGTGCTCTACTGCTTGAGACTATTGATCAATCAGGCACTGCCCATGAACGAAGGTCTGATGGAACATGTCTCGCTGACTCTTCCACACGGACTCTTGAATCCGGATTTTACCCATAAACCACTGCCCGCTGTTGTGGGTGGCAACACTGAAGTTAGCCAACGTCTCACCGATACCATACTCAAGGCATTGGGTTTGGCGGCCTGCAGTCAGGGGACGATGAATAATTTTCTATTCGGAAACGATCGCTTCGGATATTACGAAACCATTTGTGGAGGCACCGGAGCTACCCACGGAAGTAATGGTGCCGATGCTGTCCATCAGCATATGACAAACACACGAATCACCGACCCGGAGGTTCTTGAGTTTCGGTATCCGGTGAAGCTTCTTTCCTTTGCGATCCGCAAAGGATCCGGAGGAAAGGGTAAGTGGAATGGCGGAGATGGGGTGGTTCGACAGCTTCAGTTTCTTGAGGAGCTTGAAGTAAATTTACTTACCCAACACAGGAAGCAAAAGCCCTATGGGGTAGACGGAGGACGACCAGGGAAGACCGGAGAGCAATTTCTCTTGCGAAGCACTGGGGAAAAGGAAAAACTTTCTGGGGTTGATGGTGCACACATCTTTCCGGGAGATATTATCGTCATTGCAACGCCCGGGGGTGGCGGTTGGGGTCGTCAAAAAAAGAAGTAACCATACCATAAAAAAGGGTGACTGCCCGAGGCAATCACCCTTTTCTTGTAATAGGATAGGCTTAGTTGCCGCCGCCGAAAACGTAGGCTACGCGGAGACCAAGATTGTTTGCGTCAAATCCGCTGTAGGAAATGATGTTATACTTCAGGCCAATGTCAATGTTGGTGAGGCGATAGCCTACGCCAAAAGCAAAACCAAATTTTGATTCGCTGGTTGAGCCAGGAGCGCTAGAGCTTCCCAGGAACATACCCAAGTCACCAGCACCATAGAATCCGGCATTGCTTTCTGTGAAATAATACTTAATGCCAGCCGTGATAGGAATAATGTTCGTGTTGTAGGGGTTACCACTCTTTCCAGCAAAGGAAATGTATCCAACTCGACCGCTCCAGCTAAGGTTGTCGTTGATAGCGCCATCATAGGCTACTGATCCACCGAATCCAATTCCAACCGCATCAGAAAATGGGGAACTCATTGGCATAGCCAATTCAGCGCCAAGAGAGAACTGAGCAAGTGCACCAGTCACTGCGAAGAACGAAAACGCAAGTGCCAAAAGGCTCCTTTTGTAAACATTGTTTTGTTTCATAAATGTGTTTTTAGGGTTAATAAGCGTCAAAAATGTGCAATAAACAGTGGATTTGCAAGTATTTTGAGGGTGTTGCACTTGAAAAAAGTGCGTTTTTGGCCCTTTCTTTAGGTATTTAACAATACCTGCGTCTGCTTTAGGCGACCCAGAGATGAGGGCCTTAAAATCCATCATCCGTCTTTTCATCCTTCTTCTTTCCCTTTTTCTTGGATGAAGGTGCTGAAAGATCATACGGTGATTCTATGCCATAATACGTTTTGCGAAACCGGTCAATGAATGCCTGCGTCTCCTCATCGCTCCCCGGTATGAAGACCAACTCACCAAGCTTTGCTTTCGCTGCGTTCGTCTTCTTGCTCACTTGAGTATTCACGTCCACATTGGAAGACTGTACCATCATGCGATTGTCTTCAAATCCAAAATAATACCACGACTCCGGCGAGGCCTTGAGGAAAACATGAAACACCGGCGTTCCGTCTTCATTCTTCTTGATCTCCATAAAGCCTTCAAAGCCGCCATTGACATCCATCTTAAGAATATGGCTAAGTCCGAGCAGACCATCACTGTAAAACGCCTTGTGTTTCTGTGACCACTTGAGGTTGACATTGGAAAATACAAGGGGCAATGCCAAGGCCTGAATAGTTGTCAACGTTGCTGCCCCGCCAAGTGAGCGCTGTTCATAGTCCTTTACCGCCTTCTCACCGATCAGGTCACCCAATTTGTATAGCAGCTCCGTCTGATCACCCAATCCTTCCGGGATGTCCTCATTCTTGATTACTTCCTGGAGGTCCAGAGCCATCGACTGGAAAATGGATGGCGGAATATTGATATCCGCCATGATCAGTGAATTGACACGAATCTCATTGCTTTCCATGTTGCCTGACCCAATGGCGGAAGCCACCAATTTGAACTCTCTTGCATTTCCAAAGAAATTGATTTGCCCTTCGAAACGAACTTCCTGTTTGTCTTCGTTGTAGCTGAATACTTTTCCCGAAAGCTTCTCCCCTGATGCCTTCAGACGGTCTTCAATCTTGAATTCACCGCTTTCCTTATCAAAAAACAGGGCACCACTGGGGACAAAGAAATCTTCGTCCTCCGGTGATTTCTTGTCATTGACAAAAGTGATGTACAGGCTATTGTCGGCTGCGAAATGCAACCCAGCATCGGGCTTGCTGCCGTCTTCCTTTATCGCATGGTCGAAATCAATAAAGATTTCCTTTTCATCACCGGTTTGGGAATACCTCAGCCACGTGTTGTATTTTTTGATCTTCTTTAAGTCCAGCCGGGTAAATCCCTGCAGTTGCAGTGCTGGCTTGTTGGCATACATCACCATATCTCCTTTGTAGAAGATGCGCGGCGCCAGAAGAAGATTCATTTCCTGAGGCACAAGTCCGCTCGCTACCGTATGCATTCTTGGTGTCGATTTTCTTTTGGTCTTCCCAGAATCTGCCACTGCTTCAAGTCTGAAATTCTCCATCTTGACAGCAAACGTGTCATTGACGGAATTGATATACTGGTATGTCGCATATCCGCTAAACTCCTTTCGGGAGATAATATCAACAACGCCATTGATCATGCGGTGATACCCGTTCAGGGTATCAAGTACAATGGTGGTGTTCTTCAGTTGATTGATCTTGGCATTTTCAAGTATCAACACTTCGTTGTTTTCCGGAGTAATGCGCGCATCGGCCACGGTGATGTACGGAATCCCGCTCACTTTCATTTGCTGTAGCTTGATGTCGTACTCGGCTTTCTCCGCGTTAAATGATAATGAATCGAGTTCTTTGCGCGTTGTGTAGAAATAGGAATTCTCAATAGGAACGTTGGCATCCTTGGTCATCGTGATCTTCTGGGTATTGAGATCCCACCGTGCCTTGGGAATGGATGTCTTGAACTGCGCATAGGGGAACTCAATAGCTGCAACCCCCTCAACTTCCGGGCTTATCTCGGCGAAATTCTGGTCCAGGTTGAACTTAAGCCGGATATCCTTTCCCTGAAGTGCGGGCTTTTCCGGGTTAGTGGTCTTCACCTGGAACTCCGCATGGCGCGCGGAAAAATCCTTGGCAGAAAATCCCAACTCATCCGAGACTGCTTCCGAACCCCGTGTGATCAGCTTGCCCGTGCCGGTTACCCCGGTCTTGGAAACGGTCATCGTACCGTCGAGCTGAGCCGTGGTGTTATAAAGATTGAAAGGACCTTTCTGATTCCTCAGTTGGAACTTGTCCTGCCGGGGTTTCCATTTTAGCTCAAACTCTGGCAGCGTCACCTGCGGGAACCACACACTGCCCACTTGCTTCTCCTTCAATTCGCCCACTTTTCCGCGTGCGATGACAGAATCCGGGTAGAAAACAAAATCGGTCGACTGCACAGTAGCAGCAAGGTATTCCACTTTGCCAGCAACGCGGAGACCGTTATTGTCCATATTGATGTTTCCAAATACTTTCCCGTCGGCTTTAAACAATTGATAGCCTTCAGGAGGAACGGCATGTGAGAACCCCAGCGACTTGTCAGGCATGGTATGCAGTTGTTCCTTAAAGCTTGGGAACATGCCACTGGAAACGAAGGTTCCGTCGAAATGAATCGATCCCGGGTCAGCGTCGTTTAGGCTGTCGAGGCGAAAGGGGGGAACAACAAAAAATACGGAACGGTCATAGGCACCGCCAAGAATTTCACTTCGGTCAAAATAGATAACCCCTCCAGCGGTGGCATCAAGCCTTGGATAATGAGGCACTTTAGCTTTCCCGGATTTGTTATTCGGCAAATTGATAAAAAGCGTACCGGACGTGTTCCCGGCTCCCGCTTGCATACCGCCTTCTGCCATTGCTGTAGAGTCGGCTCCCACCATGGCGTTATTCACCCGGCGCCGTGTTGTTTGTCCTTTCGCATTGGTCTCCGTCACATAGAATCGAATGGAGTCAATTTTATTCAAGCTGACAAAGAAACTATCGTACTTGAAGGTGAACTCTTTGCCGTTGATCTCAAAATTGCCCGCTGTGATCTTGCCGTCAAACTTGACATCACGGTTTTGTAGAATGGTGATTACGCTGCTGTCCGGTTTGAGAATAACGTTCAGGGAATCGCTGACATTGACCTCGTCCACACCCCGTACCACCATGCGTCGTCGGGGAAAATTTACAGTCGCATTCGCCGTGTTGTCTGAAATTGAATGGATCTTCAGGTTGTCATAGTCCGCAATGCCTTTCTTGGCCTCGACAAAGTGGATAGCCTTCTCCTTCACTTGTATCTGTCCAGTCTGTGCGTTGTAATTGATCATCCCCTTCTGTGAAAGGAATGTCATGGCTGTACGCCCTTCTTCATACCGGATTTTGGATGCCTGAACGACGTCGTCAAGATAGAATTCGCGAACGCCATTCTTGTTGGCATAGTTTACAACCACGGCCAGCGGGTGAAACGTAAACCCATTACCACTCAACAGGCGATAATCATCCGGGTGGTAGTAGTCCGTAGATTCAATAATCATGGCTGCCTGATTATTTCCACCCACCGTAGTCAGGTTCATGCTGTCTGATCGAAGGTCCCAGCGAAGAATATCCGTACTGAAGTCAACCTGGAAAAAAGATGACGTGTAGGGTGCATCACGAAGTTGACCATGCCCTCGCTCCAGGGAGAGGCGCTGCTTGCCATAGTCGTATCGTATCTGAACCGCAGGATGGAAGATGGAGTCGTTGTCCTGGTACAGCTGGATCATTGCCTGTTTGGCGGTGATCAGCGAATCTTGAAACTCAAATTGGCGTGACCGGGCTGTAAACTTGCGACCCTCTTCATCCATGACTTCAAGTCGTGCATAGTCTCCCGTAACGGAGGAGCTATACATTTTGGCTCCGTTCAAGGCAAGCCCACCGGTGTAACGCATCTTGTCGTTGCTGAGGCCTTCCATCACAACGTTTGCCTGAAACGACATGAATCGGGGATAACTGGATGAGGCTTTGTCTTTGTGACGCTTGCTCTTGAATTCAAAAATGCCATCCACTTTTGTGGCCACTTTACCTGCGTAGCGAAGCTTGCCGTGTTCGCACTTCACTTCCGGCCGATCGACATTGAAATTGTATTCCTTGAATTCAAAATAGACACTGTCACCGCTGAGCCCGGCAGGATCCCATCCAAAAGTTCCCTTCTCTCCAACAAAGGTCCCATCCCGCATCGAGAGCACCCCGTTTGTATTGCGGAGCGAAGCTGAGTCGTAAGCTGTGGAAAAGTTAAAGGTCACCCCCTCCAGTTTCATCACTGGACCCGAGAGTGTGGGCTGAGGTGTTGGTTGCATCCAGGAGGGCAGAACAGGCACTTCGGCTTGAACCGTATCGTCCTCCCAAACGGTATTATTGTCTTGTTGAGGGTTTGGGGTATCCCACTGCTTAAATGCGTCAGTCGTTGTGCTTGTGTCCGGCGGAGCAGGAAGCGCTTCTTCAATATAGTCAAACGAGTAGTTCTCAACTTCAGCATGCATGCGGAATGTCCGCTCATAATGAAAGGCATGATACTCAAAGAAGTCTCTGGCGTAATGAAAGAAAGAGGTTATCCCTGCGGCCTTTTCATTATCGATCACCCGACCGGCAACTTTCAGATAGGAATCCATTTTACTGATATCCGCCCCTTCGCGTTCAATGGCAAAGGCAATGGCCCCAAAATAGTCTGCCAGAAGAGGAAATGCTTTGTAGCGTCGCTTCCTGAGAATCTCCGTTTGCCTCCGGATCAGGTCCTGCTGATCCAGGCTCAACTTATGCCAGGCAGTGGCAAATGTTCCGCCAACCATCGATGTCTCTGTATTCTGGTTGGTTTCCATCATGACGCGCACGCTGTCCTGAAAGGCAAGCTTATAGCTTCCCGGCGCCTGAGCCAGAACGCCGCCGTGCGTCATGGCCATGGAAATCAATAAGAAGAGTGCCTTTTTCACGTGTCCAAAGCCTGAAATTCGGAAAAATAATCGGATTGCCGTCTTTACCACCCTTAACGCAAAAGCGGTCCAGACATTGGTATACATCGAAAACTTTTTCAGCCAGCCTTGATCAGCCGAAGAGTGGCCCATTGTTCGCGCTCATCCTGTGCCACCGGGGCTAGCCCAAACTTGCTTGCCTCAGTCAATAGGTCGGGAATATCCTTGACATAGAATCCACTGAGTTGTAAGGTGCCCCCCAGGGCAAGACACCGAGCATAGATACCCATCTCTCTTAACAATATGTTGCGATTGATGTTGGCAAGAATGATATCAAAAGGCTCCGGCCATGAAAAATCAACGATGGTCCCTTGCCGAATCCGGATATTGGAACAATGATTAAGTGACGCATTCTCTTCCCCATTTTCTATACTCCACGCATCGATGTCAAAAGCCTCAACGTGCTTCGCGCCACGCTTACTGGCCATAACGGACAAGATCGCCGTGCCACATCCGGCGTCCATCACCAATTTACCTGCGTGGTCGATTGATAATTGACTTTTTACCATCAAGTGTGTCGTCGGGTGATGCCCGGTGCCGAAGGACATTTTTGGCGTTATGATGATTTCGTAGAGGAACTTGCCCGGTACTTTATGGAACTCGGCACGGATCAAGCACTGGTCATCGATGAATACCGGTGACACATTTTTCTCCCATTCCTCGTTCCAGTTCTCCTTCTTAACCGATGAAATTCTAAACGTGAGTGGTTGAATATGAGCATACTTCTCTCGGATGGAATCGATCAACGATGCATCCACTTCTGACTCTTCGGCGTCAGCCTCAAAGCCTGTTTCGGTTTCCATGAACATGCCAAAGCCCGCTTCTGCCAGTTCAGCGATAAGAATTTCGGTGTATTCCGGCTGGCAGTCTACTTCCAGTCGCGTGAAATTCACCGGCGGAACATCAGTTTTCAACCTCAACAATCATTTCAATCTCAACAGCCATGTTGTTGGGAAGGGCATACATCCCCACAGCTGAGCGGGCATGTTTTCCCTTTTCTCCAAAAACCCCTACCATCAAATCTGAAAAACCATTGATCACCTTTGGCTGGTCACCGAAACCTTCTACGCAATTGACCATGCCCAACACTTTGACCAGTCGTTTCACTTTGTTGAGGTCGCCAATTTCGGCCTTCAGTGAAGCCAGCAAACTCAATCCTGTCTGCCGTGCTGCCTCATAGCCTTGCTCAATAGTCAATTCTCTACCCACCTTGCCAATCACATCCGTTCCATGGCCAGAAAGAAACACAAGGTTCCCAACGCGAACCGCCTTGACATAGTTGGCAATCGGTTTGGAGACCGCAGGAAGCTGAATACCCATTTCCGTCAGTTTCTTTTCCGGGTCAACTTTTTGGGCTTGTAGGGTGCTTATGGCGGCCAGCAGCAACATCATCGTCAGCAGATTCTTCATAATGCTCGTTTTTTTATGTTAAGATAAGCGGTTGGAACGAAATTCTTAAATTCACCAAATATCCAGTCTATGGAAGAAAAATTCCGTTGTCCGTGGTGTTTGTCTTCAGAAGTGTACAAGCAATACCATGATGAAGAATGGGGCAACCCTGTACATGACGACCGCATTCATTTTGAATTTCTGATCCTTGAGGGGGCACAAGCCGGCTTGAGTTGGTCGACCGTCCTCCACAAGCGCACAGGGTATCGTAAGAATTTTGCAGATTTCGATCCGGAAAAAGTTGCACGGTTCACCGAGAAACGCATAGAAAAGATCCTTTTGGACCCAGGGATTATTCGCAACCGGCAAAAGGTGTCGGCTGCTGTAAATAATGCAAAACGGTTTCTCGAAGTTCAAAAGGAGTTTGGAACCTTTGACACATACATCTGGAGTTTTGTTGGTGGTAAGCCGATCGTCAACAAGCGCAAAACGCTGAAGCAGATTCCCCCTACCACGCGCCAGTCGGATGCCCTTAGCAAAGACCTGATTCAACGTGGTTTTAAATTTGTTGGCAGCACTGTCATCTATGCTCACATGCAGGCTTGTGGGCTAGTCAATGATCACCTGATGGCGTGCTGGCGGTACCCGAAGTGAATCTATTCTCAGATCATTGTCCCAACATCGCGGGAGGAACAAAAAGGTACCGATACCAGGCATACGCACCCAGGCCAAGCAGGATCAGGCCGGGAACAATCTTAAGCCATCGACTCCCTTGTACATAGGGCGCTAAGCGTTGTGCGAATACCACCAACAAGGCCAATAACGCGAGTGCGCCAATGGATGTGCCCAGCACGTAACTATGCAAGAGGCCCGTTGTATTGAGATCAATCCATCCCTGTACTTTCAGGTACGCCGTGAATCCCATCCAATACGGTATTGCCATTGGGTTGAGAATGCTCAGTACGATGCCGCGCCTGAATCCACTCTCCTTGAATTTTTTAGCAAATCCTACTGGCGTTTTGCTTGGCCAGAGGTTGGTTATCCCCAGAATGGTCATTACCAATGCTGCGATGAGCTGGAAGTTTTCAAGAATGACCGGCGAAGAAGATAGATAGTATTCAAACTGAACGCCAATCCACGCATAGGGATATTCGATGATCGCTACCGCCAACGCAAACCGCATTGCGACTTTAATATTACGGTCAAGGCCCAACTGCAATACCGTGATATTGAGCGTTCCCGGGGGAATGGATCCGATGAAGCTAAAAACAAAGCCTAGAAAAAAGACCCACAGGTAACTCATGTTGTTGTCAGGGTCTTGAAATTGCGATATATCGTGCGCGCTTCCCGGAAGGAAATGTACGGTGTGCCACGACGATGATTCCCAGAGCTCACACGGTAAATATCACTCCAATGCCGGAATAAAACACGCATGGCTTCCGTCAGCGGAAATCCCGGGTGATAGATGTGTGCTGGCTCAGCGCCACATCCATTGAGTTCCATGATCATCACCCGGCCTTCCTCCAAGTCTGCGAGGGAGGAGGCCCTAAGGTCGAAACGCCCGAAATAGAAGCCGTCGATCGTTTGGCTGATGGCATCGAAGGCATCGGAAAGCCGGTCAGTGATCAGATGATTTGCGTTGAGGAAGGTGGTACCCAAGCAGTGGTTTCCAATTGACACCAGTTCGATTTTGGTGTCTTTGGGGATGACGTCTTCCAGGCGTGATTGATAGTTCAACTGCAGCGTTTCCCATTGCAACTTCGCACGGTCCTTGCAGAGAATAAGTTCGCGCAATGTATGTACTCCGTCGCCGACAACGGAGAGCATCTCTTTACCCACAATGGATGTGACGCGGCCTTTGGGCTCATCGGGATAACGAACATAGAATACGCCAAACTCCAGCGGTAGTGGAACATATGCTTGCGCAAGAAATGGCATATTGATCACGTTGAGGTAGGCGTCAATGTCTTCGCGTCGGGAGATCTTCTTCACACGCCATCCACGTTCTCCAAGATCCGGTTTAAAAATAAGTGGGAATGACAAATTGTGTTTGGCAAGTTGTTCCTCCACATATGCCGTTGTTGTCGGATAAGGGATAAGGATCGTTCTCGGTTTTACGTGATCCGGTACCCTCTTCATCACTTCGTATTTTGACTCTCCGAACATGCCACCCATTAGAATGCCCGGGTTTGAAGCCGAGAAAAAAGTCATCGAGCGCGCTTTGAGCGACAGCCATAGCCAATAGGGGAAGAGTGGGGCATGCAGAATGCCGAAGGGCCAATACTCCCAACTCCTGATCTTGATAAATACGTTGCTTCGAAAAATGCCTCGGAAGAAGGTCATCGTACCTTAGTGCTCTGCCAGAAGCGACGCCTTGTGCCGCAACGTGCTAACGGCCACGCCAAAGTCAGGGGGAATGACAACATACGGCGCGACATCGCGAAGGGCTATCTTAATCATGGCCATGTGATGAACAGCGTGCTCAATGTTGTAGGTGAGTTCCCGGAAAACATTTGTTTCCATGGACTGTGTCTCGTCCGTATCAACGTCGTACCCAACCTCAAGAACAAGCGGGTGGTTTTCCTTAAGTGTGATGATGAAGTCGCTGATGCGAGCAATCACTTCGATGGCCAGATCCTTGTCCTCTTCCATCCGGTGATCATGCTCCCGGTTGTCGTAATTCACGACGCCCGAAGATAGGCCCCGCTCCAGACAAATGAAAAATTCCAGTGTATGGCGCACATGTTGACCTACTGTGGCGTTACTCAGCGCCCGTGATGTACGGGAAAAATCCACCGGGGCAAGCTGTCGCACGGCATCGGACAATTGACCAAGAATGCGAAAGGAAAGACTGGTTAGCTGCATGACTAAAAATCGCGACAAAGTTAATCGAAAATTATTTCCTGCGGGATGATGCTGGATCAGGGAATAAACTTCTTCCAGTGCTGATCAGCCTGGGCCTGAAGGGAAGATTCATTCTTGTTCCATTCGGTCAATGTATTGTTCCCCCAGAAATTATAGAACAAGTACAGTTTCCCATCCAACACCTTGTAGGTCTCCGGATCTATCTTCACCTTTTCTCCAGACTCCCCCATCGCATACGCGCACCATCCACCGTAGGCTGGCTCGAATTTCTCCGGAGCAGCACGAAACGCATTCAGATTAGCCGAAGACGAGAATCGATACGTAACACCTTTAAAGGTCCACGAATACGCTTCCTTGCCTTCCAATGGCTTATGGCTGAAGTAGCTTACCGGATCATAACCCTCAAGCGCCAAACCCTTCTTTACATTGTAATGCGTGAGTCGCTGCTGATCCGTTTGAGCGACCCCCGGAAGAGTAAGAGCCAAAATGAGCATTGTGGGTACAAGGTGTTTCATTGTAATACAGCACGGGCTAGCACAAACGTACAACGGTCCTCAAACAGTTAATGTCGCGTACCGTACAAAAGGGTCTATTCGGACATCAACTCTTTTACCAGCACCCACACCAAATCGGGCTCGTAACCCTTGCCTATGGCAAATGTTGCCGCTTTGTGCATTTTCTTGAATGCGTTGGGCTCATTCAGAGCGGCAATCTTTTTGGTCAAAAGTGACTTCAGTGTCTTGCTGTAGTTGGGGTCATCGATTTCCTTAAGGCCTCGTTGAATGCACCTGGGGCTTACGCCGTGGGCCTCCAGTGCCCTCGAGATTTTCTTCTTGCCCCACTTCTTCATTCGGAATTTTCCACCGGCAAAGGCTTTGGCAAATCGCTCCTCGCTAAGAAATCCGTCGGTAATCAGCCGTGTCAGCGCCTGCTCCACCTCAGATGGATAAAGACCGTATGTAAATAACTTATTGCGAACTTCTTTATGCGATCGTTCCTGGTATGCACAGTACTTGCAAATGCGCATATAGGCTTGCTCTGGAGAATATCGCTTCTTCGGCTTTGTATCGTCCGCTGATTGTGTAAGAGCCATTTCACTGCAAGTTAAGACTTGCTCATCAGTTTGGGACGTGTCTGTCTGGGTTACTTCAGCAGTCCCTTATTTTTCAGAATGCTAGCTAAGAATTTTCGTTCATTCTCGGTATTGAAAATCTTGAACGGAAGATGGATCAATTGGGCCTTGTTTACGAACAAGAGGTAAAAATCCTTTCCTGCTTTAGCCCTCTTTATTTGGTCCCACTTAAGCGGCATGCCTTCACGGGCATTGATCTTCATAACGATCTGCAAACTGGTAATCTCGTATGAGAACCGTTCGAAGAGCATCTTGCCCTGATCAAGCTGGGTTACTCCATAAAACTGGATCAGCCAGAAAAGAACATAGAGGCCGTACGCCAATACGCCGGCAAAAATCCACCAAAAGCTGGGAATCCACAGATACAAAAGGCAAATGCCAACGGCAATAGGAATGGTCCACCACTGCTCTTTCAGGATGTTGCCGAGTGCCATTTTGATGTAGAGGGGCTTTTCCAGCCTATAGTTCCTTGTCTTTACGATCATCGCTTTTCGTTGAATGGGGCGCAAAGTTAATGGCCCAGTATGAAACTGCCTACTATGAACGGATAACCTTCATGCTCAAGTCAAGGCTTCGGACGGAATGTGTCAGTGCACCCATGGAAATATAGTCAACACCGGTATTGGCCACCGAGATCAGATTGGTCTCTGTTATGCCGCCACTGGCCTCTGTCCGGCATGCGCCATTGATCAACCGTACGGCATGCTCCATGTCCGCAGTAGACATGTTATCCAGCATGATGATATCCACGCTACCGGCCAGTAATGCCTCATTTACTTCGTACAGCGACCGGGTCTCTACTTCGATTTCGAGACTGCGCCCTGATTTTCGAAGATACTCTTTCACACGGTCCACGGCCAGACGAATGCCCCCCGCCACATCAATGTGATTGTCTTTGATCATGATCTTGTCGTACAAACCAAACCGGTGGTTTCTTCCTCCTCCGATCAACACAGCCCATTTTTCCAGAAGACGGAAGTTCGGTGTTGTCTTCCGTGTGTCCATGAGCTTCACTTTCGTGCTGTTCAACATTGCGCTGAGCCGATGAGTTTGGGTGGCTATACCACTCATTCGCTGCATGCAATTGAGGATTAGCCGTTCGGTCGACAACAATGTGCGCGCCGAACCTTTGGCGACAAAAACCACATCCCCTGGCTGAATGGTGGCGCCATCGGAAATCCTTTCTTCAACTTGAATAGAACTGTCAACGTATTCATAAACGCGACGGGCAAGCTCCATGCCCGCCAGGACGCCCCGGTCTTTTACCAATAACTGAACCGTAGCGATAGCATCAGCAGGAACAATACCCAATGTGGTGTGATCACCTTCCCCGATATCCTCGGCAAGAGCGGATGCAATGAACGCAGTAAGAGTTTCGGGGTTGAGGTACGGGGCTTGGTCAACGGAAGTCACGGAGAATACCAAGATCGCTACTCCTTTACAAAACTGATCTCATGAACCAGGTAGGGTTCACCGACTTGCCGTACGCGAATGAGTACGGTATACACGTCACCTCCTGTCAGGTATCGGCCTACGGCGAACTGCAGACGCCCTTTAGAGGACCCGGTGTGCATGATGGCAAAATCCGTTACAGCGTGTTTCTTGAAAAACTCTTTGAGCACAAACTCAGATTGGGCCTTGCTGTAGGTGCTGATGTTGCCTTCGAGGTTGATGTCGACCGATGTTGCAAAGGTTTTTACCAACGCGGTGGCATCACCTTTCTTGATGGCGTCCTTTGCCGGGTTGAAAATTTCAGGCTGGGACCAGCCCTGCAGTACGATGCCAACCAATACAGTAAAAACAATCAGAAATCGCTTCATATCGGCCTATTGCATCCCAAAAGTATGCCATTAAATACTGCTTCACAACATACATGCCATTGCGTCAAATCAGTGCCTATGGCCCTATATTTGACGAAAGTTGCCGTATGAACAGGAAAGTGTTGCTGATGATTCTCGACGGATGGGGCATTGCCCGTGATAAACGGGTTTCTGCGGTGGATCATGCGAAAACCCCTTATTTCCATTCCTTGATGGCAAAGTATCCTCACAGCCAACTTGACGCTTCCGGTCTGGCTGTTGGGTTGCCGGAAGGCCAAATGGGCAATTCCGAGGTCGGGCACATGAACATTGGCGCAGGACGGGTTGTCTATCAGGATTTAGTCAAGATCAACAAGGCCGTTGAAGAAAAGGAACTTGACCGTAATCCGGTGCTTCTTCAAGCCTATGCGTATGCCCGCAAGAACCAAAAACCCGTGCACCTCATCGGCCTTCTCTCCGATGGTGGCGTGCACTCGCATATCTACCATCTCAAAGGACTTTGCACCATTGCCAAAGCTCAAGGGTTGGAACGTGTCTTTATTCACGCCTTCACCGATGGACGGGATACCGATCCAAAAAGCGGGCTATCCTACATCACAGAACTTCAGCAACACCTCAAGGGAACAACTGGAAAAATCGCGAGCATTGTCGGACGGTATTATGCCATGGATCGTGACAAGCGTTGGGAACGCGTGAAACTCGCGTATGACCTGTTGGTTCACGGAACAGGCACTCCCTATTCAAATCCTCTCAAGGCTATGGAGGATTCCTACGCAGCTGGAGTCACTGACGAATTCATCAGGCCTGTTGTCATCACAGGTTCGGACACCAAGCCAATGGCAACCATCCAGGAAGGCGATGTGGTCATTTGCTTTAACTTCCGCACCGATCGCGGACGACAGATCACGCAAGCCCTTACGCAGCAGGACTTCCCCGAACAAGGCATGAAGAAACTGCGGCTGCATTACGTGACCATGGCCAACTACGACGACTCGTTCCAGAACGTAAACGTTATTTTTGATAAGGATAATCTCAACAATACGATGGGCGAGGTACTTGCTAAAGCCGGCAAGAAACAGATTCGTATTGCGGAGACTGAGAAATATCCACACGTAACTTTCTTCTTCTCGGGCGGTCGCGAAGAACCTTTCAAGGGCGAGTCACGCATCTTGTGCCCGTCTCCCAAAGTGGCCACCTACGATCTCAAGCCCGAGATGAGTGCAGCCGATATCCGCGATAAAATCATTCCTGAACTCGAAAAGAAAGAGGTCGATTTCATCTGTCTCAACTTCGCCAATCCCGACATGGTCGGGCACACGGGTGATTTCAAAGCCGCTATGAAAGCTTGCGAAGAAGTCGATCGCTGCAATCAGGCAGTCACCGAAACCGCCAGAAAAAATGGTTATGTGACCATCATCATCGCCGACCACGGCAATGCGGAGCTTATGATCAATGAGGATGGAACACCGAATACAGCTCACACAACAAATCCTGTACCCTGCATTCTTGTCGATGACGAGCAGAAACATAAAATCCATAACGGTAAGCTGGGAGATCTGGCTCCAACGATCTTGAAATTAATCGGCGTACCTGTACCTACCGAAATGACCGGGAACAATTTAATCAGCAACTGAGTTACCAACCCATCATGTACAAGCCCTTTGACGAAATGCCTGGCTTATCACGCCTTTGGATCTACCAGTCCACCCGAAAATTCACGCCACAGGACCGCGCCGAAGTCGAACGTACGCTGATGCACCTCTGTAAGTCCTGGACTGCGCATAACAACCCCCTGCAAACCTCTTTCAAAATTGAATTCGATCAATTTATTTTACTTGCTGTCGATGAGCGGACGGCCGGTGCAAGTGGATGCTCGATCGACGGATCGGTAAGGCTGCTAAAAGAACTGCAACAAACCCTTGGAGTTGATTTCTTCGACCACTCACAGGTGGCTTTTCTTGAAGATGGGAACATTGTTCTCCACCCTTTTACACAAATGAAAACACTTTTTGAAAGAGGTATACTGAATGGGGATTCTGTAGCGTTTAATAACACGCTGACCTCGAAAGCCGATTGGGAACAACAGTGGTGTTCTCCGGCGAAAGCAAGCTGGCTTTCACGCTATTTACCGAAGGCTGCGGGAGTTGGGCAGCCAAGTTAACCTCATCTTTTTCGTACTTTCGTAGTCATGACAAAGGGCAGCAAGATCAGTTTGGGTGTAATCATCGCGCTTTTGGCATGGGGCATCAGCGGCTGTAGCCCTGAAACCAAGGCGCTGAAGAATTTCAAGTACGGAAACTTCGAAAATGTCATTGCCTATTATCAGGGCGTGCTTAAGTCGCAACCCAACAACGGTAAAGCCAATTATTACATCGCTGAGTCCTATCGCCAATCCAACCGCATAAAGGAATCGGAAGCCTATTACGAAAAGGCGGGCGGCCCCGGAGTCAACAAAGATTCTGTGCTGCTTTACCTTTCGAAAGCCCAACAAGCCAACGGAAAATACGCAGCAGCCGTTGAGACCCTCGAAACCTTACGCAACACCACGGAAGTGGAAGGATTGCGTGACCGCGCCAACAAGGAACTCACGGGTCTCGGGTATCTGGAAGATCTGAATACCAAAAAGAGCTATTACCGCATCAAGAATCTTGAAGCCCTGAACTCGAACTTTAGTGAATACTCGCCCGCCTACGTCAACGGCGAACTGTACTTCACCTCCTCACGTTCCAACGACCGTATCTACGGTAGCACCGGCACGCCGTACACTGACATTTATAAAGCACAGACTCAGGGTGCCAACGTCGATGCGGAAACGGTAAAGGCGCTACCTGAGTCGATTAACACACCGAACACCAATGTAGGTACCATCACATTCTCCCCCGACGGGAAGACGATGGTGTTCGCAAAAGGAAATACCGGCAAGCGCAAAGGCGCAAACGACGTCGATCTGTTCCTCTCACGCTACCGCAGCAATGCGTGGACCGAACCCATTCAAATTAACATTAACCAGCCCGACTCCTGGGAATCAACACCCGCCTTCAGTCCCGATGGCAGACATCTCTATTTTTCATCCAATCGTAAAGGTGGCTATGGCGGGTTGGATTTGTACACCGCGCAGATGGATAGCCGCGGGAGATTTACCCGTGTCCGCAACCTGGGGCCCGAAATAAATACCTCGGGAAATGAATCCTTCCCTCACATTTCTGAAAACGGGAAACTGTATTTCTCGTCCGATGGTCATCCGGGTTACGGGATGCTTGACATCTTCGTTGTTAATCGTCTCAACGGGAAGACCATTATTGAAAATCTTGCCCAACCCGTCAACTCAACAGGCGATGATTTCGGCATTTTCCTCTTCAAAGTAGACCGCGGATTCTTCACCAGCAACCGCGAGGGTGGAAAAGGTGATGATGACATCTACACGTTTGTGAACGAGGACCCCAACCTGAGGGTGGTCAATTACTACTTACAAGGCATCACGTACTCGATGCGTCCAGACAGCACGAAAGATATCCTTCCAGAAACAAAGGTCACACTTCTCGATGCCAAGGGTGACATTATGCAAGACTATGTGACGGGCAACGATGGAAAGTTTCTGTTCCGTGTTTACGAAAACGAAAAGTACACGCTCATTGGTGAGACGGACGGCTTCCTCGTAAAACGCGGACAATACCAGACCGTCGGAAAGTCAGTGCCGCTGGAGTCGCTGAAAGAGCTGATCACAAACATTACGCTGGATACACTTCTCGTGCTTGACCGCCTGGAGAAGAACAAAGTGTTTGTCCTCAACAACATCTATTTCGGTCTGGATAGCGCTAACATACGACCTGCATCGGCACGGGAACTCGACAAGCTGGTAGAAGTTTTGAACGACAACCCAGAAATCAAGATTGAGATGGCATCACATACCGACAGCATCGGCTCTATTGAATATAATATCAATCTCTCCCAACGCCGGGCCGCATCCACGGTGAACTACCTTATCAAGCAGGGCATTGCACCCGAGCGACTCGTGGCCAAAGGGTATGGCGAGTCGAAGCCCATTGCCCGAAACACGAACCCCGACGGCACCGACAACCCTGACGGCCGCCAACGCAACCGCCGCACCGAGTTCAAGATCCTCGAGATTGGTATTCGCCAGGTGAAGGAAGGCGAAGAGGACGAAGACGATAAGTACTTCAAGACCGAGAAGGACCCGGACAAGTAATCCCAAACCGGGACAAATACCGGCAGACCTGGCGTTTAGTATCCTTTCGTTATTCCTTTCTCTATAGCAGGAACGCCATCTTTCATCCAAGCTGGCTCTGGTGCACCCTTCAGGTAGTAATCAAAGAATTGTTTCATCCTGATCTGGAAGTCCATCCGGTTCTCGCGCTTGACTGGCCAGTGCGGTTCGCCGTTATAGTTTAACATCCATACGGGCTTGTCGAGCCGACGAAGCGCCATGTACATTTCAATCCCCTGGTACCACGGTACTGCGTCGTCACCATCATTGTGAAGTAATAACATCGGAGTCTGAATCTTGTCCGCAAAGAAAATTGGTGAGTTTTCGATAAAGTGCATGGGCTTTTGCCACAAGGTTCCTCCGATGCGACTTTGGGAGTGCTCATATTGGAACATCCGGCTAATTCCTGTCCCCCATCGAATGCCTCCGTACGCACTGATCATATTGGCCACCACGGCACCGGCCTCCGCAGCCTTAAAAAGATTTGTGCGAGTAACCAGGTATGCGATCTGATAGCCACCCCAACTATGTCCCTGGACACCGATGTTCTTCTCGTCGACAAAACCTTTCGAGATCATCGCTGTAACACCCGGCAGGATGCAGTTCTTCGCGCTTTCGCCGGGAAAACCGATCTTATACACGATGTCGGGAACAAAAACGATGTAGCCATCACTGACGTAAGTCGATCGATTGATGGTGGATCGCAGAGGAGTTGGTGGAATGTGTTGGTGGAGATTGTCGCTTTCACGATCATAGAAATATACGATCATCGGATACTTCTTCTTAGGATCAAATCCTTCAGGCTTGTAGAGTAGGCCAGTGAGCGGGATGTTGTCGAGGGAAGTCCACTTCACCATTTCCACTGAGCCCCAGAAGTAATTCTTCATTTGCGGATTGGCATTGGTCAACTTCTTCACTCCGCCAAAATTCATGTCGCCTGTCCACACATCGGGGAACTCGCGAAAACTCTCTCGGGTGAACATGAGCTTGTCGGCGCGCTTGGCCTTGGATAGCCCCCCAAACCGGACATCGTCCATGATCAACTTCGTCAGCTTGCCGTCACGGAGTGACAATTTGTAATAACCCGATGCTTTGCTCTCTTCATGAAATGCCGATAAGATCATATCCCTGGCAGGATCGATGAATCGCTCTTCCACATCCAGCTTTTGGTAGCGAAAAACGATCTTATCACGGCGGCCAATTTTGGTCAGGTTAACTGGCGCCTTTTTGCCTTCAGGATCAAACGCCCAAAGGTCGTATCGGTCATAGACGATGAACTGCTGATCATCTTTCGTCCAGCCTGCATTGCCATACGGAGAGGAGTAATCCGGCTCATCGTTCTCTTCGTCTACAAATTTTTCGACACCCGAACTCAATCGAACTCGGGTTGCCGTGGCAACAGAATAGGTATGCCATGCTGTGTCAGGAGCACTGAACCAAAACACGTAGGATGCTTTCGGCGACAATCGGCCATTGCCTTTTACACGTTTGGCCACCAGTGTTCGAGTTTTTTTCGCCAGGTCAAACACATAGAAATCACTAAAGGCTGACGGATCCCAAGTCATCATTTTCCGATAGGGAATATCCGACTCGCCAAGTACAATGGACGCATTGCCCTCATCACCCATCTCAACAGAAGGTACTTCACGGTCTGCAAGCTGCATCACCTGTTTGTTGGCCAGATCGATGACTCCCAGATACGAGCGCTTCCGATCAGTGTCCAGTTGCTTGTTCTGTTGCGGGTAGATATAATCATCTTCTCCTCCCCATATTTCGACCTGGACAATTTCTTCTGTCAACAGGGTCGTGTCTTGCACGACGGGTATTGGCGCGGATCCAAAGAAAAGACGCGATCCATCCTTCGAAAATACCGGTGTATAGTTTTCATTGACGATCCAATTCTGTGGAATACCCATCGACCGTTCGACATCCAGAATGGAAGCAATTTCGTCACCAGCTTTCCAATAATACAATGCATAGTGGCGGACGAGGGCCTTGGTTGTGTCGGTATCCACGAGGAACGCTGCCTGTCCGCCATCTTCGTGGATGGAAAGGCCCCGAATCTTGTATTTACTTTTTCCCACAAAAATTGCCTGCAGTCTTTCATTCAGTAAATCAAACCAATAGACCCCGGCCTTCATGGTACTGTCGTTACCCGTGGAAATGAACATCATCCCTTGCCCCTGCTTGGCGAAGATGTAATCCTTTACATACCCGAAGGTCATTTCTTTTCGAGTAGTTAGGTTGCGTAGCACGAGGCGATAGCCGTTTTCGTCTGAATACTTCCTGGGCTTCTTTTTGCCGTTACCTGTCCTGACAGCAGTAGGCGACTTGTCTTCTTTGGGTGGTTCCATTTGAAAGGCCAACCATCCACCATTTTTTTCCGGAATACGGAATGAGCGAACTTCTGGGATTCGCTCAACTGCCCGCGTCGCAAATGTGTAGATGCCCATCGTATCCCTGGGCATGTCCTCTTTCTTTTTCTTCTGCCTGCGCAACTCCTTGATCACTTTCTGCGACGGCTTGATCTTGAACATTGCAAAGCGGCTGTCGTAGGTGATGTTTACGCCTTCAGCTCGCGCGGTTGAATCCTTCGCGCCGGTATTCAGGTTCGAAAAGAAGACTCTCCCATCACCATCCTGGGGATTGATCGCATATACAGCGTGGTTGCCGTCGGGTGTCAGCGACTTGTAGGGGATTTCCTTCCACGCATCATACACGGCGTGAGACAGGGGTTTCTTGACGACCGGCGTTACCGGTGCTTTCCTTTGGGCAATGCCGGAAAAGGCAATGCCAAACAAAACGAGCAGGAGTACTGGACGCATAGGGCTAACGGATAATTCCCAGCAAAGTAAAGAATCCTTCCGGTGCAGGGAGGGGTATTTTACGATTGGTCAATTCCGTATGGGGTGGCCCTCCAATCAGCTATAAACAAACTCCCCATGCTCACTGAGGATGGTGACTTTCTTCTCCAAAGAAGCCTCCACACGACCCACAATGCGAGCGTCTATCCCGAACGACTTGGCGACAGAAATCACCAGGTCAGCGTCTGAAGGTGCAACATAGATCTCCATGCGATGACCCATGTTGAAAACTTTATACATCTCTTCCCAGGTTGTGGCACTTTGATCATAAATCAACCGGAACAAGGGTGGAATCGGGAAGAGATTGTCTTTGATGACGTGGAGATGATCAATAAAGTGAAGCACTTTGGTCTGGGCGCCGCCACTACAGTGCACCATGCCGTGAATTCGTCCACGCATTTCTTTGAGCAATGGAATCATTACGGGCGCATAGGTGCGCGTTGGTGATAGCACCAGTTTACCCATGGGGAGTGGTGCATCGGCCATCGTGTCCGTAACGAGGTATTTGCCGCTGTAGACAAGATCTTCCGGAATCTCAGCATTGTATGATTCCGGATACCTTTTCGCATAAACATTTGTAAACACGTCGTGACGGGCCGATGTAAGTCCGTTGCTGCCCATGCCACTGTTGTACTCCTGTTCGTAGGATGCCTGTCCGTAGGACGCAAGACCAACGACGACGTCGCCTGACTGGATGTTGGCGTTGTCAATCACGTCAGCCTTCTTCATCCTCGTCACCACCGTACTGTCAACCTGTATCGTCCGGACCAGATCACCAACATCCGCTGTCTCACCCCCTGTGCTGAATATTTCCAGGCCATGACTACGAAGCATGATCAATACCTCTTCGGTCCCCTGGATAATTGCGGTGATGACTTCGCCGGGTATTCGGTTCTTGTTTCTCCCAATGGTAGATGAAAGAAAAATAGGACCTGTTGCACCTACACACAGCAGGTCATCAACATTCATAATGATGGCATCCTGAGCAATGCCCCGCCAAACCGATAGATCACCGGTTTCCTTCCAATAGACATAGGCCAGGGATGATTTCGTTCCTGCACCATCGGCATGCATGACCGTGCAGTAGTTAGCATCGCCACCAAGAAGGTCAGGTGTAATTTTGCAAAACGCTTTCGGAAACAGACCCCTGTCCAAGTTAGCGATGGCCTTGTGGACGTCTTCTTTGGAGGCGGAAACTCCGCGCTGGTTATACCGATCGGACATGATTACGTTTATTGCTTCAAAACTAACTTGGTCCAGGCGCTTGTGGCATAGGTGAGCTTTGGATTTCCTCCCTGGTTTTCATACCCCTGCATACGGCTCAGTTGGGAAGGACTCAAATCGGCGCCGGCCTGAGGAGCATTCTTTGTGGTCGGCTTCTTCTTTGGTGCGATGAATCGACCTGTCTCAAACCCAACGGACAACTCAGTCAATGTCGCCCGGGACAATCGGTACGACTTAAAAGGAATGATTGCCTCATAGGTATAGGCACCATTTGCATCAAGGTCGAGAGCCACTTTGATCCCATTGGTAATGCCTGAGCGCGTGCTTGTGATGGGTTCTTCCGCCAAACCAATTAACTCCATGACTTCCAGACCTGAAATCATGGTTCGATCGGCCCGCTTCTGATAATCGGAGCGCTCGCCAATAGAATTGCCAGGATCACCCTCACTGCGAATAGCCGCCATGCGCTCTTCCGCCTCAGCGCCACCAGAAGGGAACTTTAGCCCATATTTCTTTTTCTTTTTTCCACTGGGATCAAACCAAAGGGTAAAGCCGAAGGCAGCCATCTTACGTTTGGTATAAAACTCCGAAGTTTTTACACGTACATAGAGATTCTGCTCATCGGCGCAAACATTATAACTGAAAAGCTTCTCTTCATCATCCACCCAACTCATGGGCCATTCGTCGGCAACGCCATCGACAACTACAGCCGATGAAAGCGGGCAGGGTGGATCCGTGGCTTCTTGCGCAAGAGTGGCAAAGCTTATAAACAGGAAGAGACAAACTACGCAGTATTTCATAATGCCTGAATGAGTTTGTAAAGTTAGGAAATCCGCAGTGACATCGAATGGGGCATTGCTACCGGAGTCGTTTGAACAGCTCCCAGCAGACGATACCCACACAGACGGAAATATTTAATGAATGCTTGGTCCCAGCCTGGGGGATTTCAACGGCTGCATCGGCCAGGGCCAGCACTTCCTCGCTAACGCCGTTGACTTCATTGCCAAAGACAACACAAAGGCGGTCGTTATCCTGGACAAGAAATTCATGCAATGGAACACTTGCCGAAGTCTGCTCTACCACAACGATGCGGTATCCTTCCAACTTCAGTTTCTGAGCAGCATCAGCCGGCTGAAGGATATATTCCCATGCTACGGACTCTGTGGCCCCCAGTGCTGTCTTGTGGATTTCCCGATGCGGCGGCTGCCCGGTGATTCCCGTAAGGTAGATTCGCTCACAGGAAAATGCGTCAGCAGTACGGAAGGCGGACCCCACATTGTGCAGGCTGCGCACATTATCGAGCAGAAGCACTACGGGAATTTTTCTGGCTTGGCGGAAGTCAACCACGGAAAGCCTCCCCAATTCCTCCATGCTGAGCTTCTTCATGCCGCAAAATAGCGGTTCACTTCCAGAATATTCCAAATTTGACAACGGTGATCCGGCAATCTCCGTTCCTTTGAGTATGCGGTTGATCATTGTTCTTCTTATGGGCGCTTCCTTTGCGCATGGCCAAGACATGTGGAAAGATGTCTACTCCGAGAAAGCCTGGGCCGACCGCGACCGGTGGCAAAAGGCACCCGAACTGATACGCCATCTTGCACTCTCACCCGGAAGCCGTGTCGCTGATGTCGGTTGCCATGAGGGGTACATGACTGTGAAACTGGCTGACGCTGTAGGCACAACCGGAAAGGTATATGCGGTCGACATCGAGCAATCTAAACTGGATCGGCTGGATGCCAATCTCAAGCAACGAAGCATTACCAACGTCGTTCCGATCAAAGGAAAAGAAGATGACCCGTTGCTGCCCCCTGCCCTTGATGCCGTCATCATCCTTGACACGTACCACGAAATGGATGCGCACGATCAAATATTGCAGCGCATCAAGCAATCCCTAAAACCTGGCGGACGTCTCGTGCTCTGCGAGGCCATTGCGAACAGTCGAAAAAACGTTTCCAGGGAAGAACAGGAACGAAAGCATGAATTGGGGCTATCGTTTGCCCTTGAGGACGTTAAAAAGGCAGGATTCACCCTGGTCTACCAAAAGGAAGCCTTTGTCGACCGAACCACGGAGAAAGGCGACATCATGTGGATCATTGTCGTGAAAAAATGACAGTGCAGAAATAACAAGTACGCGCCGGATACTTCTAAATTGCCGCTTCCATGGCGGTAAGAACAGAAACACCTCTCTCCAAACAATACAACGCGATTAAGGCCAAGTACCCCGGTGCTTTGCTGCTGTTTCGTGTTGGCGACTTCTACGAAACATTTGGTGAAGATGCCATCGCGGCAAGCAAGGTGCTTGATATCGTACTGACCAAGCGAGGCAGTGGCTCATCGTCCGAGACGGAGCTGGCCGGATTTCCTCACCATTCACTCGACACGTACCTTCCAAAATTGGTCCGGGCCGGCCATCGCGTAGCCATCTGCGACCAGCTCGAAGATCCCCGCTTTGTCAAAGGTATCGTCAAGCGCGGCGTAACTGAACTCGTAACCCCCGGCGTATCGTACAACGACAACGTCCTCGAACGCAAACGAAATAATTTTCTTGCATCGGTATATTATGACAAGAGCGTCCTGGGCGCTGCCTTTCTTGATATCAGTACGGGTGAATTTTATTGTGCCCAAGGCGCCGAAGATTATGTGCTCAAGCTGATCCAGAGCCTCTCTCCCTCCGAGGTCATTTTCTCAAAAGGTCAACGTACGCACTTCGAGCCGCACTTCGACGCCGATTACGCCACGTTTCTTCTCGACGACTGGGCCTACGCGTTCGACTATGCACACGAGAAACTGCTGCAGCAATTCAAGACAGCATCATTGAAGGGATTCGGCGTTGACGGACTCGATGCTGCCATCATTGCGGCCGGTGCCGTGCTGCACTACCTCGAAGCCACGGAACATCGTGAGACGCATCACATCGCTTCGCTTTCCCGTATGGACGAAGAGACGTATGTCTGGCTCGACAAGTTCACCATCCGCAACCTGGAGCTGGTGGCATCGCAAAATGACGGTGGTGTACCGCTGCTGCAGATTTTGGATCAGACGGTCACACCCATGGGATCCCGACTGCTCCGCAAGTGGATGGTTCTTCCACTGAAAGACCGTCACGCCATTGAGGAGCGCCTTACCATGGTCGACACGTTCTTCCGGGAACGGGATTTTGCCGACAAGATTACTGGATACTTTCACCAGGTTGCCGACCTTGAACGACTCATCTCCAAAGTCGCTGTTGGACGGATTAATCCGCGCGAGTTGATTCAATTGAAGCGCTCTCTTCTTGTCGTGGCCCCCGTCCGGGAATTGTTGGTACAGTCCGGTACACCGGAACTGAAAAAAATAGCTGACCAGCTGAACAGCTGTGAGTTTCTGCTGGAAAAAATCGAAAAAGAACTCAAAGAAGATGCTCCGATGCTCATTCACCAGGGTGGAATCATCAAAGAGGGTGTTGACGCCGAATTGGATGAGCTCCGCAACATCGCCTTTGCGGGTAAAGACTATCTCCTTCAGGTTCAGCGGCGCGAGGTGGAACGCACGGGCATCAGCTCCCTGAAAGTTTCTTACAACAAAGTATTCGGTTATTACCTTGAAGTCAGCAACGCCAACAAGGATAAAGTACCAGCCGACTGGATTCGAAAGCAGACGCTGGTAAACGCAGAGCGGTTCATCACGGAAGAATTGAAAGTGTATGAAGAAAAAATCCTCCACGCTGAAGAAAAACTCTCGGTCATCGAACTCCGCCTGTTCCAGGAACTTGTGCACCATGCCGCCGACTTTACTTCACCCATTCAGCAAAATGCCCGACTCATAGGGGCCGTCGATTGTCTGCTGTCGTTTGCCTCCGTTGCCCGGACCAATCGGTATGCAAAGCCAGAGATCAATGAAACGTCTGCTCTCGACATCAAAGACGGCCGTCATCCGGTCATTGAAAAGCAACTTCCTGTTGGGGAAACCTACGTCCCCAACGATGTCTATCTCGACAACGATAACCAACAGATCCTGATCATCACTGGGCCTAATATGGCTGGAAAATCGGCGTTGCTCCGGCAAACCGCGTTGATCGTGCTAATGGCCCAGATCGGCAGTTTTGTGCCGGCTACCGCTGCAACCATTGGTATCGTCGATAAGATTTTTACCCGCGTGGGTGCATCGGACAACCTCTCCAGAGGCGAGTCGACCTTCATGGTTGAGATGACAGAGACGGCGAGCATTCTTAACAACCTCAGTAACCGAAGCCTCATTCTCATGGATGAAATCGGACGGGGTACGAGTACATACGATGGCGTGTCGATCGCGTGGGCAATTGTAGAATACCTGCATCAACACGCCGACTTTCGACCAAAGACGTTGTTTGCCACGCACTACCACGAATTGAATCAGCTCTCGGAAGATCTCGTGCGTGTGAAGAATTTTAATGTGAGTGTAAAAGAGGTGGGCGACAAGATTCTCTTCATGCGCAAATTGAAAGCAGGTGGCAGCGAACACAGCTTCGGTATCCACGTCGCGCAACTTGCCGGTATGCCCAACAAGATTGTGCTGCGCGCCAACGAGATTCTGCATTTCCTGGAAAAGGATCACCGTAAGAACAGCCAGGCAAAGAAACTGGCCGATCTGCCCAAGGAAAATTTTCAAATGAACTTGTTTGAGGCAGATCCACGCATGAAAGAAATACGCGAGCTGCTCGACAAGATTGATATCAATACCATGAGCCCCGTTGAGGCACTGCTCAAATTGAACGAGATCCTCTCACTGCTGAAGAAATAAAGTCTGAACGGTTATCTGCGCCGGGGTGGTCCTCCGCGCTTGAAAGGCTTCCTGCCCGGAAACTGCTTTTGCGGTCTCTCATCCGGACGATAGTCGGGACCGGGACCAAGGGACGCTGGCAAATCCAGCTTTGGAATATTGCTTCCAATCAGGCTTTCAATGGTGAAGAACCGCCGGGCATCGCGTTCGTTGATAAACGTAATGGCTGTTCCGGTAGTCTCTGCGCGCGCGGTACGGCCCACACGGTGAACATAGTCTTCAGGATCCGGAGGCACATCGTAGTTGATCACGGCACTGATACCCTCCACATCAATGCCTCGCGACAGCACATCTGTTCCGATGAGAATGCTGAGTTGGCGACTTTTGAAGGCCCGCAAAATATCTTCGCGCTCATTTTGCTCCAGGTCGGAATGAAAGGCCTTGGCAGGAAGTCCGTTGCGCTCAAAACGGGCACCGAGCTTCTTCACCATTTCCTTCGTTCCGGCAAATATGATGGCACTTTTCCAGTTATGCGTCTTCAACAGAAACGTGAGCAAAGCCTCCTTTTGTGAATCGTAGACCATGTAGGCCTGCTGCAGAATTCCCTCTGCCGGTTTGGCAACAGCGATGTTGATTTCCAGAGGGTGGTTGAGAATCTTGTTGGCCAGTTGACGAATCCGAGGAGGCATCGTCGCGGAGAACAACAATGTCTGGCGCAGCTTGGGGAGATAACTGATAATCTTTACGATATCGTCGAAGAAACCCATGTCGAGCATGCGATCGGCTTCGTCGAGGATGAGATGCTTGAGGTGATCAAACACTACCGTACCTCCAGCCAACAATGCAATCAAGCGACCTGGTGTGGCGATAACGATATCGGCTCCCTGTTCCAGCGCTTTACGTTGCACCTCCCAGGTAGCACCGTCACCTCCGCCATAAACAGGAATGGAACTTACACCGGTGAAATATGCGAAACCCTCAATCTGTTGATCGATCTGCTGGGCCAGTTCACGTGTTGGTGCAATGATGAGTGTGTTAAGATGCCGGTGATCGGTGTGAAGAATTTTATGCAACACCGGAAGAATGTACGCAGCTGTCTTGCCCGTACCGGTCTGGGCGCAGGCGATGACATCCTTGTTGTCGAGAATGACCGGTATGGCCATCTCCTGGATGGGTGTGGGCTTGGCATAGCCCATGGAATCCAGTCCTTCCTGGAGTCGTTGTTCAAAATGAAAGTCACTAAAACTCACGGATGGGATTTATGGATGAAGATCGATTCGATCGAATCGGGTATAGGGCTGTAATATTTTGGGTATGTTGATACTGTCAGGCGTTTGGTTGTTCTCCAGTATAGCGGCGACAATACGTGGTAGCGCGAGTGCACTACCGTTCAATGTGTGCAGTAGTTCCGTCTTGCCTTCCTTGTTTTTGAATCGAAGGCGAAGTCGATTGGCCTGAAACGTTTCAAAATTGCTGACCGAGCTCACTTCCAGCCAGCGCTGCTGCGCCGCCGAGAAGACTTCAAAATCATAAGTCATCGCCGAATTGAAACCCATGTCGCCTCCGCAAAGCAACAACTTACGGTATGGCAGCTCGAGTTTCTCCAGCAGGCTCTGTACATAGTCACACATGGCATCCAGCGTTGCATACGAATCCTGTGCGCGGCAGATTTGTACAATCTCGACTTTGTCAAATTGATGCAGGCGGTTGAGTCCGCGAACGTGGGCCCCCCAACTCCCCGCTTCACGGCGGAAACATGGCGTATAGCCAACATTGCGGACAGGAAGATCACGTTCCTCCAGAATCACATCGCGATACAAGTTGGTGATGGGTACTTCCGCTGTTGGAATGAGGTAGAGATTATCCGCATTGATAAAATACATCTGGCCTTCCTTGTCAGGCAATTGCCCCGTTCCATAGCCACTGGCCTCATTGACGACGATGGGCGGTTGAACTTCAGCGTACCCCATGCGGGATGCTTCGTCGAGGAAGAAGTTGATGAGTGCGCGTTGCAGCTTAGCACCCTTGCCCTTATAGATAGGAAATCCAGCCCCCGAAATCTTGTTTCCAAGATCAAAGTCGATGATGTCGTACTTCTTGATGAGATCCCAATGCGGTTGCGCGTCTGGCGGCAGGGCAGGCATGGCTCCATGCTGATGGACATTGAGATTGTCTTCGGCCCCTTTTCCCGCAGGGACTTTGTCGGCAGGGACGTTGGGAATCTTATACAGAATCTCCTGAAGCCTGATTTCTTCCCCCTTTACCTCCTCTTCCAGGTTCTTGATGGCCTCCTTTTTTCCAGCAACCTGGCTGCGAATCTGTTCGGCTTCGGCCTTCTTACCCTCCTTCATCAGGCCGCCAATCTGTGCCGATAGTGTATTGAGTTCCGCATTAGCCTCGTCACGCAATACCTGCTTGCGCCGACGCTCTTTATCATGACCCATGGCCGCTTCCACCAAAGCTTCGGCTTCGCTAAAGTTGCGCTTTTTCAGTCCGGCCAACACGCGCGCTCTGTCCTCCCGAATATTGTTAACCTGTAGCATTGCTGTTCGGTTTGTCGCCGCAAAACTACCACAATGCGAGCACAATTTTTTTTGGGTCAATTTGATTATAAGTCAATTTGGCCTATACTTGCACTGTCAATCAGGCCTCCCGGGCCGTTTCTCATAGTTAATTCAACCTTTTTAGTTCGGCCTTTCTGAAACGTGACGTGACCTCCTGATTTCTATCCCGATAACCATCCGGATTGGGAACCCGACGATTCTTGCTCTTCTCCTTATTGACCATACCCACTTTATTTTTCTAGAATACGCATGTATACAATTGATGATTTGAATGTCAGACTGTTGTCTGAGCTAAAAGAAATTGCCGAAAAACTTGGGGTGAAAAACGCCAAGAAATTGGCCAAGCAGGAGCTTGTCTATAAGATACTGGACCAACAGGCACTGATTGATACCCCTGGGAAAGACCCCGAAGATTCCGGAGAACGGAAGATTCGTGTACGTCGTCGCGAAAACGTGGCCCCTACACCGACGCCGAGGGAAAGCAAGCCTGCCGCGGAACCCGCGGCACCTGCTGCAAGACCTGTGCGACCGACCCCTCCGCCTCCCGCCCTGCGTACGGAAGAAGCTCAGCCGCGTTTTGAGGAGGCTCCACGGCAGCCCCGCCATCCGCAGCAGCAGCAACAAAATCAACCTAACGCGATTGAACCCGGACAGCGTTCGGACCAGCCCCAGGACCGTCAACAAGACCGTCAACAGCGGTCTCGCATCATGAGCATCAAAGATTTCGACGGAGCCGTTACCAGTGAAGGTGTCCTTGAATTGATGCAGGATGGCTATGGCTTCCTGCGTTCGTCGGACTACAACTACCTGGCCAGCCCCGATGATATCTACGTGTCCCCCTCGCAGATCAAGTTGTTGGGCCTGAAAACCGGCGACACGGTGCGCGGACAAATTCGTCCTCCGAAAGAAGGTGAAAAGTACTTCGCACTAATCAAGGTAGACAACGTCAACGGCAAGACATCCGAAGAGATTCGCGATCGTGTGGCCTTCGAATACCTGACGCCATTGTTTCCCAATGAAAAACTCAAGCTGAGCACCACGCATGACAACATGTCGACGCGTATCCTCGACCTCTTTGCCCCGATCGGAAAAGGGCAGCGAGGAATGATTGTTGCTCAGCCCAAGACTGGAAAAACTGTTTTGTTAAAGGCTATTGCCAACGCGATTGCTGAAAACCATCCTGAAGTTTATCTTATCGTATTGCTCATCGATGAGCGCCCTGAAGAAGTAACGGACATGGCCCGCAGCGTACGCGCAGAGGTAATCGCGTCTACGTTTGACGAGCAGGCCGAACGCCACGTGAAAGTTGCCAGCATCGTATTGGAGAAAGCCAAACGTATGACGGAGTGCGGCCACGACGTCGTCATCCTCCTTGACTCCATCACGCGCCTTGCCCGTGCGCACAATACCGTGGTTCCCTCCTCTGGCAAGATTCTCTCTGGTGGTGTGGATGCCAATGCTTTGCATAAGCCCAAGCGTTTCTTCGGCGCAGCCCGCAAGATTGAGAATGGCGGTTCGCTAACGATCATTGCAACAGCCCTGATCGACACAGGTTCGAAAATGGATGAGGTGATTTTTGAAGAATTCAAAGGTACCGGCAACATGGAATTGCAGCTGGATCGCAAACTTTCCAATCGCAGGATTTATCCCTCCATCGACGTGCCCGCCTCCGGCACACGTCGTGAGGATCTCCTCATGAAGGAAGAAGAATTGCAGCGCGTGTGGATCCTTCGCAAGTTCATGAGTGACATGAATTCGGTTGAGGCCATGGAATTCCTGCAGGCCAAGATGAAGGGTACTCGTAACAACGAGGAGTTCCTCATTTCGATGAACGGCTAGCCTTAGCGGGAATTCTGTTGGCCATGTGATTTCCATGATGAAGGAAAGGCAGCCGGGGTTGATCGAGCATGCCGTATAGAGTTTTGGGTTCAGAACTTGACCAGCCTACTCAGTTTCTTTTCAACGTTCCCTTCGTATCTACGGTAAAGTAATACTCTTTCCCTTCCTTTTCAGTGGCTCTCACGATCAGCACGAGGAATGAAGCAAATCCTTTGGTAACATATTCCGAGAAATCAATTTCAAGCAAAGGAGACCCCTTCACAGGGCACTCTCTTTTGAATTGCGTCAGCAAGACATGACTTCCCTGTTCATAGATAAGAACTTCAAATTCGGTCGCCGTTTTACAATCCAGTGGAATAGAAGTTTTTTGTGAATTTTGGGGGTTCGCCGAAGCCATACGTTTCTCGTGATACGACACCAGGTTTTCACCATAAAGGAAGGGTACGTGGTTATCGCCACGAAGGCCAAACACCCGGTATTTGTACACTCCTGATTCCTCTACGGTATCCTGCATGGTATACACTCGCACCGGAAGGCCGTACGCATTTCTTTCCAACGGAACTTCCCGCTCCAAGTCAAAACGGACAAATGGTTGCTGGCTCTTGTATACCTTGAAACCTCCAATGGATAAGTTCTTTTCGGCTGGCAATTTCCATTCCAGTTGTATCCGCTTATCCACTTGGCGCAACACGACATCCAGCGTCTCAAGTCCTTTGGTTTCCATGGGCATCCCGGATGGTTTTGTACCTATTTGGATACCAAACTCACAATAGTCGCCGAGAAATCCATCCACTTCGATAAGGTAGGTGGTATTCGCTTTGAGTTCCCCGAGCGGAACAAAAATCTCCTCGTTTGTGATTTTCGGTATGCACTGCAATATCCGGTACGAACTTGTTTCGCAAGGATTTCCTTCAATAATAATTATCTGCACTCCGCGACGATCGCGGCATTGTTGTGCAGAAATATTTAAGTAGTGTGTTCCGGGAGCGGCCAGGGAAAAATAGTACCACTGATCATTGTGATACACAAGGCATTTGTTTGTCAGTGCCTTGTTCACGCATTCCCATTCTACCGTCGATTTGGCGGTTGACGTATGCAGCGGGGGCGCATCCAGTTCAAGCTTGATCCTGTCTTTGATGCTGTTGTTCTGAACCTGCGCCAAAACAAAGCCAATGCGGCAGACCCACAGGAATAGAAGCCCAAATACCCTCATGGCCTCAATTTACTATTTCCGCTTCCGCTCGTGAAATGCTCCTTTAAATGTCGGGTCAGCCAGACGTTTCTGCCGGTCGAGTTGCCGGTTCTGTTCCTTTTGCTCCGTCTCAGGTGTCTCCTCCA